>NZ_DASRXF010000047.1:0-25227 GCF_035654295.1 Noviherbaspirillum sp. | reverse complement strand
CTGGACGGAAACCGATTTCCACATGGCCGAGTGCTTCGACCGGGAAAACAACCGCTGCGTGCTGTCGCCTTCGTGCAAGCTGCAGGGCGTGCTGGTCACCGCGACGCGCTCGTTCCTGAACGTGCTCGATGCCGTCACGCTCGACGAACTGCTGGTGCCGGAAAAGCCGGGGAAGAAAAAGCTCATGCCTTCCCCGGTGCGCATCTATCCCTCGGTCAAGGCGAAGGCGAAGGCCGACGCGGTTTAGTAGGACAGGTACATCGTAACGCCACTGGATTCCGGCCTTCGCTGGAATGACGTGAGGAGGGGCGAAGGACACTACCTCCTCGTCCCGCATGCGGGCGCCGTCCACTGATTCCCCGCTTCCTCTCACCCCGTCATTCCCGCGAAAGCGGGAATCCAGCGTCGTTCATCGGAGACAGGACGGGCGCGCCAAACGCCACTGGATTCCGGCCTTCGCCGGAATGACGTGGGGAGTGGCGAAGGGCGCTACTTGTGCGGCCCGCACGCGGGCGCTGGAGGTTGATTTCCCGCTTTCTCTCCCCCCGTCATTCCCGCGCACGCGGGAATCCAGTGTCGTTCATCGGAGAATGGACGAAAATCAAATACCCCTATCCCACGGCCGGTTACTGGCCATTTTCTCCATTTCTTTGTTGCACCATGTTTTAAAGAAGTATATAGTTTACTTGATTTAGATCAATAAGCTCAGGCGCTCGAAGAAGCGCCAAACCTGCCTCGCGGCATTTTTTTTAACTTAAAACAAGTATTAAAAATATTTGTTTAAAAGGGAGTGTCTATGCGTATCCATCTTCGGCCCCTGACGAGGGCTGCGTTCCTGTTGTGGCTGATGTTCGCCAGCCTGTTCTCATCGCTCACCGCGCATGCGGCCAAGCGCGACTTCGAAATGAATATCGAAGACACGCGCATCACGCTGGTGGAAAAGCAGCAGTACCACACCTTCGCCTTCGCCGGACAGGTGCCGGGGCCGCTGTTCTATGTCGACGAAGGCGACGAGATCACGGTCAACGTCAACAACCTGACGGCGCTGCCGCACACCATCCATTGGCACGGCATGCTGCAGCGGGGCACGTGGCGGCAGGATGGCGTGCCGGACGTGACGCAGGAAGGCATCAAGCCCGGCGAAAGCTATACCTACAAGTTCATCGCAGAACCGTCGGGCACGATGTGGTACCACTGCCACGTCAATGTGAACGAGCACGTGGCGCTGCGCGGCATGTGGGGGCCGTTCATCGTGCGCCCGAAAAAGCCGACCGCGCTGGAGAAAAAGGTCACCAAGGACTTCATCCTCATGTTGTCCGACTGGGATTCCAAGTATGCGAACAAGCCGGGCTTCGGCGGACTGCCGGGCGACAAGTTCGACTACTTCACCATCAACGGCCGCTCCTTCCCGGACACCCAGCCGCTGCGCGTCTCCAAGGGCGACGTCGTCCGGCTGCGCCTGATCGGCGCCGGCGACCTGGTGCACAGCATCCACCTGCACGGTCACGTATTCCAGATCGCGTTCAAGGACGGCTTCCCGCTGACCAATCCGATCCATGCCGACACCGTCCTCGTCGGCCCGGGCGAGCGCTACGACATCATCTTCACGGCCGACAACCCGGGCCGCTGGATGATCCACGACCACGTCGATACCCACACCATGAACGGCGACCGTCCGCACGGCGGGATCATGACCGTGGTCGAGTACACCGAGATCAAGCATGACGATGCCTGGTATCCGTGGAAGAACAAGAAGTTCCAGCCGAACTTCTACTACGAAGAGTCGCTGAAGAAAGGTCCCGGCATCTACACCGACGACGTCTTCAAGGGCCAGCTGATCCAATAACCGGAGCAATCAATGAAAGCCAAGCATGCATTAAGCGCCATCGCGCTCGCCGCGGCCGCCCTGAATGGATGGGCCGCCGGCGGGCAAGACCTGATCAAGCAGCAGTGTGTCGCCTGCCACGCCGTGACCAAGCCGGAAAAGGCTTCGGTCGACCGCCTGTGGGAAAGGAAGGGCCCGGACCTGCATTACGCCGGCCTGAAGTTCAACCGTGACTGGATGGTGGGCTGGCTGCAGAACCCCACCGTGATCCGCGCTGGCGGCGTGCTGCCGCCGAAGTCGGCCAAGGGGGCGGACGGCAAGGGTCCGGACATCATCGATGCCGCGCAACTGGCGCCGCATCCGAAGCTGTCCGCAGCCGATGCGACGGCCGTCGCCGACGCCCTGATGGCGCTGAAACCCGAGGGTCTGGTGGAAAAGGGCGCGTTCAAGAACGAACCGGTGAACGCCTCCTTCGCATCGATGCTGTTCTCCAAGCTGCGCGGCTGCACCTCCTGCCACTCGTCGAAGCCGAATGCCGGCGGCATCTCCGGCCCGGAGTTGTACACGGCCGGCGATCGCCTGCAGCCCGATTACGTGGTGGCGTACGTGAAAGACCCGCACAAGTTCGATCCGCATGTCTGGATGCCCAGGCTTGAGCTGAACGACGCGGATGTCCAGAAGCTCGCCGGCTATATCTCAACCCTCAAGTCAGCGGAGAAGAAATGATTCGTACTGGATTCAAGCGAGCAGCCCTCGGCTTCGCGCTGCTGTCGGCCGCCGCAGGCGCCGCGGCGCAGGAGCCGCATGCCAACTCGATCAAGCTCTACAACACCTACTGCGTCCAGTGCCATGGCGTGAACCGCGACGGCAACGGGATCAACAGCAGGGACATGGCGGTGAAACCGCGCGACCACACCGACACCAAGGCGATGGCCGATACGCCCGACGAGACGCTGTTCAAGTCGATCAAGGGCGGCGGCCTGGCCGTGAGCAAGTCGGTGCTTATGCCGAAATGGGAGGGAGTGCTTAACGACGATCAGATCAAGGAAATGGTGAGTTACCTGCGCTTCGTCAGCAAGACGACGAGCAAATAAGTTTTCAACATCAACAAGGGAAGCAAAATGAAAAGAACATCACTCGTGGCCGCGGCCACGGTCGCGCTGGCCATGCTCGCCAGCGCCGGCGCCCAGGCGAAAACCGTCAAGGTGACGCTGACCGCCAAGGAAATCGACCTGCCGATCGACAACAAGGGGACGATGTACCGCACCTGGACCTTCGACGGCCAGGTGCCGGGCACCGTGATCCGCGTGACGGAAGGCGACGTCGTCGAGTTCACGCTGATCAACGACAAGAGCAGCAAGAACTCGCACTCGGTGGACTTCCACGCGGCGCGCGTGGACGTGGTGAAGGACTTCGAGTCGATCAAGCCGGGCGAGCAGGGCACCTACCGCTTCACCGCCGATTATCCGGGCGTCTTCTACTACCATTGCGGCTCCGACCCGATGATCCAGCACATCGCGCGCGGCATGTTCGGCGCGATCATCGTCGATCCGAAGGATGACAAGGCGCTGCCCAAGGCCGACCGTGAATACGTGCTGATCCAGTCCGAGCTGTATCCGAATCCGGACAGCCAGGCCGACATGATGGCCAACAAGTGGAGCAACGTCATGTTCAACGGCAGCGTCTTCAAGTACGACCCGGTGCATGACCCGGCCGCCACGCGCATGTTGCAGGCCAAGCCCGGCGAGCGTGTGCGCATCCACTTCGTCAACGCGGGTGTGAACGAGTTCTCCGCCTTCCACCCGATCGCCGGCATCTGGGACCGCGTCTACCCGAGCGGCAACCCGAAGAACGTGCTGCACGGCCTGCAGACCTACACCGTGGCGCCCGGCGACGCCGCGTCCTTCGACCTGATCTCTCCGGTGGAAGGCGCCAACGCGCTCGTCTCGCACTCGCTGCGCCAGGCACTGACCGGCGCAATCGCGATCCTGCAGTTCAGCAAGGATGCCGACCCGAAGATGGGCAAGGGCGACAACATCCTGGTGCGCTGAGCCCCTGGCGGAGGACGTGCGGTAAGGGCGTCCTCCGCCTTCCAGACAAACATCAATACAGGAACCCGGACATGGGAATCGACAGACGAACAATGCTCGGCGCGTGCGCGGCGGCGCTTTCCGTGGCGGGCGCGTACGGCGCCATGCGCGTCCTCACGGCCGGCAATATGCACCTGGCGGCGCACGACACGGTGGCGGCGCGCGGGGCGGCCGGCAAAGCCGACAAATACACCTGCCCGATGCACCCGGATGTGGTGAAGGACGGCCCCGGCAGCTGCCCGATCTGCGGCATGCACCTGGTCAAGATCGCCGACAGCGGCGCATCGGGAAACACGCAGCTTGTGCATGTGGACCAGCAGACGCAGGAGCGCATGGGCGTGCGCGTTGCTGCGGCAACCGAAAGCGACATGCATCGCGCCGTCGCCGGCTTTGCGGCGATTTCGGCCGATGAGAGCCGGGCCGTTTCCGTCAATCCCAGGGTCGAAGGCTGGATACGACGCATGCACGTGCGCGGACCGGGGCAGGCGGTGCGCAAGGGGCAGTTGCTGTATGAAATCTATTCTCCCGAATTGCAGCAGCGCCAGCGCGAGTATCTCGACTTGCTGGCGCGGCGCGAGTCGCTGCTGGAAAACAGCAACGGCATGGGCGCGGGCAACAGCGCCATGCTCGGCAGCCTGGCCAAGGAACGTTTCCGCGCGCGCGACCGCCTGCTGGCCGCGGACATGACGCCGGAATCGGTCGCGGCACTGGAAAAGGACCGCAGAGTCATCGACGTGGTCCCGGTGCGCGCCGCGCACAACGGCGTCGTCACGTCGGTGAGCGCGCGCGAAGGCAGTTACGTGAATCCGATGCAGCAGATCCTCGCCTATGCCGACACTGGCAGCGCCTGGGCGGAAGTGACTGTGTTCCCCGACCAGCTTGCGTGGATCAGGAACGGCGATGTCATCGTCCTCACTTCGCCGCTCGACAAGTCGCGCACGGCGCAGGCCCGCGTGGACCTGTCCGCGCTCCAGGTCGATCCTGCCACGCGTACCGCGAAACTGCGGCTTGCGCTGTCCAACACCAGGGGCGACTTCCCGCCCGGCACGCTGGCCGAGGCAAGCATCCGGACGGGTGCGCGCCGCGCGCTCACCGTGCCGCGCGATGCCGTGATCCGCACCGGCCGCGGCGATTTCGTGGTGGTCAGCGAAGGGAACGGCCATTTCCGCAGCGTGAAGGTAGCCACCGGCGCCGAGAACGAGGATGCGGTCGAAATCCTGAACGGGATCGGCCGCGGCACGCAAGTCGCCGTCAACGGCCAGTTCCTGCTCGACGCTGCCGCTTCCATGCAGGCGATGCAGGGGCGGATGGCGGCGAACGCGGCAAGGCCGCGGCTCGATGAGCATGCGGCGCACCGGCATCACGGCAAGACGCACGGCGGAGGCCATTCGTCATGATCGAACGCCTCATCGACTGGTCGATCCGCAACCGGGGGCTGGTGCTTGCCATCTGCTTCGTGCTGGTACTGGCCGGCATCGATTCCCTGCGCAAGCTGCCGCTGGACGCCTTGCCCGACCTGTCCGATGTCCAGGTGATCGTCAAGACCGAGCTGGCGGGGCAGCCGCCGCAATTCATCGAGGACCAGGTGACCTATCCGCTGGCCGCCGCGCTGCTCGGCGTGCCGGGCTCGCGCGCGGTGCGCGGCTTCTCGATGTTCGGCGAATCCTATCTCTACGTCATTTTCCACGACGGTACCGACCTCTACTGGGCGCGCTCGCGCGTGATGGAAGTCCTGAGCCAGCTAGCCGGGCGCCTGCCGGCGGGCGCGACGCCTACGCTGGGGCCGGCGGCATCCGGGGTCGGCTGGGTCTATGAATATGCGCTGGTCGACCGCAGCGGCCGCACGCCGCCCGACCGCCTGCGTTCGCTGCAGGATACCTACCTGCGCCTCGAACTGCAGGGCGTGCCGGGCGTGGCCGAGGTGGCAAGCCTGGGCGGCATGGCGCGGCAGTTCCAGGTGGAAGTCGACCCGTCGAAACTGGCGGCGTTCAAGATCGGCATGGACCAGGTGGCCGAGGCCGTGCGCAACGCTAACCAGGCCGCGGGCGGTGGCGCCTTCGAGATGGCACGCGCGGAATACCTGGTGCGCTCCGAAGCCTATCTGCGTTCCCCGTCCGATTTCGCCGACATTCCCGTGATGACCGACGGCGAGGGCAATACCGTGCGCCTGCGCCAGCTTGCCCATGTCTCCACCGGCCCGCAGCCACGACGCGGCGTGGCCGAGCTGGACGGCAAGGGCGAGGTGACCGGCGGCATCGTCATCATGCGCCATGGCGAGAATGCGCTGGCGACCATCGAGGGCGTCAGGAAGCGCCTGGCCGAGCTGCAGAAATCCCTCCCGGAAGGCGTCGAGATCGTCACCACCTACGACCGCTCCGGCCTGATCGAACGGGCGGTGGGCACGCTGCGCACCAAGCTGATCGAAGAATCGCTGGCCGTGGCGGTGATATGCGGCGCGTTTCTTTTCCACCTGCGCTCGTCGCTGGTGGCGATCGTCACCCTGCCTGTCGGCATCCTCGTCGCGCTGTGGATCATGCGCCTGCAAGGCGTGACGGCAAACATCATGTCGCTCGGCGGCATCGCGATTGCGGTGGGGGCGATGGTCGATGCTTCCATCGTCATGATCGAGAACCTGCACCGGCAGATTGAACGCCGTCAGGCGCAGGGCGGCCTCTCCGCCGACCTCTGGCCGCTGGTGCGCCGTAGCGCGATCGAGGTCGGGCCGGCGCTGTTCTTTTCGCTGCTCGTGATCACGCTCTCCTTCATGCCGGTGTTCATGCTGGAAGGACAGGAGGCGAAGCTATTTGCGCCCCTGGCCTACACCAAAACCTACGCGATGGCGGCAGCGGCGATTCTTGCGGTGACCCTCACGCCGGCATTGATGGGCTACGCGATCCGCGGCCGGGTGAGGGCGGAGGCGGACAATCCGCTCAACCGGCTGCTGGCGCGCTTGTATCGTCCGGTACTGGACGCCGCGCTGCGCTACCCGGTACACACCGCCGCCATCGCCGTGCTGCTGCTGGCAACCGTCGCCATTCCGCTGTCGCGCCTGGGCAGCGAATTCATGCCCCCGCTGGACGAGGGCGACCTGCTCTACATGCCGACCACCTTGCCCGGTGTTTCCGTGGACGAGGCGGCGGACATCCTGCAACGCACCGACCGCCTGATCGCCGCCATGCCGGAAGTCGCCCGCGTATTCGGCAAGGCCGGCCGCGCCGACACGGCAACCGACCCGGCGCCGCTGTCCATGCTGGAAACCACCATCATGCTCAAGCCGCGCAGCGCATGGCCGAACGGCGGCACCACGCAAGACCTGATACGGCGGCTCGATGAAACGGTACGCCTGGCGGGACTCACCAATTCCTGGGGCCACCCGATCAAGACGCGTATCGACATGCTGGCCACCGGCATCCGCACGCCGCTGGGCGTCAAGATCAGCGGGCCCGATCCGCGCCGTCTGCAGGAACTGGCGATCGAGGCCGAGCAGTTGCTGCGCGACGTGCCCGGCACGCGCTCGGTCTTTGCCGAACGAGTCGGGGCGGGGCGCTATATCGATATTCATATCAACCGCGAACAGGCCGCGCGGCGCGGGCTGAGCGTGGCCGAGATCCAGCGCGCGGTGCAAAGCGCGGTGGGCGGGGAAAACGCAGGCACCGTGATCGACGGCCGCGACCGCTTCCCGATCACGCTGCGCTATCCGCGCGCCGCGCGCGGATCGCCCTCGGCGCTGGCCGAAATCCGCCTGAAGGCGCCCGACGGCAGCCTGGTCATGCTCGGCAGCGTGGCGCAGGTCCAGGTTGCCGACGGCGTGGCGGAAATCAAGAGCGAGAACGCGCGGCCGGTGGCCTATGTGTATGTCGACCTGTCGACGCCGGATGCCGGCGGCTACCTGGAGACGGCGAGGGACGTGCTCGACAGGGAACTGAGGCTCGATCCGGGCTACTCGCTTGCATGGCAGGGGCAGTACCTGCAATTCGAGCATGGCAAGGCGCGCCTCTGGTCCGCCGCGGCGCTCACGCTGGCGCTGGTGGCGCTGCTGCTGTATATCCACCTTCGCAATGCCGCCAAGGTCGGGCTGGTGCTGCTGTGCCTGCCGTTTTCGCTGATCGGCGGATTGTGGCTGGTGTATCTCCTCGGCTATCAGTTATCGGTCGCCGTGGCCGTCGGCCTGATCGCACTGGCCGGCGTTGCCGCAGAGTTCGGCATCGTGATGCTGCTCTATCTCGACCAGGCGCTGGAGTCGGGCGCGGACCTGCGGGAGTCGATCGTTGCCGGCGCCTTGCTGCGGCTGCGTCCGAAGGCGATGACCGTCGCCGTGATCCTCGGCGGCCTGATTCCCGTCATGTTGTCCGACGAGGCGGGCGCCGATGTCATGCAGCGTATCGCCGCGCCCCTGATCGGCGGCATGGTGACCGCGCCGCTGTTTTCGCTGATCGTGATTCCGGCCGCGTATCGCCTGCTGCACGCGCGCCGGCCCGTCCAACAACCCGTACCCGCGCGAACATGAAAGCCTTCATCCAACTCTTGCGCTCCATGCGCTTCGCGATCGCCATCCTGACGGTCGTGGCCATCGCCTCGGCCATCGGCTCCGTGCTGGAGCAGGGGCAGCCCACGGCAGTGTATGTGGGACGCTATGGCGAGTTCTGGGCCACGCTGTTTGCGATGACCGGGCTTACCGACGTCTACCACGCAAGCTGGTTCCTCGGGCTGCTGGGATTCATGGCGGTGTCGACCGCGCTGTGCCTGGCGCAGCACACGCCTTCGATGCTGCGCGAGATGCGCAGCTTCCGTGAGCAGAAGAGCCTGCAAAGCCTGATGCAGCTTCCCTGCTCGGCTGAGCTGGATGCTGTCCGTCCGGATTCCACATTGCGCGCCCGCGCCGGGGCCTATCTGCGCACGCGGAATTTCCGCTTTGTCACGAGGGAACTGCAGAACGGCGGTTACGTGCTCGCGGCGCGGGCCGGCGGCATGCGCCGCATGGGCTATCTGCTTGTCCATGCCGCCATTGTCCTGATCTGCGTCGGCGGTCTGATCGACGGCAACATCGGTCTGCGGCTGGGAATGATGCGCGGCGAAATCGTGCCGGAGACCCGCGACCTTCCGCCGGCGGAGGTGCCGCCGCAAAGCCGGTTGGACGAGGGCGGTTCCTTTCGTGCGGTGCTCAACCTGAACGAGGGCGGCACCGGAAACGCCGCTTTTCTCCCCATGAAGGACGGTTATCTGTTGCAGGAACTGCCGTTCTCGGTACGCCTCAAGCGCTTCCAAGTCGAGCATTACAGCAACGGCCAGGCCAAGGACTTCGTGAGCGACATCGAAATCATCGATGGCGACACCCGCCGTGAGGCGAGGCTGCAGGTCAACCACCCGTTCACCTACAAGGGCATCACCTTTTACCAGTCGGGATTCGGCGACGGCGGCACCTCGCTTGCGCTCGAACTCGTGCCGCTCGACGGCGAGGCTGCGCCCGCGGCAATAGCCGGGCGGGTTGGCGGCGACGCGCCGGTACTGCTGGGCGGAGAGGCTTATCGCATCGAATTCACGGATTTCCGTGCGGTCAATGTCTTTTCCGGCGAGCAGGACAAAGGCGGAACGTGGTTTGTACCGGCGGCCCAGGGCGACATGCACGATGTCGGCGCGTCGCTCTCCTTCCGCCTGCGCGACGCGCTCGGTCAGGCCAGCGAATGGGAAGTCTTCATGCGGCCGCTGGACGTGCAGGGCGCGCGCTACTTCGTCATCGGCAAGCGCGATGCGCAGCAGTCGTCCATGCGCTATGTGCGCCTTCCGGCGGACGGCGACGGCAAGCTGGCAGCCTACCGCCGTTTTTCGGCGGCGATGCAACGTCCGGAGGCGCGCGAGCATGCCGCCAGGACGGTCGCCGCGCGGGTGCAGAACCGCGAGCTGGCTGGGGCGATCGAGCGCAGTACCGTGCTCCTGCTCGATTCGTTTGCCGAAAAGGGATTCCGCGCCGTGGCCGAGATGGTCGAGGCCGGCGTGCCGGGCGCGGAACAGGACAAGGCGGCGCCGCTGTATGTGGACCTGCTGCAGCGCGCCGCCGCCATCCTGCATGACGAATCCGCCGGCGACGCATCTTCGCGCTTTGTGCGCGACAGCTTGATCGCCTATAGCGATGCGGCCGAATCCGGCATCGGCCTGTACCTCGATCTCACCGGATACAAGCAGGTCCATTCCTCCGCCCTGCAGGTGACGCGGGCGCCGGGTGCGGCCATCGTCTACCTCGGCATGGCCATGCTGGCGCTCGGCACCTGCGCGATGTATTTCGTACGCGAGCGCCGCTTGTGGATCTGGGTGCTGCCGTCGGTCGGCAAGGTCTTCGTCGGGCTGGCGGCCAACCGTCCGCTGCCGGGCCTGCAGGCCGAGTTCATCGAGCACCGCGCCGCACTTCTCAACCTGATTCATTCCAGGAGCTGAATTCATGATGTCATCCGCCTATCCCCTTGCCATTCCCACCACGCGCAGGCGCTTCTGGCCGGTCGACTGGCTGTTCGCCATCGCGGTCGGCGCCGGCACCTGCCTCGCCTTGTTCCGTTACTTCAATGCGATGGATGCCTGGGACGCGGGCATCCTCATCCTCTCCGGCGCGGCGCTCGCTGCCGCCGGCATGCGCTGGCGCCCGATCCAGGGTCTGAGCTACGGGACAGCAGCAATGAGCATTTTTGCACTGGCGCTGTACGACGGCGATCTTGCACGCGGGGAGTCCTCGGTGCTGCTGAAGTACCTGCTGTCGAGCCAGACGGCGATCATGTGGATGGGGCTTTGCGTCTGGAGCGCCACGCTGCTGTACATCGCCGGTGCCGCCCGGGGCGACCGGCAATGGCTGCGCCACGCCGCACGCACGGCGTGGGCCGCCTGCCTGTTCGGACTGGCCGGTCTGTTCGTGCGCTGGCACGAGTCTTACCTGGTGGGCGCGGACGTCGGCCATATCCCGGTGTCCAACCTGTATGAAGTCTTCGTGCTGTTCACGGTCATCACGACGCTGCTTTACCTGCATCTCGAAGGGCGGCTGGGGGACCGCGTGCTCGGCGCTTTCGTGATGCCCGCGGTGAGCGCGGCCGTGGCCTTCCTGTTCTGGTATGGCGCGGCACGCGGCGCCCACGGCATCCAGCCACTGATCCCGGCGCTGAAATCGTACTGGATGAAAATCCATGTGCCGACCAACTTCGTCGGCTACGGCGCCTTCTCGATCGCCGCCATGCTCGGCATTGCATGGCTGGCCGCCGGGCAGGGACGCATGGCGTCGCGCCTGCCTTCCCGCGAATGGATCGACGAGCTGATGTACAAGTGCGTCGCCCTCGGCTTTGTGTTCTTCACGATCGCGACCATCCTCGGCGCGCTGTGGGCGGCCGAGGCCTGGGGCGGATACTGGTCCTGGGACCCGAAGGAAACCTGGGCGCTCATCGTCTGGCTCAACTATGCCGCATGGCTGCACTGCCGGCTGGTGAAGAACCTGCGCGGCGCGGTGCTGGCGTGGTGGGCGCTTGCCGGGTTTTTCGTCACGCTGTTCGCTTTCCTCGGCGTGAACATGTTCCTGTCGGGCCTGCATTCATACGGGAGCCTGTGATGGATACCTCCGCTGCCGTCGTGCTCGCCGTCCTCGCCGCGCTGGTTCTGGCCAACCTGCCTTTCCTGGCCGGCGCGCCGAAGGGAACGGCGCTGCGGCTGGCGAAATTCCTCGTGCTGTATTGCGTATGGATCGCATTCTGCACCGTGCTCGCCGGAAGCCTGCCCGTGGCCGAGTGGTCGTTGTGGCCGGTGAGCCTGGCCTTCTTTGCGGTACTGGCTTTCCCGGGCGTGACCTGGCGCTACCTCTGGCACGCGCGCAGGAATCCCTGAGGTACGCATTTCCGAAAAGTGCCGGCCCGGCACCGATCAACGGGCAAATTGTTTTTCAAACTACTGATGAGAGAAGGAGAAGGTATGAAACCTGGATTGGTCGTGATGGCGCTTGCGGCGATGTCGATGAGTGCGGCGGCGATGGCGAATGTGACGGTGCCGCTGCACCTTGTCGACGACAAGGGCATCGGGAAGGCGGTAGGGCAGGTGGTGGTGAGCGAAACCGGGTACGGCCTTCTGTTCAGCCCGGCGCTGACAGGCTTGCCGCAGGGCTTGCACGGCTTCCATGTGCATGAGAATGCGAGCTGTGATGCGCGCGAGAAGGATGGAAAGATGGTGGCGGCGCTGGCAGCGGGCGGCCACTACGACCCGGCGGCGACGAAGAAGCACGGCCATCCCTGGGGCGACGGGCATCTGGGCGACCTGCCGGCGCTCTACGTTGACACGAACGGCAATGCCGGCAATCCGGTGCTGGCGCCGCGCCTGAAGCTGGCGGACCTGAAGGGGCGCTCGCTGATGGTGCATGCGGGCGGCGACAACCATGCCGACCATCCCGCGCCGCTCGGCGGCGGCGGGGGACGGCTTGCCTGCGGTGTTGTCCCGCTTTAAGAGACGCGGGCCTCGGCGGCGGCCATCACCCGGTTCCTCCCGCTTGACTTGGCCTGGTACAGCAATGCATCGGCGCGCCTGATCCCATCGCTGCAGGCTTCGCTTTCCGCCAGTTCGACCAGGCCGGCCGAGAAGGTCACGCCGAAAGAGCGCTCCTCGTGGGCGCAGCGCAGCTGCTCGACCTGCCGCCGGAAACGCTCCAGCACCGACTGCGCATCCGCCAGCGTGGTGCCGGGCAGCAGGAGAAGGAATTCCTCGCCGCCCCATCGCGCCAACACGTCGTGCCCGCGCAAGACCTTGCGTCCTTCCTGCGCGAAGGTGCGCAAGGCCTGGTCGCCTGCCTCGTGGCCGTAGGTGTCGTTGATCTTCTTGAACCAGTCGATATCGATCAGCGCCAGGCAGGCGGGATGGTGGCTTACCTCGCGCCGGCGCTCTTCTTCGGCAAGCAGACCTGTCATGTGCCGGCGGTTGGGCAGCATGGTGAGGTCATCGCGCGTGGCGAGGTCCTGGATGCGGGCCAGCGCGTCCGCCAGCTCGGTCTTCTGGCGCTTGAGCGTCGCGCGCAGGTCGCTCATGCGGCCGGTAAGCACACCGACCACGACGACCATCGTACCGATCAGGACGAAGTGCATGATCTCGATCTTGGCGTCGAAACGCTGCGGCGCCGAGATCCGCATGTAAAGCATGACGATCGCAAGCAGCACGACTGCGAACACGCTCATCGCCCGCGTCGTCCTTGCCTCCAGCGTGAAGGCGCAAAAGACGAGGATCACCAGCAGCACGACCAGGGTCGCGCCACGCATCGGCCCGACCAGGGTATAGCCGAGCACCGTCACGACAATCGCAAAGCAGCCCTGGTAGACCGACAGTTCCGCCGGGGCGAGATTGAGCTGCTTGCTCCTGCGGATGAGGTGGTAGAACAGGAAATGGCCGGAAAAGGCGAGGGCGGTGAGGCGGGCGGTGGGCGTCGTGTCCGCCACGCCGGACAAGGCCTCGATCCACAGGATCCCGATGCACAGCAGGTAGAGGAGGACGGTGACGCTCCAGTACGTGACGAGCCGGGCCATTTTCGGATCGTCGCCGGCGAACTTTTGAACCAGTCGATCAAACTTCATATCCCCGCCACCTGAAAATATTGCTTTGTGGATACATTCTCACCCTTGTCGGGGGATTGGGTATCCCATATTCATGGGAAGAATGGAGCTTGAAGGACTTTAATTCAGGAAAGGCGATGCAGCAATCGCTCGATCTCGGCAAACCTGGCCGGCTTGGTCAGGTGGTGGTCGAATCCCGCCGCCCTGGAGCGCGCCTGGTCGTCCTGCGAGCCCCAGCCGGTCAAGGCAATGAGGACGGCATTGTCCATGCCGTCTGTCCTGCGCAATTCACGCGCCACTTCATAGCCGTTCATTCCGGGCATACCGATATCGAGGAAAACGACGTCGGGCCGGAAGTCGCGCGCCGTTTGCAGCGCCTGGCGGCCATCCGCGGCCAGGCGGGTGGAATGTCCGTTGACTTCGAGCAGGGCAGACAGGCTGGCCGCCGCGTCCGTATTGTCGTCTGCGATGAGGATGCGCAGCGCTTTTGCGGCCGGACCGTCTGCGTTCTCGGTTACCGTTGCGGGAGCGGGCGGGAGGACGCCGTCGAGCGATAGCGCCGGCAGGCGGACTGTGAAGGTCGTCCCGCCGCCTGAGCCCGGACTGTCCGCGGTCACCGATCCGCCATGCAGTTCCACCAGCCGCCGGACCAGGCTGAGGCCGATGCCAAGGCCGCCCTGTCCGCCGGTCCCGCCGCGGCCGACGCGGGTAAACATGTCGAACACGGCTGGCAGCGACTCGGGCGGAATGCCGATGCCGTCGTCGGAGACGGTGATGACTGCTTCGTTGCCGTTGCGTCGGGTGGCAATGGTGATCCGCCCGCCGGGCGGCGTGTATTTGCAGGCGTTGTTGAGCAGGTTGCCGAGCACTTGCGCGATCCGCGTCGGGTCCGCCTGCAGATGGATGGGTTCGTCAGGGATCTTGATCATCAGCTGATGTCGGCTGGCGGCAACCAGGGGCTGGCTGGTTTCCACCGCGCTTTCCACCAGGCTCTTCAGGTCGATGCTCTCTTTCCTGAGCGAGAGCTGGTTGCCGGTGATCCGGGCGATGTCGAGCAGGTCGTCGACCAGGTGCACAAGATGCTTGAGCTGCCGCTCCATCAGGTCGCGCACGCGGTGCACCGTGGCCGGACTGTCGGCGGTCTCCCGCAGCAGGTCGATGCCGCCCTGCAGCGGCGCTAGCGGGTTGCGCAGTTCATGGGCCAGGGTGGCGAGGAACTCGTTCTTGCGCTGGTCGGCCTCGGAGAGGTTCGCGGCCAGCCTCCGGATGTCTTCGTCGGCGCGCTTGCGCTCGGTGATGTCGGTGAAGAGCAATGCGACTTTTCCGCTTCCCGGTTCGCCGGATGGCGATGCGTAGACATCGAACCAGCGCCGCATTGCCACGGCTTCTTCGATGAAGCGCTTCGGTTCACCTGTCCGGGCGACGTGGCCGTAAGCCTCGAACCAGTGGGCGTCATGATCGGGCACCAGTTCGCGGATGGTCCGGCCGGCGGCGTTCTTCAGGCCGGTCTGTTTCTCGAATGCCGGATTCGTTTCGAGGAACCGGTAATCGACCGCCTTGCCGTGTTCGTCGTACAGCATTTCGACGATGCAAAAGCCCTCGTCGATGGATTCGATCAGGGTACGGTAACGCGCTTCGCTCGCCCGCAAGGCTTCATCGGCCAGGCGCTGGGCGGTGACGTCGCGGAAGATCTTCGCGTAGCCGTGCTGGATGCCCTGGCTGTCGTGGAGCGCCAGCAGGATGCCGTCGGCGAAGAAGCGGGAGCCGTCCTTGCGCACATGCCAGCGCTGGTCTTCGGCGCGTCCGGCTTCCCTGGCCTCGGCCATTTCCGTTTCCGGATAAGCGGCGGCGCGGTCCTCTTCGGTGAACAGGATGTCCACGGGCTGCCCGGCCGCCTCCTCTTCCGTCCAGCCGGTGATGCATTCCGCGCCTCCCTTCCATTCCGAAACCCGGCCGTCGGCGTCGAGCACGATGAAGGCATAGTCGCGGATATTGTCGAGGATCAGGCGGATGCGCTCGTCCTTGGCGCTCATCGCCGCCTCGTGGCGCAGCCGCTCGAGGCGGGCAAGCTCCATCGTCTTGCGATGCATCTCCACGAAAAACGCAACCTTGGCGCGGAGGACGGCGGGGACGAAGGGCTTGGTCAGGTAATCCACCGCGCCCAGCGCATAGGCTTCCTCGACGGGAAAGCGGCTGTCCTCGGCGGCGGTGATGAAAATGATCGGCAGCTGGCCGGAGCGCGGGTGGTCGCGCAGGAGCCGGGCCGTCTCGAACCCCGTCAGCCCCGGCATCCGGATATCGAGCAGGACAACGGCGAACTCCATGCGCAGGACATGCTTGAGGGCCTCCTCGCCGGACTCGGCCCGGACCAGGTTTTCGCCGAGAGGCTGAAGCACCGCCTCCAAGGCCAGGAGGTTGGCGGGTTCGTCGTCGACAAGCAGGATATTGAGGGGAGTGGTCCTAATCATCGCGCTTCGGATGCGGCGGTCGTCATGGTTGGTTTGGGCACGGGTTCTGGGAGCTTGAGCGGAAAATGCTTCTATCTAACACCAGTGCGGTGCCGATGTTTGGACGTGGGGCAAGAAAGCGGCCATATTTCCATCCATAGTTGCAAACTTGAAAGTGCATCGATCTCTGCCATTTGCAGCGAGGCGATAGCATAGCAGGCAAGCCGCCCGCCTGCGTTCAGTAGTTCAGTAGGTCACCAGCACGCCGAGGCCCAGCACCCGCTGGTAGGCATCGTAGTCGATGAGCGAGTAGCCGTAACCGGAAAAGTACTGGACATAACCCTTCAAGCGGCTGGTCAAGGGGAAAGCCCAGCCGAGCTGGGCGGCGCCCTTGTCGGTGTTGAAGTTGTAGCGGGTAAGCAAGCTGAACTCATGCCCGTGCCAGCGGTAACTGCCGAGCAGGTCGCCGTGCCCCATGTAGTCGGCAATGCGCGGATTGTCGTCCTCTTCCCGGTCTTCATTGATGCGCTTCCAGACCCTTGCCAGCAATTGGAAGTCGCCGCGTTCCAGTCCCGCCTGCAGGTAGGCCCGGTTCCAGCTGCGCGACAGGGTGGAGCCGCCGCCGTTCGACTGGTGCACGAGGCCCAGATTCACGAAACGCAATTTCAGGCCGAGAAGATCGAGGTTGGCCGGCACGACGGCCATCAGTTCCGGTTCATAGTTGGATTCCCGGAAGGGGCTGGATGCCTCGCGGTTGCCGGCCTGCCAGAAGCTGCGCTGGGTGTAGCCGAACCAGAGGTCGACCGGCAAATTGCCGGGATTCTCCGCCACCTTGAGCTTGAACCCGAGCTGGAATGCCAGTTCCCCGTGGGCCAGGTCGGCGTTCGGGTCGATCTGGCGAAACGGCCGGTAGGGCTCTTCGTGCGGGTGGTGGTTGTAGGTGGCCACCATGTAGTTTTCCCGGTGCGGGCGGAAATTGAAGGTGCCTTTTTTGCTTGCCGGGTCCAGTTCCCAGTGTTCCGCCATGGAGGAAGACCGGGCTGGCGGCGCTGCGGGAGCCGGCATGTCCGGCTGGACGATGACGTCGGGTGCGGGCGGCGCGTTCCGGCCGGAAATGCGGTCGTAACAGGCGAGCCGCTCCATGTCGACGTCGAGCGCCTTGCACGCATCGACGGTCGACGGAATCGCTTGCGCTGTTGCATTGAAAGCGACCGCCAGCAGGCCCGTCAGGACCCCGGCGGCCGCTCGCTTGTTCTTCAATGCATTCCTCCGGTGTTCAATCGGAGGCGAACCGCCATGATGAGAGAACTTGCACACGTCTTTGTTCCTGTGCCGCCTCAGCCGGCCGTTTCCTTCAGCCCGCCGCCCAGGGAGCGGTACAGGTCGACCGCATTGGTCAGGCGCAGCAGCTGTGCCTGCACCAGGGACTGTTCCGCGGAGAACAGTTCACGCTGGGCATCGAGCACGTCGAGCGAGCTTGCGATCCCGCCCTGGTAGCGCTGTTCCGCCAGTTTCAAGCGTTCGCGCTGCGCATCCAGCACGCGCGCCTGGGCGTCGATTTGCTCGTCGATCGCATCGCGCGCCACGAGCGCGTCGGCGACCTCGCGGAAGGCGACCTGGATGGTCTTCTCGTAATCGGCCACCGCGATATTCTTGCGCACCTCGGCAATCGAGAGGTTGGCCCGGTTGCGGCCGGCGTCGAAGATGGGCAGCACGAGTTGCGGCACGAAGGACCAGGTGCGGGTGCCGCCATCGAACAGCCCGGACAGTTCGCCACTCGCGGTGCCGACGCCGGCCGTCAGGGAGATGCGCGGGAAAAAAGCCGCCCGCGCGGCGCCGATGTTGGCATTGGACGCCTTGAGCCGCTGTTCGCTTGCGCGGATGTCCGGGCGCCGGCCGAGGAGATCGGAGGGCAGGCCGGCCGGCAGGTCGGCGACGATGCCTTGCGAGGACAGGGGAAGGCCTTGCGGCAGCGCGTTCACCGGGCGGCCGGCGAGCAGGGTCAGGGCGTTCTGCGCCTGGCCGCGCTGCCGTTTCAGGGTGGCCAGCGTGACGCGTGCGGTCTGGGCGAGGACTTCATTCTGCTTCAGGTCCAGCGCCGATGAGGCACCGACCTCGAAACGCTGCTGCGCGAGCTTGAGTGCCGATTCGCGCGAGGCGAGCGTGCGCCGCGCCAGCTCTTCCTGCTCACCCAGCGCGCGCTCGGACAGGTAAGCCTTGGCCACTTCCGCCACCAGGCTGATATGCGCGGCGCGCTGCGCTTCCTCGGTTGCAAGGTATTGCGACAGGGCGGCTTCGTTGAGGCTGCGCACCCGGCCAAAGAAGTCGAGTTCGAACGCGGCAAGCGACAGGCCGACCTGGTAGTTGCTGCCGACGACGGAGGCGCCGGTCGGCGAAGTCGCCGCCGCGGTACGGCCGCGCGTTCCAGAGGCTGTGCCGGCAACGTTGGGCAGAGTATCCGCGGCCACCACGTTGTACTGCGCGCGAGCTTCCTCGATGCGCAGCGCTGCGGTGCGCAGATCGCGGTTGTTCGCCAGGGCGGTCTCGATCAGGGCGCGCAGGCGCGCGTCCTGGAAAAACTCGCGCCAGCCGGCGTCGGCGGTCACATAGGCGATCTGCCCCGCCGCCGGACCGGATTCGGCCGGATAGACGGTGGCGATGGGCGCGTCCGGACGCTGGTAGACCGGCGCCATCGAACATGCCGACAGCACGGCGGCGGCCAGCACCGGCAGCGTGAACTTCAGGGTCTTCATACACTTTCTCCTTCGGCGCTCAGATGGTGCGAATGAGACGCCCAGAACTTGCGCTGGCGCTCGCTGCCGCGGAAGACGCGCCGCACCACGACAAAAAATACCGGCACCAGGAACACCGCCAGCACCGTTGCGGTGATCATGCCGCCCATGACACCCGTACCGATCGCACGCTGGCTGGCAGAGCCGGCGCCGGAGGCGATCACCAGCGGCAGCACGCCGAGGATGAAGGCGAGCGAGGTCATGATGATCGGACGGAAGCGCAGCTTGGCCGCTTCGAGCGTCGCGGTCAGCAGATCCTTGCCTTCGGCCTGCAGGTCCTTGGCGAACTCGATGATCAGGATCGCGTTCTTCGCCGACAGGCCGATGATGGTGATCAGGCCGACCTTGAAATACACGTCGTTGGGCATGCCGCGCAGCGTCACGCCGAGCAGCGCGCCCAGCACGCCGAGCGGCACCACCAGCATCACCGACAGCGGGATCGAGGTGCTTTCATACAGCGCGGCCAGCACCAGGAACACTGCCAGCAGCGACAGGGCCATGAGCATCGGCATCTGCGCGCCGGAAATCTTTTCCTCGCGCGACTGGCCGGTCCACTCGAAGCCGAAGCCCGGCGGCAACTGGCCAACGAGGCGTTCCATCTCTTGCATCGCTTCGCCGCTGCTGTGGCCCGGCGCTGCCTGGCCGGCAATCTTCATCGCCGGATAGCCGTTGTAGCGCACCACCTGCACCGGGCCGGTGATCCACTTCACCGAGGTGAAGCTGGCCATCGGCACCATTTCCCCGGCAACGTTGCGCACGTACAGCTGGCGCAGGTCTTCCGGCTGCATGCGCTGCGCGGGCTCGGCCTGCATGATCACGCGCTGCTGGCGGCCTTCGTTCGGGAAATCGTTCAGGTAGGACGAGCCGAGCGCGGCGCTGAGCGTGGCGTTGACGTCGGCAAAGGATACGCCGAGCGCGCTAGCCTTGTCGCGGTCGACCTCGACCTGGAGCTGCGGCGCGTCTTCCAGTCCTTCCGGACGCACACCGGCCAGCACCGGGCTCTTGGCCGCCATGCCGAGCAACTGATTGCGCGCGGCGAGCAGGGCGTCATGGCCGCGGCCGGAGCGGTCCTGCAGGCGGAAGTTGAAGCCGGTCGCGGTGCCCAGTTCGGGAATCGGAGGCGGGTTGAGCGCAAACACGATCGCATCCTTGATCTGCAACAGGACACCCATCGCCTTGCCGGAAATGGCGTCCGCCGTGCTGGCTGCGTCGCGCTCGTCCCAGTCCTTCAGCGGCACGAAGGCGATGCCCGCGTTCTGGCCGCTGCCGGAGAAGCTGAAGCCGGTCACGGCGACAGTGTGCTGCACGCCCGGCTGCTTCAGGAAGTAGCCTTCGACCTCCTTCACCACGTCCAGCGTGCGGTTGGCGCTTGCGCCGGGCGGCAGCTGAATGTTGGTCAGGATGTAACCCTGGTCTTCGTTCGGCAGGAAGGAGGCCGGCAGGCGCATGAAGAGCAGGCCGACGCAGGCTACGATCACGCCGTACACCACCATGTAGCGCGTCGTCTTGCCCAGCATGCCGGCCACCAGGCGCTGATAGCCGTTGGTGGTGCTGTTGAACTTGCGGTTGAACCAGCCGAAGAAGCCTTTCTTTTCGTGATGATGCCCGGCTTCCACCGGCTTGAGCAGCGTGGCGCACAGGGCCGGGGTCAGCGTCAGCGCCATGAGCGCGGAGAAGGCCATCGATGCCACCATCGACAGCGAGAACTGGCGATAGATGGCGCCGACCGCGCCGCCGAAGAAGGCCATCGGGATGAACACCGCGATCAGCACCAGCGTAATGCCGACGATGGCACCGGTGATCTGGCCCATCGCCTTGCGCGTGGCGGCGGCAGGGGAGAGCCCTTCCTCGCTCATGATGCGCTCGACGTTCTCGACCACCACGATGGCGTCGTCGACCAGGATGCCGATGGCCAGCACCATGCCGAACATGGTCAGCACGTTGATCGAGAAACCGAAGGCGTACATCGCGGCAAAGGTGCCCATCAGGGCCACCGGGACCACGATGGTCGGGATCAGCGTGTAACGGATGTTCTGCAGGAACAGGTACATCACCAGGAACACCAGCAGCACTGCTTCCAGCAGCGTCTTGACCACTTCCTCGATCGAGATCTTGACGAATTTCGAGGTGTCGTACGGGATGTCGTATTGCACGCCGGCCGGGAAGTAGTTTTTCAGTTCTTCCATCTTTGCGCGCACCAGGTTCGCGGTGCCGAGCGCGTTCGCGGTCGGCGAGAGCTGGATGCCGATGGCGGAAGAGGGCTTGCCGTCGATACGCGCGGAGGTGGCATAAGCCTGGCCGCCGAGTTCCACGCGGGCGACGTCGCGCAGGCGGATCACGGAACCGTCGGTATTGGCGCGCAGCACGATATTGCCGAACTGTTCCGCGTTCGAGAGCTGACCGGTGACGACGATGGGCGCAGTGATCTGCTGGGTGCCGGGGGCGGGGAGTTCGCCCAGCGTGCCGGATGCGACCTGCGCGTTCTGCGCGCGGATCGCGTTGGCGAGGTCGGCCGGCGTCAGCTTGAAGCCGACCATCTTGTCCGGATCGATCCAGATGCGCATCGCGCGCTCGGTACCGAACAGGATGGCTTCGCCGACCCCGTCCACGCGCTTGATTTCATTGAGCACATTGCGCGACAGGTAATCGCCAAGGGCGACCGGGTCCATGCTGCCGTCCTTGGACGACAGCGTGACCACCATCAGGAAGTTGCTGCGCGATTTCGTGACTTGCACGCCTTGCTGCATGACCGACTGCGGCAGGCGCGACTCGACGCGGCGCATGCGGTTCTGCACTTCCACGGCGGCGAGGTCGATGTTGGTGCCGGGCGCGAAGGTCGCGGTGATCTGCGCCTGACCGTTGCCCTGGCTTTGCGATTCCATGTACTGCAGGCCCGGCGCACCGTTCAGCTCTTGCTCGATCAGGCTGGTCACGCTGTTTTCCAGCGTCTGCGCGGTCGCGCCCGGGTACATCGCCGTGACGACTACCGACGGCGGCGCGATCGTCGGATACTGCGCCACCGGCAGGCCGGTGATGGACAGTGCGCCGGCAATCAGGATGAAAATGGCCAGCACCCAGGCAAAGACCGGGCGCTCGATGAAAAATTTTCCCATTCGCTTGCTCTCTTATTGATGGGTGGGAGTTGTGGCAGGGGTAGCCGCCTGCTTCCACGGGACGGCATTGACGACGGCGCCGGGCGCGGCTTTCTGGAAGCCCTCGACGACGATGCGTTCGCCCGCCTTCAGTCCCTCGCTGACGACCCACTTGTCGCCGACCGCGGTCTCGGCCTTCACCGGGCGCGGGGCGACCTTGTTGTCCGGCCCGACCACCATGACGATGGCGGCATCGGCCTGACGCTGCACTGCTTGCTGCGGCACCGTGATCGCGTTTTCCTGCACCGCCTGCTCGACGCGCGCGCGGACGTACATGCCCGGCAACAGGAAGCGCTCCGGGTTCGGGACTACGGCGCGCAGAGTGATGGCGCCGGTACCCGGATCGACCGTCTGGTCCGAGAACAGCAGCTTGCCGGCGTGCGGATACACCGTGCCGTCCTCCGTCACGATGCTGACCTTGGCCTCATCCTTGCCGGCTTTCTGCAATTTGCCCTCGCGCATCGCGCGCTGCAGCTTCAAGGCTTCGGCTGCGGGCTGGGTGATGTTGACGTACAGAGAATCGAGTTGCTGGATGGTGGCCAGCGGTGTCGCCGCGCCCTGGCCGACCAGTGCGCCCTCGGTGACCAGCGCGCGGCCGATGCGGCCGGAGATCGGCGCGTTGACGGTGGCATAACCCAGATTGAGGCGCGCGGTGTCCAGCGCCGCCTTGGCCGATGCCACGTCGGCCGCAGCCTGCTTCTGCGCGGTCAGCGCGTCGTCGTACTCTTGTTTACTGATGGCATTGGTCTCGACCAGCGGCTTGTAGCGCTGCGCCTTCTGCGTGGTCTGGGCGAGGTTGGCCTCGGCCTTGGCGAGCACCGCCTGCGCGCTATTGGCCGCGGCCTGGAAAGGGGCGGGGTCGATGCGGAACAGCACATCGTTCGCCTTGACCTCGTCGCCTTCGCGGAAGACCCGTTTCGTGACGATGCCGGCGACGCGCGCCCGCACTTCCGCCACGCGGGTGGCTTCCAGGCGGCCGGGCAGCTCATTGGTCAGCGCGATGCGCTCGGGGGCGACGGTGACAACCGCAACTTCCGGCGGCGGCATGCCGCCGGGAGCCTGGGCTTGGGCGCTGCGGATCTGGTCGCCGCAACCGGCGAGGGCCGCGGCGGCAAGGACGATGGCAGCGATGGACATGTTCTTTTGGTGTGCAGTCATGGCATTCTTTGGAAAAAGTTATCGAATGGCAGCTTTCTGTCGCCGGGCGGGCTGTAGAGGGTGCCTTTTCGTGTCAGCGGGTGTATTATACATACGTTCGTGAATGTATGTTTGTCGAGAAGTTTTTAAAGGGACGCAAAATGGTCAGAAGGACAAAGGAAGAGGCGCTCGAAACCCGCAACCACTTGCTGGATGCCGCCGAGGAGGTGTTCTACCGGGACGGTTTCGCTCGCACCAGCCTGGATGCGGTTGCGGAAGCCGCCGGCGTGACGCGCGGCGCGATCTACTGGCACTTCAAGAACAAGAGCGATCTGTTCAACGCCATGTGCGACCGGGTGCACCTTCCGATGGAGCAGCTGGCCGAGTCGGTCAACCAGGAGACGACGGGCGATCCCCTGGACCATATGCGCAAGGTTGCCGTCTTCTTCCTCCAGGAGTGCGAACACAATCCGCACTTCCGGAAGATCATCGAAATCCTCTGGAAAAAGACCGAGTTCGTCGATCCATCGGACGCGATCTATATCAGGCAGCACGAAGCCGCCATGAGCGGCCGGGAACATATCACCAAGTCCTTGTCTCGCGCAGTCGAGACGAAACATCTTTCTCCCGATACGGATATCCGGCTTGCCGCGCTGCTGCTGCAGGCAAGCATCGAAGGCATCCTGCAAAACTGGCTGCTGGCGCCGGAGTATTTTTCGCTCGCGGAGGAAGCGGAACGCCTGGTCGACGCATGCTTCGATACGATACGGAACGCTTCCAGCCTCAAGATGGCAGGAAAGCAAGCAAAAGAAGAAGAGAAGGGCTGATCAGCGGTCGATTTCGCCGCTTTGCAGGCTAACTTGTGCACACACAGCGGCCCGGGCGTAGCCGAAGTGAATCACAATCGGACGGCGGCCTCGCAGAACGCGTGTTTTCTCTAAGGTATTGATTTAAAACACCTTTTCTTTTTGCCTATTTCTTAGGCAATCTATTGGAAGGCGCGAAAAATCGACATTGAGCAAACGCAAAAGCCACTTGTTCACAAACTTATCCACAGGAAATGTGAATTCATTGGAAAAACCCTTTATCTCCAATGACTTATGGCAATTTCTTAAAATAATCAGAGAATTCCTACAGGACGTCGAGGCATCCGCTGGCTATTCCTGACGTGCGAAAATTCCGAGGCCAATGGCGAGCAGTACGAAAACACCGGCCGAGGTCCATCCGGTATAGACGAGCTGAATGAGCATCGTCGTCAGCGCGTGGTCCGTGGGGGCGAGCTGGTGCACAAAATAGATCGCCAGCCAGAGCAGGCCGGAAATGAACGCAGCCGCGCAACCGGACTGGCCGAAAATGCGCGCAATGCCTTGCATCCGGCCGCTCTCCGGGGATGCCCACGGAACGGTTCCGGCCAATGCACAACCGATGCGCCGGCTTGCTGCCCAGAAAAGGCCAACAAGAAAACCCAGCCAGAACCCGCATTCGACGAAGGCTGTCCAGAGCTGACGCGCAAAAGACCTCACTTCATCGTTGCCCGAGCCCGCGGGCCAGAACAGAAGGATCAGGCCCATGCCGACGCCCGAACCGACGGCCAGCCAGGCCGAGCGCAGGAAATGGTCTTTCCAGAAGTTGAATTCCGCGTTCAGCGCCTCGTCGGTGACGGGCGTGCTTGATGAGAAGAAGCGCATGGGAAGCCTCCAAAGCCTGGTCCATGCGAGTCATTGTCGGAGAGTTCGAGCGGGACGTATTGAAGGAGCTTAAGCTTGGGGCGTGGTTGGCAGGAATCGAGATTGACAATTTTGCGTCGTCAAACCGCACAGATGTCTTTGCCTGCTTAACCGCAGGAATACGACCAGGTTTGACACAAATCTTTATCTCAGGCGATGTAAGCAGTCGGCAGGAAATAGATTGACATTCCAATCTGACTCGGAAGTGTGCAGTAATTTGATTGACATTCCGTTTGCCGCCTGCTGAATGAAAAAGGCGAGTACTTTTTGTACGAAGTCCGCTTTGGAGCACAAAGCTGCTCGGCACCCGGAAATGTTAAATGGCAGAAACCAACCCATTGTTGACGGTCAGGTCTCCTGGAAGCTGCCGTCCAAGCCCGCAATAGTCTGCTCGTAGTGCGCCTGACACGCGGGTTTCAAGCTTGGAAGGCCTTCCAACTGGTAACATTTCAAAATGAGCAAAAATTCAGAGCCAACTCCTTCCCCGCAGCCTAAGAAATTAT
>NZ_DASRXF010000046.1:0-32314 GCF_035654295.1 Noviherbaspirillum sp. | reverse complement strand
CCAGAGGTAATCGCGCTCCTTGTCGGTCACCATTTCCAGCGTCAGCTCGTCATGGTTGCGCAGGAAGATCGCCCACTGGCAGGCGTCCGGGATTTCCGGCGTCTGGCGCAGGATGTCGGCGATCGGGAAACGGTCTTCCTGCGCCAGCGCCATGTACATGCGCGGCATCAGCGGGAAGTGGAAGGCCATGTGGCATTCGTCGTTGTTGCCGAAGTAGGGCAGCACGTCTTCCGGCCACATGTTGGCTTCGGCCAGCAGCATGCGCCCTGGATAGCTGGCGTCCAGTTCGGCGCGGATGCGCTTGAGGATGGCGTGGGTTTCCGGCAGGTTTTCGTTGGAGGTCCCTTCCCTTTCGATCAGGTAAGGCACCGCGTCCAGCCGCAGGCCGTCCACGCCGAGGTCCAGCCAGTACTTCATCACGCCGAGCACGGCCTTGAGTACCTGCGGGTTGTCGAAGTTCAGGTCGGGCTGGTGCGAATAGAAGCGGTGCCAGAAGAAGGCGTTGGCCACCGGGTCCCAGGTCCAGTTCGATTTCTCGGTATCGCAGAAGATGATGCGCGTGCCGGAATAGGCGCTGTCATTGTCCGACCAGACGTAGAAGTCGCGCGCCTTGGAGCCCGGCTTGGCCTTGCGCGCCCGCTGGAACCACGGGTGCTGGTCCGAGGTGTGGTTGACCACCAGCTCGGTGACCACGCGCAGTCCGCGCCGGTGCGCTTCGGCGATGAAACGTTTGGCGTCGGCCAGCGTGCCGTAATCCGGGTGCACGCCCTTGTACTCGGCGATGTCGTAGCCGTCGTCGCGCCGGGGCGACGGGTAGAACGGCAGCAGCCAGATGGTGTTGACGCCGAGGTCGGCAATGTAATCGAGCTTGTCGATCAGGCCTGCGAAGTCGCCGATGCCGTCGTTGTTGGCATCGTAGAACGACTTCACATGCACCTGGTAGATCACCGCGTCCTTGTACCAGGACGGGGCGCGGCTGAACGATTGCTCCGGTGAGGCCGACGTCGCGCCCGATGCGCGGCGTGCAGTCCTGCGGCGGTCCGTACTCATATCCATGTTCTACACTCACTTCTGTCGAACGCGCCAAATGGCATAAGGGCAAGCGAAAGGGTCCAGCCGCAGGTGCTGGTGCTTTCCGTGCCAGGTCAGGTGAATGTTGTTGACCAGGTCGTCGAGCTCCAGCGCGCCGTCGTCCGGCAGGCCGAACTCCCACAAAGGTACTTCCAGCGAGGTCTCATGCGCGGCGAACGGGTCGAGGTTGATCGCCACGAACACCACGTTGTCCCCGCAACGGCCGCCCTCGCCCGGCGGCGCCGTCGATTTGACGAAGAAAAGAATGTTCTCGTTCGACGCGTTGAGGAAACGGACATTCAGGTGCGTCTGCAGCGCCGGGTTTTCGCTGCGGATATGATTGAGCTGCGTGATTTCGTGGATGATGTTGCCGGGCCGGTTCCAGTCCCACGCCTTGATCTCGTACTTCTCCGAATCCAGGTACTCTTCCTTGCCGGGCACGGGCGTCCCCTCGCACAGCTCGAAACCGCTGTACATGCCCCATAGCCCCGAGAGCATGGTTGCGAGCGCGGCGCGGATGAGGAAGCCCGGGCGGCCGGAGCGCTGCAGGAAGTAAGGATTGATGTCGGGCGTGTTGACGAAGAAATGCGGCCGGAAAAATTCCTTCACCGGCGTCTGCGTCAGCTCGGTCATGTAGTCGATGAATTCCTGCTTGGTGTGCCGCCAGGTGAAGTAGGTATAGGACTGCGAATAGCCGATCTTGGCCAGCCGGTACATCATCTTCGGGCGGGTGAAGGCTTCGGACAGGAAGATGGTGTCCGGATAGCGTCCGCGGATGTCGCCGATCATCCACTCCCAGAACGGCAGCGTCTTGGTGTGCGGGTTGTCGACGCGGAATACGCGCACGCCCTCCTTCACCCAGAACAGCACCGCGTCGCGCAGCGCGATCCACAAATCGGGCACCGCGCCGGCCGCATAGAAATCGACGTTGACGATGTCCTGGTACTTCTTCGGCGGATTTTCCGCATAGCGGATGGTGCCGTCGGGCCGCCAGGAAAACCAGTCCGGACGCTCCTTCAGCCAGGGATGGTCGGGCGAACACTGGATGGCGAAGTCCAGCGCCAGCTCCAGGCCGTGGCGTGCCGCCTCGACACGCAAATGCCGGAAATCCTCCAGCGTGCCGAGCTCCGGATGCAGCGCATCGTGGCCGCCTTCGTCGGAGCCGATGGCGTACGGACTTCCCGGATCGCCCGGTTCCGCCGTCAGGCTGTTGTTGCGGCCCTTGCGATGTTTCTTGCCGATTGGATGGATGGGCGTGAAATACAAGGTGTCGAAGCCCATGGCCTGGATGGCCGGCAGCCTTTTCTCGACATCGGCGAAAGTGCCGTGCCGCCTGGGATCGCCGCTCTGAGAGCGCGGGAACAGTTCATACCAGCTGGAAAAGCGCGCCGCGGTGCGTTCGACATCGATGCGCATCACCGGCTCGCTGCGTACCGCGAAGGGCCGCGCGTCGGCGGCGCGCATGGCTTCCAGCATCGGTTCCGACAGCAGTGCCGCGATACGCTCGGCGTCGCGCGCCGCCGCCTTCGTCTTGTCGCGTGCCACCTTGAGCGACTTGGCGAAGGTTTTCAGACTCGCAGCCGCGTCCTCGATGCCGCTTTCCTGCGCATGCGCGAGCGCCGCCTCGACCAGCAGCCGGCCCTCCTCCAGCTCGACGCCGACGTTCAGGCCGGCCGTGGTTTTCTTCTCCAGTTCGTCGCGGTAGGTCGCGAATACATCGCGCCACGCCTCCACCGCGAACAGGTGGCGCCCGACACGCGTGAGCGGCAGCGTTGCCGCCCAGCGGTCATTGCCGATCGGATGCATGCGTATTTCCTGCCACTCGGCTTCGTCGGCGGTGCGCCAGAGTGCGATCACAGCCAGCTTGTCGTGGCCGTCGGCAAAGACATCGGCTTCGATGCTCACCGATTCACCGACCGTGCGCTTGACAGGGAACTTGCCGCCGTCGACCGAGGGCGACACCGCCTCGATTGCGATGCGCGACGCCTTTGCCGCCGCCGTCACCGCTTGCTTGCCGCGCGGCGGCGGCAACAGGACCGGGGCGCGCATGTGCACGGCGAACATCTGGAAATCCGCGCCCTCCAGGTCCAGCTCCCCATCGGCTTGGGTGTCATTGCCCGAGGGCCAGATGCGGCTGTGGCGCACATAGCCGCCGGCGCGTTCGAGCAAGCTGGGCCCGGAAATCGAACAAGGCCGGGCCGTGTCGGCGTTGGCTACTGCCAGCAAGGCCGAGCGCGGCGCGTCGGGCGCTGCGCTGGCGTCGCGCAGCAGCATGGCGGCACCGGCACTCGGGCTGCTGATGATGCGGAAGGGATTGCCATAGAAGCCGCCGCCTGCGGACGCGATGAAGCCGTTGGCCTGTGCGATTTCCGCGGACAGGTCGAACGGCGCATGTGCCTGCACGTCATTCCAGGCCGGATGTCCGCCGCGGGATGCGGCCACACCGGACTCGCCGTACTCGAAGCCCATGGTCACCAGGATGCCGTTGCCGGTGGCCGCAGCCAATCCAAGCGCGCGCAGGAAAACGCGGCGGCGCACCAAGACTTCTTCGTTGCCGGTGATGCGGCCGGCGACCGGTTCGTCCGGACTGTCCGGAAAGGCGATCGGCGGCGCGATACGCTCCAGCCGCAACTGTTCGTCCGCCAGCCAGCGCGAGCGGTAGTCCCACCATGCCCCGGATGAAAAGGTGGCGTCGAAGCCGCAAGCGTCCAGCGCATCGATCTGCGCCGGCGTACAGCCGGGCGTCCATGCGAGGAAGCGCACCTGGGCGTGCGTTTGCTTCACGGCGCCGATGAGGTTTTTCCAGAAGGCAGCGGGAACATCGGCCAGGCCCATGCAGCGAAACCCGGCCGCGCCCGCGGCGCTTGCCGCGAGCAGCCGTTCGCGCCAGAACGCGCCGAGCTGTTCCACCACTTCCGCGTGCTCGACGCGCAAGCGCCGCAGGCCGGGGCGCCGCACGATGCGGCGGGGATCGGGCAGGTCGTCTTCCGGCGCGCCTTGCTCGAACCATTCGGGATGGCTCTCGGCGACGCTCGCATCTTCGCCGGTGGTGCGCACATCGACATCCAGCAGCAGCGTCAGCTTTCGCTTCGCGCAGGACTGTGCGAGCGTGCGCACCTCGCTGTCCGCCGGGACCATCACATGATCGAAGCCCAGCTCCGCGCATCGCTGCAGGAGGATGTCGAGTGCCGAGGTGTCGCCGGGAAGTCGTGGATCGAGATAGTAGATCCGTGGAAGGAAGGGCTTCGCTTGTCGCATTGTCGTCGTTCGAATTGCTTTGGTTGCGAAAGTTGCACGAAGCCCCGCGAGCGTGGCTGTGCGAATCATTTTCAATAGAGCAGGCAACGCGACAGTTTGTTCGCGAAAAGACATTCAGAAATCGCAACCAAATCGCAAGCTTGAAGCGGGTGCATTGCAAGAGCTGCCACGAAACAGCGCCAATCAGTTGCGAAGAGGGAACAAATAGGGCCGTTCTTGCCTCTACGACATTGCGCAATTCCCGGTGGCAACACATATTTGCTGGGAGCCCGCCTGTGCCGCACCGGCAGGACGGCAATGTTTTGTGAGGCAGTCAATGATCATTTATCAGGTATACCCGCGCAGTTTTAGCGATTCGAACAACGACGGCATCGGCGACCTCGCAGGCATCGAGCAGAAGCTTTCCTATATCAAGAGCCTCGGCGTCGACGCCATCTGGATCAGTCCCTTCTTCAAGTCGCCGATGAAAGATTTCGGCTACGACGTCGCCGATTACCGCGCCGTTGATCCCATCTTCGGCAGCATGGATGACTTCAAGCGCCTGATGCGCAGCGCGAAGTCGCAGGGGCTCGGCGTCATCGTGGACATGGTGATTTCGCATACCTCCGAAGAGCACGGCTGGTTCAAGCAGAGCCGCGCGCGCGAGAACGGAAAATCGGACTGGTACCTGTGGGCCGACCCCAAGCCGGACGGCAGCCCGCCCAACAACTGGGTATCGGTGTTCGGCGGCCCCGCGTGGCGCTGGGACGCGGAGCGGCGGCAGTATTACTTCCACTCCTTTCTCTCCAGCCAGCCCGACCTCAACATGCACCACCCGGATGTGCAGGACGCGGTGCTGGCGGAAATGGATTTCTGGCTGGACATGGGTGTGGCCGGCTTCCGCTTCGATGCCTGCAACCACATCTTCCAGGACCAGTCCCTGCGCAGCAATCCGCCGCGCGAGAACACGGCCGAAGCCTTGCATCCCTACGGTTTCCAGGTGCATCTGTATGACCAGGGCCGTCCCGAGATGCTTCCCTTCCTCGAGCGCATCCGCAAGCTGCTCGATGCCTATGGCGCGTTCAGCCTGGCCGAGGTCGGCGGCGTCGATCCGCTCAAGCTGATGGGACAGTACACGCAGCCGGGCCGCCTGCATTCCGCATACAGCTTTGCACTGATGCGGCCGGATTACAGCGCGGCCTATGTGCGCAATGTGATCGCGACGCTGGAAGAGCACATCCATCCGTCCAGCGCCGCCTGCTACGCGATGAGCAACCACGACAAGCCGCGGGTGGCGACGCGCTGGCTGCAGGGCCGCGACCCGGTTGACACAGCCAAGGCGCATTTCGCGATGCTGCTATGCATGCGCGGCGATATCTGCATCTACCAGGGCGAAGAACTCGCCCTGCCCCAGGCCGACGTGCCCTACGAACGGCTGCAGGATCCGTTCGGCATTTCATTCTGGCCCAAGTTCAAGGGCCGCGACGGATGCCGCACGCCCATGCCGTGGGATGACGCGCAACACGGCGGCTTCAGCACGGTGGAACCCTGGCTGCCGGTCGATCCGTCGCATCTCGCACTGAACGTGGAAAGCCAGGAAAACGACGAAACATCCATGCTGCGCTTTGCGCGCGAGATGATCGCCCTGCGCAAGGCGCGGCCCGAACTGGACAAGGGCCGCATCGCCTTCATCGACGCACCCGAAGGCGTGCTTGCCTTTACGCGCACGCATGAAGGCCGGCGCATGACTTGCGTGTTCAACATGGACGGAGTGACAAGGAAAGTGCCCGGCATCGATGCGGATACCGTGGTGCTCAGCCAGCACGCCGCATGGGACGGAAGCGCGCTGACGCTGGGGGTGAGCGGTTTCTGCCTCTTTGCGGGGTGAGCAATTTAATGCTTCGGCATGGCGGTTTGACACAAATTCACGGAAGCTATGTCTCTCATTCGTAATCGAAAGTATCGCCGCGGCGGGGTGCTTTCTATACTGTGGATGCATGATCCATGCATCACTTGAGAGGACACAAAAATGTCAACCGCAACCATCACCATGCCCCATGCCCTGGTTACCGCCGTGCGTGCAATGGGCCATGGCATAGCCGCGTCTACCCATGCGGCTTTCGACCGTATCGGAAACGCACTCACCCACAGCATCGTGGAAAGCCGTCGCGAGCAGGAAGAAGCCTACCTGGCCGAAGCCACCGATTGCTGTGACCTGGAACGCCGCATGCGCGACCTGGAGCACAGCCAGCGCGGCGCGCTGACCTGGCTCTCCTGACGGGCAACCGACCGGGCAAGCCGTGATCCGGATTTCTTGATCCAGATCATTTGCCCGGAGCGCCTGCGGAGCGGTAATACGCAGTGCCATGACCAAGAAATTCCCACTCCATCCCAAGCATCCCGAGCGTGTCTGTTGGGGATGCGACAAGTACTGCCCCTCCGACTCCCTCGCCTGCGGAAACGGCTCGGAGCGCACCCAGCACCCGGTCGAGCTGTTCGGCGAAGACTGGCACGAATGGGGACTTGAATCGGAAGCAGGAACGTCGAGCGAGGAAAAGTAATTCTTCGTCGCAACACTTGTTACGAATCAATTCAATTCTTGAACCGCCGGACAATACAGCGCTAGAGTGGTTTCAGGGAGGTGGTCGGTCGCCTGCCATCAACAAGTGCGAAACAAGGAAGCAAGATGAGAATGATGAGGTTCATGCACCGCGACGATTCGGCCTGGGAAATGGGCGACCTCGCCTACGAACTCGAAGACACGATCGAGACCGGCGCGATCAAGGCGCGCAACCTCGGCCTGGCCCCGGGATCGGACAGCTACGCGGCATTCATGACGGCGTTCTCGCGCCGGGTGCGCAGCAAGAAGGTGTCTGAGCGCAGGGATGTGATGGGGGAAGTCAGTTTGGCGTAGGTTGGGCGGTGCCTTTTGAGGTTCGCTGCGGTATACGCGCGCTACGGTCCTTTATCCTGATGGTGCGTTTCGTTGCGCTCTACCTACACTACGGCCGTATATAAAGAATCGTAGGGTGGGTAGAGCGAAGCGAAACCCACCAAAACCACCTTCTACCGCCCCTCATAATTAATCCCGAGCGCCTCCGCCAATGCCGAGCAGGCCGCCCGCGCTTCACTTTCCCTGTTGCCGTAGCCATTGCGAAAACGGAGGACTTCCTCCGCATCCCCGTCCGGGGACCCGACTTCGATCACGAGGTCGGGCAGGTCTTCGCGCACGCCGCACCATGCAATCCCGGCGAGCACGCGCCGCCTCGTGCGCAGCGGCACCGAGAACACCCACAGCGTGCGCGTGATGCAGCCCTCCTCCTTGTCCACCGATATCGTGCGCCGCAGGCCGAAACTTGCGGCGGCAACGAGCGACACCAGCACGGCGACGGCCACCGCAGCGCCTGAAAACCCCGACAGCCTCGCAAAGTGGAAGGCGAACAGGATGATGACGATCACGGCCATGCTGTGAACGGCACGGTTCACGACGGCGGGGCCGGGCAAGGGGAGGACGTGTTTCATGGGGCTGCGGAAGGAATGCGGGGCCCCAGTATATACGCGCCGCTATTCGGGCGGCTGCAAGGGCTTCGGTATCCGGTTCGCGAACACCAGTACGCTGTGCCCCGCCACTTCGACCGTGGAATCATCCGCCTCTGCGATGGGGGCATCGCCATCGGCGCTGTTGACCAGCAGGTGCCAGGTGCGCCGCTCACCCGGGAAGGTGAAGGTGATCGCATCGTGGCCGCCGTTGATGAAGGTCTGCACGATGTCGAGCTTGCCGTCGTCGGCGATGCTGGCCCGCTGCACGGAGAGCGCGCGCGCTTCCGGGTTCTGCCAGGCTTCCGGCGACAGCTCTTCGCCGCGTTCGTCATACCAGGAAATGTCGCGCAGGCCGGGCGCAATCTCCTCGCCATGCAGGAAGCGTTGCGACTGCAGGGAAGCGAAGCTGTGCCGCAGCGTCATCAGCCGGACCACATAGGCGATCAGCGACTGCCCTTCCTCCGTATGCGCCTGCGCCCAGTCCACCCACGAGAGTTCGTTGTCCTGGCAATAGGCATTGTTGTTGCCCCCCTGGGTACGGCCGAATTCGTCGCCGGCCAGCAGCATGGGCGTGCCCTGCGCCAGCGCCACCGTGGCCAGGAGGGCACGCCGCACCCGGTTGCGCAGCTCGAGGATGGCCGGATCGTCGGTCCGGCCTTCCACGCCCCAGTTGTTGCTGTAGTTTTCCGAATGGCCGTCGTTGTTGTTTTCGCCATTCGCTTCGTTGTGCTTTTCGTTGTAGCTGACGACGTCCTGCAGGGTGAAGCCATCGTGCGAGGCGGCGTAGTTGATCGATGCCCACGGCTTGCGCCGCCGGCGGTTGAACAGGTCGGCGGAGCCGGACAGGCGTGCGGCAAGGTCGGCGCGCTGGCCGGGGTCGCCACGCCAGAAGCGGCGCACGCCGTCGCGGAACTTGTCGTTCCATTCCGCGAAGCCCGGCGGATGGTTGCCGAGCTGGTAGCCGCCGGGGCCGATGTCCCAGGGTTCGGAGATCAGCTTCAGGCGCGACAGGACGGGGTCCTGCAGGATGGCGTCGAAGAAGCCGGAACCCGGATCGAAGCCTGCGCCCTCGCGCCCCAGCGTGGCGCCGAGGTCGAAGCGGAAGCCGTCGATGTGGAAGGACTCGGCCCAGTAGCGCAGCGAATCCATCACCATTTGCAGCACGCGCGGGTGGGAGACGTTGAGCGTATTTCCGCAGCCGGTCTCGTTGATGTAATAGCGCTCGTTGCCGGGTACCAGCCGGAAGTAGCTGGGGTTGTCGAGGCCGCGGAAGCAGAGCGTCGGCCCCATCTCGTTGCCGCTGCCGGTATGGTTGTAGACCACGTCAAGGATGACCTCGATACCGGCCGCGTGCAGCCGGCGCACCGCAAGCCGCATGTCGTTCAGCCCGCCGCCGGACAGGTAGGCCGGCTCGGGGGCGAAGAAGGAGAACGGGCTGTAGCCCCAGTAATTGCGCAAGCCTTTTTCCAGCAGGAAGCGGTCCTGCAGAAAGGCGTTGACCGGCATCAGTTCCAGGGTGGTCACGCCCAGCTTCAGCAGGTGTTCGATGAAACGGGGATTGGCGAGCGCAGCGAAGGTGCCGCGCAGGTCCGCGCGCAAGTCGTCGCGCAGGATGGAGATGCCGCGCACGTGCGCTTCGTAAATGACCGTCTTCGACCAGGGGACGTAGGGGCGGCGATCGTCGCCCCAGTTGAACTGGTCTTCCACCACCACGCATTTCGGCATGGCCTGCGCACTGTCGCGTCGGTCGAAGCTCAGGTCGCCGCGGGGTGACCCGAGCCGGTAGCCGAACAGCGCATCCGACCAGCGCAGCGGGCCGGACAGCAGACGCGCGTACGGATCGATCAGCAGCTTGTGATGGTTGAAGCGGTAGCCGCGCTGCGGGTCGTACGGACCGTGGGCGCGATAGCCGTACAGCAATCCCGGGCTGGCCTCCGGCAGGTAGCCATGCCAGACCTCGTCGGTACAGTCCGGCAGCGGCAGCCGCCCGACTTCCTTGCGTCCGGCGGCGTCGTAGATGCACAGTTCGATCTTTTCGGCATTGGCCGAAAAGACGGCGAAGTTGACGCCCTGTCCGTCGTAGGAGGCGCCCAGGGGAAAGGGGCGTCCGGGCGACAGGCGGTCAGGGATTTCGAAAAACATGTGTCATCTCTCCATGCGAGGCAGTAACTGTCTTTCGGTAGGAGTGTTGTCGTTCATTTAAGTTGCCTGGGACCCCCAATATCATGCAGTCATGTAAAGCAGGTCTTCGGAAACGATGAGCTTCACCGGCGGGTCGAAGGCGGTCTTGGCTGCAGTGGCGGCGACTTCGCGATAGACGGAAATGTATTCCTGCGCCGGCTGTTCCCATGAGAAGTCGGCCGCCATCGCATTGCATTGCATCGCGTGCCAGCGGCTCGGGTTGGCATAGAGCGCGAAGGCGCGGCTGACCGCGGCCGTCATGCTGTCCGCATCTTCTCCGTCGAACAGGATGCCGCTGGCGTCCTTGGGCGGTGCGCCGGACAGTCCGGCGTCGACAATGGTGTCGATGATGCCGCCCACGCGCGACGCGACCGGGATGGTGCCGTAGCGCATGGAATACAGCGGCGTCAGGCCGAAGGGTTCGAAGCGGCTGCCGTGCAGCAGCATGTCGGCGCCGGCATGCAGGGCGTGCGCGCGCTGTTCGTCGTATCCGATATGCACCCCTACCCTGCCCGGGAAATGCTTTGCGAGCGCGGCGAGCCCGGATTCATACCCGTGGTCGCCTCGGCCGAGGATTACCACCTGCGCACGCGGAAAACGCTTGAGCACCTCCGGCAGCGCGACTTGCGCGACATCGGCCATCTTCTGGTGCGTGATGCGGCTGCCCAGCGCCAGCACGGGCGCGAAGGGATCGGCCGGCAGCCCGAACAGGGACTGCAGCTCGCGCTTGCAGACCGTCTTGCCGCGCAGGTCGACGAGGGAAAACGGACGCGCGATCAAGGGATCGTCGGCGGGATTCCAGGTCGCGGTGTCGACGCCGTTGCGGATCGCACGCAGATCTTCGCGCCTCGCCATGAGCAGGCCGTCCATGCCGTGTCCGAAACGCGGCGTGAGGATTTCCGATGCATAGGAATGGCTCACGGTCGAGATGCGGTCGGCAAAGCGGATGCCGGCCTTGAGGAAGCCGAGCTGTCCCCAGTACTCGCAACCGTCGGCGTTGCGCATCTCGGGAGGAATGCGCAGCGCGTCGGCATGGGCCATCGGATAATTGCCCTGGAAGGCGAGGTTATGGATGGTGAGCAGCGTCCCGATCCCTTGCACGCCGCCGAGTTTCAGCAGCATCGGCACCAGTCCGGCATGCCAGTCGTTGGCATGCACGACATGCGGCGGGGCGAGCGCCGTCTTGCCGCTGCAGATTGACACGGCTGCGTGGCAGAGCGCGCCGAAGCACAGCGGATTGTCGGCATATTCCGCGCCGTCGGCATCGACATAGGGATTGCCGGTGCGCGCATCGAAGCCTGGGGTACACAGCAGGATGACGGGCACGCCGCTGTCGGGCATGGTGCCGGCGAGCAGGCGCCCCGGCCCGCCCGGAAGGTCGGGCAGGATGGCGGCATCCTGCAGGCCTGATGCGGCTTCCAGCGCCGCCGGATAGCCGGGCATCAGGATGGAGGCATCGATGCCGCGCTTTCGCAGGGTGCGCGCCAGGGAACTGATGACATCGGCGAGGCCGCCGGTTTTAACGAGGGGAACAGCTTCTGAGGTGACGATGAGAACGCGCGCGTTCAATGTGCAGGCTCCGGATTCTTGGTCTTCTTTGAAACCCGGCGGATGGACTGGGAGGAGGTCGGGATGAATTTGGCATGCGGAATCGAAGCGCTCAACGGCTCCTTCCCCCTTTCATGGGGAAGGCTGGGATGGGGGTAGTGAGGTCGATTACACGACAGCGATTGCTCAACCTCACTACCCCCACCCTAACCCTCCCCCTGCAACAGGGAGGGAACCGCGCAGAGAGCACTCCGAGCTCCGCGAATTCATCCGGGCGCCCTACCAGAGCCGGGTACCTCGAAGAATTCCGAGGTGGCTTCAAGATAATTCGGCGGCGCCTTTGTCCACCTGTGTAAAATCAATTCTTCTCTGCCTTCAGTGCAAACCCGTTGCGGCCTTCCCGCCCGTCTTCGGGAAATCTCAAACGCATAAGGAATAAGGAATGAAGGATTTTGTTCATCTGGCCCTCGCCCTTGCCGTCGCTTTTGGCGGCACGCATTACGCCGCTGCCCAGGATTCTCAAAAAGGTCATGGGGCGCACGGCAGCCACGGTGCCGCGGCATCGGCAGAATTGTCTGCCGGTGAAGTGAAGAAGATCGACAAGGGCGCCGGCAAGATCACCATCAAGCACGGCAAGCTCCATCGCCTCGACATGGCGCCGATGACCATGGTGTTCCGCGTCAGCGATCCGAAGATGCTCGACCGTGTGCAGGAGGGGGACAAGATCCGCTTCGACGCCGATAACGTGAAAGGCGCGCTGACGGTGCTCAGGATGGAAGTGGTGAAGTAGGCGGACGCCACGCAAAACGGCCCGGAACGCGGGAACACCGTCAAGCTTGAATCCGCCGCCGTCATCCCGGCGAAAGTCGGGATCCAGTGTCTTGCGTGCGTTCGTTCAACGCCACTGGATTCCTGCTTTCGCAGGAATGACATCCTCTCTTTGCGACCTCAAGCAATCGGCGTTAGCGCAGAACGCAGGCCGGTTGCCTCGGGAAAAAGCGCTAGCCGCTGTTACTGCCCCGAGCTCCTGTTCAACACCTGGAGATTGTTGAACACCTGTTGCACCCCGGATACCTTGAGGGCGGTCTGACCGGCGTCCTCTTTCTGCTTTTCGTTGTCGATGAAACCCGACAGGATGACTACGCCGCGCGCCGATTCGACATTGACGGAGCGCGCGCTGCCGATCCCCGCCGTTTGGGAAATTTCCTGCTTGACGCGTGCATTCAGCTGCGCGTCCGGGTTTTGGGACGGTGAAGCGCAGGCGGCGAGGATCAGTGTGGCACCGGCAGCAAATACGATCTTCTTCATGGCAACTCCTTTCATGCTCATTGTTGGTTGTAAAAGGACTGAAAAGGACTGGCCATGTAAGACAGCGGCACGCCGGCGAAAATTTCCTTTTTCACATGGGCCGGCGGCGATTTCTTCTCTGCATCAGCGTGCGCGGGAGAGGATGACCAGCCATTTCTTCCACAGCAGCAGTTCAAGATGGCCGGGCTCGACGCCAGTGCTGCAATCGACGAGCGGATTGACGCGGTAGTAGCGCTTGCGGAAGTCGCGGCACACGAAAATCTCGCGGCGGCCGAAACGCAGCAGAAAGGAAGTCGGTGCGTATTCAAGGCCGAAACGTGCGCCGAAGGAATTGTTCAGGTGTGCCATGTCAGTCCTCCAATGATTCGTCGTTGATCGAGTTCTTACTTTAACACAACTACTGTATAAAACAACAGCCCTGTGCAAAAATCCAGTGTTGCCTGAAAGATCATCCTTTATTCATCCTTTCGGACGATTCCAAAGCCCGGATCCGGCTCCTAGGATGGACAAACAAGAAAGGTAACGAACGCCCGCAGAGGCGGAAAACCTGACAATCAAAAGGAGACAAACATGTCCTTTGCCTGGCGACAACTGCAATCTGCCATTCGCGCCCTGGCGGGCACGGGCGACCGCCGCGACCGCCTCCATGCTGCCCTGGGCAAGCTGATCAAGCTCAAGGCGCGCGACCTTCCCTCCGAAGTGGCGAACGATTTCAATGCATTGACTGAAGGAATCGCGCGCTTCCCCGTCAAGAACATCCCGCACGAAATCCGTTCTGAGATCGACCGTCTGAACGATGCGGAAGTGATGGAGAGCATCCGGAAAATCATGCGGATGTACGATGCGGTTGCAGCCTACCAGCCGCGTCCGGTGAAGCATAGCGGCGGCATGCGCAGCCGTGCCGCGCCGGCGCCATCCTGGCCCGTTCCCGCGCTGCACATCCTGGAAACACGGCAAGGCGCGTTCTTCCACGAGACTGCCTGAGCAGTCCTACAGGCCCTCGCGATAAGCGCCGGGATTCATCCCGGTCCACTCCTTGAATGCGTGGCAGAAGGAGCTTTGCTCCTGATACCCGAGCAGGAAGGCGATTTCCGCGAGGCTGAGCCGGTCGCGCTTGAGGTAGTCGATGGCGAGGTCGCGCCGGGTGCGGTCCAGCACCTGCTGGAATGTCACGCCGGCTTCGGCCAGCTTGCGTTGCAGGGTGCGCTGGGTGACGTTCAGTTCCTCGGCGATCGTAGCCAGCCGCACGCGGTCCTGGGCGAGATTGCGCACGATCGCGGCACGCACCTGGGCCACGATCCCGGCATCGGCCTGAGCGCGGCGCTTTTCCTGCAATAGCTGTTCGGCATGCTGCTGCAGCACCGGGTACAGGCCGACATCGGCATTGCGCACCGGCCAGGCAAGCAGCGCGGCGTCGAAGCGCGCGAGGTTGGCCTCGGCGCCGAAACGGAGCTTGTCTCCGAACAGGCGCCTGTGTTCGCTGCAGTCTTCCGGTTCGGCATGCGTGAAGCAGATCTCCGCCTGCGGCAACGGGCGGCCCGCCAGCCAGCTGCCCATGACCTGGATGCCCGCGAAGACGCTTTCAGCGAGGTGCCGGCTGGCGCCCGGCAAGGCGCTGTCCCAGCGGTATTCCGCCACATTGCCATCCAGCCGCAGTGCCGACCTGCCGAGATCGTGCGCCAGACCTTCGAAGCGCAGCGTCTGCTGCAATGCCTGGCCGAAATCGCGGCAGCTCAGGAGGATGAGACCGTACACGTTGTAGGCGCCCAGCTTCACGCATTCGCCGACATGCAGCCCGAAATGCGGATCGCCGGCCAGTTCGGCGCCGGCGTCCAGCAGCCGCGCATAGGCGCCGACCGGCAGCGCTTCCGGCAGAGGTGCCAGCGCCTCGGCGGGGAGTCCGGCGGCCTGCGCCAGCGCCGATGCGGACACGCCGCGCGCCGCCGACGCATCCAGCAATGGCTGCAGGTAGGGGCCGGCGACGATGCCCCGGCCTTGATCAATATCGGCGGGCGTCATCGTTGGCATGTTCGGACAAGTCTCGTGGCATGAATGCGCAATACAAGAAAGATGCAGATGAATAAGCTGCTGCCAAAGTATAAACAAAAGGAGCGGCAAGGTGAGACGATGGAATGGATGGGGCGACGACAACATCGAGTTCGCCCTGAACGAGGATGCGCTGCAATTCCTGCGCGAGCGCATCGGGCCGGGGACGGTGCCGCAGGACGCGAGCTTCGAGCAGGCATGCAGCGGGCTTCCGCAGAGCCGGTTGAAACCGCATCGCTTGATCGATACCTCCCCCCAGGTACGCCTGCGCAACGGGCTGGGCCAAAGCATGCAGGACTGGCTGCGCCTGCGCTACGGCGTGCCCGGCAACCTGCCCGACGGCGTTGCCTTTCCGGAGAGCAGCGAGCAGGTGCGGGAACTGCTGGACTATGCGGCGCGCCACGACGTCGCGGTGATTCCCTACGGGGGAGGCACCAGTGTCGTCGGCCATCTCAGTGCGCCCCGAGGCGAACGTCCCGTGCTGACCGTGAACCTGTCCCGGTTGTCCCGCCTGATCGACCTCGATACCGAAGCGCAGCTCGCAACCTTCGGCGCCGGCGTCGCCGGTCCCGACCTCGAAGCGCAGCTGCGGGCGCAGGGATACACACTGGGCCACTTCCCGCAATCCTTCGAATACTCCACGCTCGGCGGATGGGTGGTGACGCGCTCCTCCGGCCAGCAGTCGCTGCGCTACGGCCGCATCGAGCAACTGTTCGCCGGCGGCAGGCTGGAAACGCCGGGCGGCACCCTGCGCATTCCCACCTTCCCCGCCTCCGCAGCGGGCACCGATCTGCGCGAAATCGTGCTCGGCTCGGAAGGCCGCATCGGCATCCTGACCGAAGCAGCGGTGCGCATCTCGCGCCTGCCGCAATACGAAAGCTTCCACGCGGTGTTCTTCCCCAGCTGGGTCGAAGCCGAAACCGCTCTGCGCGAGATTTCGCAGGCGCGCTTGCCCTTGTCGATGCTGCGCCTGTCGAACCCGGTCGAGACCCTGACCACCCTGCGGCTGGCCGGGCACAAAACGCTGATCGGCCTGCTGGAGCGCTACCTGCGCCTGCGCGGATGCGGGCACAACAAGTGCCTGCTGCTGGTCGGCGTCAGCGGCGATCCGGCGCCGTCACGGCTGGCACTCGCGGCCGCGTTGCGCGTTGCGCGCGGCCAAGGCGGCATACATGCCGGCGAAGCGATCGGCCGCAAGTGGAAAGCCAACCGCTTCCGCAATGTCTACCTGCGCAATTCCCTCTGGAGCAACGGCTATGCGGTGGATACGGTGGAGACAGCCGTCGAATGGCCGAAAGTCTGGAACACCATGTGTTCCGTGGAACAGGCGGCGGGCCGCGCGCTCCGGGAAGACGGTGAGGACGGCGAGCGCCTGCATACCTACACCCACCTCTCCCATGTCTACCCGCAGGGCGCGAGCGTCTACACGACCTTCGTGTACCGCCTTGCCGGCAGTTTCGACAAGGACCTCGCGCGCTGGCGGCGGCTGAAGGCGGCGATGAGCGAAGCCATCGTCGCGGCGGGAGGCACCATCAGCCATCAGCACGGCGTGGGCACGGACCACGCGCCCTACCTCCCCGCGGAAAAAGGCGAAATCGGCATGGGCGCAATGCGCCAGCTGTTCCAGCATTTCGATCCGCAAGGACTGATGAATCCCGGCAAGCTGGTGGATGCCGATAATGAAGAGGCGAGCTCCCATGTGGCACGGAAACTGGCGTGAACGGCTGCCGGCCGAGGCCGGCGCGCGCGAATGGGACCTCATTGTCATCGGCGGCGGCATCACCGGCGCGGGCATCCTGCTGGAAGCGGCGCGCCAGGGATTGAAGACCCTGCTGGTCGAGCAGCGTGATTTCGCCTGGGGCACGTCCAGCCGCTCGTCCAAGCTGGTGCACGGCGGGCTGCGCTACATCAAGGAAGGCAAGCTGCTGCTGACGCGCGACTCGGTGCGCGAGCGCCAGAACCTGCTCAAGGAAGCACCGGGGCTGGTCGACCAGCAAGGTTTCGCCTTCGCCGACTACCAGGGCCGCAAGCCGGGCCGGCGGCTGTTTTCCGCCGGGCTGGCCTTGTACGACCTGATGGCCGGCCAGCGCTCGCGGCACTACCATGCCGCCGACGATTTCCTGCTCCTCGCCCCGCATATTCGCCGCGAGCAGCTCAATGGCGGCATGTGCTACGCCGACGCCAAGACCGACGATGCGCGCCTCGTGCTGCGCGTGCTGCAGGAAGCGCTCGATGCCGGCGGCCATGCGGTCAACTATGTCGCCGCCAGCCGCGTCCTTCGCGCAGGCGGCAAGGTGACGGGCGTGGAGCTGACCGACCAGTCGACAGGCGAGACCTTCACCGTCACGGCGCGTGCCGTCATCAACGCCACCGGCGCGTGGGCCGACAGGCTGCGCGAGGTTTCGCACGGCCGTCAGAAACTGCGTCCGCTGCGCGGCAGCCACCTCGTGCTGCCGGCGTGGCGGCTGCCGGTGGCGCAGGCGATCAGCCTGATGCATCCGCGCGATGGCAGGCCGGTGTTCATGTTCCCCTGGGAAGGTGCAACCCTGGTCGGCACCACCGACGTCGACCACGCCGCGAGCCTGCAGATCGAGGCGGCGATCACGCCGGAAGAATTTTCCTACCTGATGATGGCGATCGAGTTCCAGTTCCCGGAGCTGGCCATCCGCCCCGACGACGTGATTGCCACTTATGCCGGCGTGCGGCCGGTGGTCGACAGCGGCAAGGCCGATCCGTCGAAGGAAGGCCGCGATCATGCAGTGTGGCTGGAAGACGGCCTGCTCACCGTTACCGGCGGCAAACTGACTACCTTCCGCCTGATCGCGCTCGACGCGCTGAAACATGCGGCAAGCCTGCTCGGCGGCTGGCAGCCGGATCTGCGGCCCAAGCCGATATTCACGCGGTCCGCACCCCTGCCCCGTCACGCCGACCTGACCGTCTTGCAACGGCGCCGGCTCCAAGGCCGCTATGGCAGGCACGCTGCGCAAGTGGTCGGGCGCGCGCAGGAGGGCGAGCTGGCGGCGATCCCCGGCACCGAGACCCTGTGGGCAGAGCTGCGCTGGGCGGCGCGCACGGAAGCCGTGCTTCGTCTCGAAGACTTGCTGCTGCGGCGCACCCGCATCGGCCTGCTGCTGCCGGAAGGCGGCGCGGACCACATGCCGCGCATCCGTGCCATCTGCCAGCCGGAGCTGGAATGGAGCGACGCGCGCTGGCAGGCCGAACAGGATAACTATCTGGCACTATGGGAACGGCATTACGGCCTGCCGCCGCAGCATCTGCTGCCGGACTGGCGCAAGCCCGCATCCACGCTGCGAACCCGAAGCGCCTGACCGGAGGAACCCGCATGTCCGACTATCTCCTTGCCATCGACAACGGCACGCAAAGCGTGCGCGCCATCCTGTTCGACCTGCATGGCCATATCGTTGCCAAGTCCCAGGTCCATCTCGAGGCATACTTTTCAGATCATCCCGGCTGGGCCGAACATCGCGCCGAGGACTACTGGGAGGCGCTGTGCACCGCCTGCCAGCGGCTGTGGGCGCAATCGAACGTCCCGCCTGCCGCCGTACGCGGCGTCGCCGTCACCACGCAGCGCGGCACCGTCATCAATCTCGACCGCCAGGGCAAGCCGCTGCGCCCCGCCATCGTCTGGCTGGATCAGCGCCGCACGTCCGAGGTGCCGAAGATCAATCCGCTCTGGCGCGCAGCCTTCAAGCTGGCCCGCGTAGACAGTACGATCGATTTCTTCCAGGGCGAGGCGGAAGCAAACTGGATCAAGGCCAACCAGCCGGAGATCTGGAACAGCACCCACAAATACCTGCTCCTGTCGGGCTACCTCAACTACCGTCTCGGCGGCGAGTTCGTCGACTCCTCCGCTTCCCAGGTCGCCTACGTTCCCTTCGATTACAAGGGCCTGCGCTGGGCACCGTCCTGGGACTGGAAATGGCAGGCGATGCCGATCGAGCGGGGCATGCTGCCCGAGCTCGTCCCGCCCGGCACGGTCATGGGCAAGATCACTGCCGAGGCTGCCGCCGCTACCGGCATTCCCGCGGGAACGCCGTTGGTGGCCGCCGCGGCCGACAAGGCATGCGAAGTGATCGGCGCCGGCTGCCTTGAACCGCACATCGGCTGCCTCAGCTATGGCACCACCGCCACCATCAACACCACCAGCCGGAAATACATCGAGGTCACGCCCTTCATCCCGCCCTATCCCGCCGCCGTGCCGGGCGCCTACAGCACCGAGGTGCAGATCTTCCGCGGCTACTGGATGGTGAACTGGTTCAAGGAACAGTTCGGGCTGCATGAAAAGATGCGGGCGCTGGAGGAAGGCGTGGCGCCGGAAGAACTGTTCGACGAGCTCGTCAACGCCGTACCGCCGGGCGCCATGGGGCTGATGCTGCAGCCCTACTGGACGCCGGGAATCAAGCAGCCGGGGCCGGAAGCCAAGGGTGCGGTGATCGGGTTCGGGGACGTGCACAACCGGGCTCACCTGTACCGGGCGATCCTGGAGGGGCTGGCTTATGCGCTGCGCGAGGGCAAGGAAAAGATCGAGAAGCGCAGCGGCGTGCCGATCACATCATTGCGTGTGTCGGGCGGCGGTTCGCAGAGCGATGCGGCGATGCAGCTCACCGCCGACATCTTCGGTTTGCCGACCGCACGGCCACATGTGTACGAGACATCCGGGCTGGGTGCGGCGATCAATGCGGCGGCCGGGTTGAAGCTGCATCGTGATTTCGACACGGCCATCGCGGAAATGACGCGCGTGGGCAAGGTGTTCGAGCCGAAGCCGCAACACCAGCAGACTTACGATGCATTGTATTCGCGGGTGTACAAGAAAATGTATTCGCGGCTGGTGCCCTTGTATCAGCAGATACAGGAGATTACGGGATATCCGAAGTTGTCTTGAGGGGTGTTCTTTAAGTGCATGGTGGGGTGGATAGAGCGAAGCGAAACCCGCCATGCGACCATCGGACTATCCCCCACCCCGATAATCCATATCCCCCGCAGGCGCCGTCTGCCGCGTTGGCGGCGCCGGCACTCCTGCCGGCGTGGAGGGACTGCTGCCGAACAACCTGTCCCAGAACCCGCGTACCGGATCCACCCCTACCGACTGCACCGCATCTCCGCGCGTATATTCCTCATACATCAAGTCGCCGTCCACCTGCACCAGCCCGGCGGGCATCGGCCGCTGCGCCGGCGGCTTGCCCTTGAGCGCGGCGCGCATGTAATCGATCCACACCGGCAGCGCCACCGTGCCGCCATACTCCTTTCCGCCCAGCGAACGCGGCTTGTCGTAGCCCATCCACGCCACGGCGACGATATCGCTGCCGTAGCCGGCGAACCAGCCGTCCATTGCATCGTTGGTGGTGCCGGTCTTGCCGGCGAGGTCGCGCCGGCCGAGCCGCTGGCTGGCCGCGTAACCGGTGCCGGAGCCGACGACGTCGCGCAGCATGCTGTCGACCAGGAAGGCATTGCGCGCATCGAGCACGCGGGCATTTTCGTCGCCTGCGATCGACGGGCTGTTTTCCAGCAGCACGTTGCCCCGCGCATCAACCACCTTCTCGATCAGGTAAGGCGCGATCCGGTAGCCGCCGTTGGCAAACACCGCGTAAGCGCCGGCCATCTGCAGGGGCGTCACCGAGCCGGTGCCGAGCGTCATGGTCAGGTTGGACGGATGCTTGTCCTGGTCGAAGCCGAAGCGCCCGATGTGCTCCAGCGCGAACGGCGGGGAAATGGCCTGCAGGATGCGGATGGAGACCAGGTTCTTCGAGCGCTTCAGGCCGGTGCGCATGCTGACCGGCCCGTCGTAGACGCCGTCATCGTTCTGCGGGTTCCATGCCGGCCCGCCAGCCTCGGCCAGGCTGGTCTCAAGCGGGGCATCGTTGATCATCGTGCCCGGCGAAAGGCCTTTTTCCAGCGCCGCCGAGTAGATGAAGGGCTTGATGCTGGAACCCGGCTGGCGCCAGGCTTGCGTGACGTGGTTGAACTGGTTGAGATTGAAGTCGAATCCGCCGACCAGCGCGCGGAACGAGCCGTCGTTCGCATTGAGCGACACGAAGGCCGCCGACACTTCCGGCAGCTGGGTGATCCACCAGCGCTTCTTCGCATCCTGCGCCACACGGATCACCGATCCCGGCCGGATGCGGTTCTTGCTCTTGGCACTGAGCGATGAGGCCGCGAACTTCAGGCCCTCGCCGGTAATCTCGGCCACCTCGCCCGACAGCATCTCGGCGCGCACCGCCTTGGACGACGCCGAGAGCACGACGGCGGCGCGCAGGTCGTCGCTGTCCGGGTGCCGGGTGAGGATCTCGTCGACCGCCTGCTCCCGCTCTTCCTCGTCGGCCGGCAGCGCGATGTAATCCTCCGGTCCGCGGTAGCCGTGGCGGCGGTCGTACTCCAGCACGCCGCGGCGCACCGCCTGGTAGGCGGCATCCTGGTCGGCGCTGTTGAGCGTGGTGTAAACGGTGTAGCCGTGGGTGTAGACGTCGTCCTTGTACTTCTCGGCCATGTACTGGCGCACGATCTCGGCCGCATACTCGGCATGGGTCTGCATCAGGTAGCCCTTGCTGCGGACCTGGAGCTTTTCGCGCGCTGCCTGCTCGTATTGCGCGGGTGTGATGTAGCCCAGCTCGCGCATGCGCTTGAGAATGTATTGCTGGCGCTGCTTGGCCCGTACCGGGTTGGCCACCGGGTTGGCGGTGGACGGCGCCTTCGGCAGGCCGGCCAGCATCGCGGCTTCGGCGATGCTCAGTTCTCCGACTTCCTTGCCGAAGTAGATGCGCGCCGCGCTGCCGAAGCCGTAGGCGCGCTCGCCGAGGTAGATCTGGTTCATGTACAGCTCGAGGATCTGGTCCTTGCTCAGTTGCTCCTCGATGCGCCAGGACAGCACGATCTCCTGGATCTTGCGCGAATATTCCTTCTTCCGGCTGAGGTAGAAATTGCGGGCCACCTGCATGGTGATGGTGGAGGCGCCCTGCGAGCGGCTGGCGCCGAGGTTCATCAGGAAGGCGCGCGCGATGCCCGAGTAATCGACGCCGCCGTGCTCATAGAAATTGGCATCCTCGATGGCGAGCACCGCATTTTTCAGCACCTTGGGCATCTCGGCGATCGGCACGAAGTCGCGCCGTTCTTCGCCGAACTCGCCGATCAGCACCTGGTCGGCCGTATAGACGCGCAGCGGGATCTTGGGACGGTAATCGGTGATCGCGTCCAGCGAGGGCAGGTTGGGAACGACAATCAGGAAAACATACCCCGCCAGCAGCGCGCAACCGGCGGCGCCTGCGGCGGCAAGGATCATCAGGAATTGCAGGAGGCGTGACTTCACGGCACGCTTCCCCGAGCGAGACGACTTCGAACCGGCGGACGATTTTCGCGCCACTCCGTTCTCCCTTCGGCGAATGTGTAATACGCAACTTTAGCAGGCATTGCGGATGCAAGGCCGTAAGAAGATGTAACACGGAAGGGGCAAGGCCGGCGCGCAGCCGGCCATAGCGCTCAGTGGAGTTGCTGCTTGAGGGAGGAAATGGCCTTGCGCGCCTGTCGCACGGCGTTCTGTACCTGCACGTCGACATAGCCGCCTTGCGCGCAGGATTGCATTGCACGGTCGCCGATCTTTTCCAGCTTGCTCACGCATTGCCGGATCTGGTCGTCACTCTGGCCCTGTTCGGCCACCTGGATGGCATGGTCCGCCTCCTGCTCCAGTTCGCTCAGGCAGGTGCGCAGCCGGTCGGGTACATCGGGGCTCATTTCGCACATCTGGGCGGCAGCGTCGATGCACTGTTCCACCTGGGAAAAGCGGTCTCTGATCTGGTTCATTTGCATAGGCATGGGGACTCCTTTCCATTCTGTTACGTGGAGGCCGTTTGGTGCTTGCCCGTTGCATTAGTTCCGCGTGTAGAGCGTGCGTGTAATTTGTACATGAACGGGTGTAAAGACGTTCATGCGAGCCCCGCTGTCACCGGCGCTCCTTCATGGCAGGCATCTTGCTGCACTTTTCCTTCGCAGTGAGGAGGTTGAACGCGATGTTTTCCAATCGACACCCTTTCCGGGACCGCAGCGACGCCGGACGCCAGCTCGCCGCGGCCCTGCAATACCTGAAGGATTCCGACCCGGTGATCCTGGCCCTGCCGCGCGGCGGGGTTCCGGTGGCGTTCGAGGTGGCGCAGGCGCTGCACGCCACCCTGGATGTCTTCCTCGTCCGCAAGATCGGCGCGCCGTACTTCCCTGAGCTGGGCATCGGCGCGGTCGCCGAGGGCAACGAGCCCTTCTGCGTGATGAACGACGACCTCGTCTCGCGCACGCGGGCCGACGCGCGTTATGTGGAAGAGGAAAAGCAGCGGCAGTTCGCGGAAATGGCGCGGCGGCGCGAGCTTTACCGCGGCGGGCGCGAATTGACCGAGCTGCGCAACCGGGTGGTCGTCGTGGTCGACGATGGCATCGCCACCGGCGGCACGATGAAAGTCGCCTTGCAGGCCATCGCCGCGGCGGGACCGGAGCAGCTGATGTTCGCAGTCCCGGTCGCGCCCGCTGAAACGGTTGCCGCCCTCTGCGACCTTGCCGACGACAGCATCTGCCTGCTCTCGCCCGACGACTTCCGCGCCGTCAGCCAGTACTACGCGGATTTTGACCAGACCGGCGACGACGAGGTGATCGCGCTGCTGCGGCAGGCGGAATCCTTCAGCATGCCTCCCGCACCGGGTGCGGACGGAAAGGAAGTGATACGCCTGCGCCGTCCTCCGTCCGACCAGGCGGACGGCCGCTTCTGAACGCCCGTGCGCCGGCCAGAACATGAACGACAGTCCCTGCGCATGGCCGCCGGCCTGTTCCGGCCCGGCGAGCTGATGCGCGCCGGCTGCGCCGGGGCGGCCTTCTTCCTGATCCTGTGCAGCTACTACATCCTGCGGCCGGTGCGGGACGACATGGCGGTGCGCTTCGGCGCCGATCGCCTGCAGTGGCTGTTCAGCGCGACCTTCCTGTTCACGCTGCTCGTCGTGCCGCTGTTCGGGACGGTGGTGCGGACCCTGCCCCGTCAGCGGGTGCTGCCGCTGGTCTACGGCTTCATCGTCATCAAGCTGCTGGCATTCCAGGCGGCATTCGCATCCGGCCCCTCGCCGCTCGGGGCGGCCATCTTTTTCGTCTGGCTCAGCGTGTTCAACCTGTTTGTCGTGTCGCTGTTCTGGAGCCGGATGGGCGACAGCTTCTCGACCGAGGAATCGCACCGCCTGTATGGCTATATCGCGGCCGGCGGCACCTGCGGCGCACTGGCCGGTCCCGCGCTGACGGCTGTGCTTGCCCGGCATCTCCCGGCTGCCCACCTGCTGGGTCTGTCGGCGCTCCTGCTCTGCCTGGCCATCGCTTGCGTGCTGGCCCTGCCCAGGAGCGGCGCGCCGCAGGAGGGGCGGCCGGTCGGCGGCTCGGTGCTGGCAGGGATCGCGCTGGCGGCCAAGCGGCCCGACCTGCGGCGCATGGCGATTCTCGTCCTCTGCTACACGACAGTCTCCACCGTCCTCTATGTGGAAATGGTGCGCCAGGCGGGACTGCGCTATGCGGATTCGGGCGAGCGCACCAGCTTCTTTGCGGCCGTCGATCTTGCGGTCAATGCCGCCGCGCTGTCGCTGCAACTGCTGGGCACGCGCCGGCTGGTCGGCCGTTTCGGGCTGCGCGTCACGCTGCCGCTGGTGCCGGTGCTGATGGCGGCCGCACTGGGTATGCTTGCCGCGTGGCGCGGCCTGGCCGCACTGGCCGCAGTGCAGGTCTTGCATCGGGCGGGCGAATATGCACTGGGAAAACCCGGGCGGGAAATGGTCTACACCGCGCTCGATGCAGAAAGCCGTTACAAGGCGAAGAATTTTATCGATACCGCGGTGTACCGCGCCGGCGATGCCGGCAGCGCATGGGCAATTGCGGCATTGCGCGGGCTGGGACTGGATGCCTTCCTGTTTGCCGCCCTGCCCGCCGCGCTGCTCTGGGCGGCCACCGGATTCAGGCTGGGAGAACGCCATGACAGGAATCAATCGACGTGAAGCGATGGGACTGATTGCCGCTGCTACTGCCCTGGGATTTGGAGGCGCCTTTGCCGCTCCGCCGTCCGAGGGGCGCGCCTTGCACATGCGCCGCATCCCCTCGTCCGGGGAAGCGTTGCCGGTGGTCGGCCTCGGTACCTGGCAGACCTTCGACGTCGGGCCGGGTGAGGACGAGCGTGCGCCGCTCGCAGAGGTGCTGTCCGCCTTTGTCGCGCTGGGCGGACGCGTGATCGATTCGTCTCCCATGTACGGCCGCTCGGAAGAAGTGACCGGCGAGCTCGCGGAAAAACTCAGGCTGCGCGACCGGCTGTTCGTCGCGACCAAGGTCTGGACCCGGGGCAAGGAGGCGGGCATCCGGCAGATGGAAGAATCGATGCGCAAGCTGCGGGCCCGCCCGGTCGACCTCATGCAGGTGCACAACCTGCTGGACGTCGATACCCACCTGGCGACCCTGCGCGAATGGAAGCAGCAGGGACTGGTGCGCTACATCGGCATCACGCATTACACCGCGGGCAGCCATGACGAGGTCGCCGCCATCCTGCGCAAGCATGCCGTCGATTTCGTGCAGATCAATTTTTCCGCCGCCGAGCGCGAAGCCGAACAGCGTCTGCTCCCGCTGGCGCAGGAGCGCGGCGTGGCCGTGATCGTGAACCGCCCGTTCGCCGGCGGCGAGGTGATCCGCCAGATGCGCAACCGCCCGCTGCCCCCGTGGGCGGCGGAGATCGAATGTTCCAGCTGGGCGCAGATCCTGCTGAAGTACGTGACGGGACACCCGGCCGTCACCTGCGCGATCCCGGCGACATCCAAGTTGACGCATCTGCGCGACAACATGCAGGCCGGCATCGGGCGGCTTCCGGACCGGAAACAAAGAGAGCTGATTGCCCGTTCACTTTGAGGCGGGTACGGTGTTTGCTGCAATCCGTACCCATGACGTTGAACCGAAGGAGGATGCCATGATGAAATCGCTCAGAAACACGATCAGCAGCACACTATCGCCCACCATCACCAACATGATCCGCATGGATCACACCGCCGTACTGGAAACCTTCCATCAGTACGAAATCGACAACAATCCGGCGACGAAGAAGGCGCTGGTCAATACCGTCTGCATTGCGCTGGAAATCCACGCCCAGCTTGAAGAAGAGATTTTTTACCCCGCCATGCGCGTCGTCTCGGCCGACAAGTCGGTGGTCGAGAAAAGCGTGCCGGAGCACAACGAGATGCGCCGCCTGATCGCCCAGCTGCGCTCGATGGAAGCAACCAACCCCGCCTTCGACCAGACCTTCATGGAACTCATGCGCAACGTGATGCACCACGTGGCGGACGAGGAAACCACCTTGCTGCCGGAAGCGGAACGCCTGCTCGGCCACCGGCTGAGCGAACTGGGCGCCGAAATGACAAAGCGCCGCCTGCAACTTACCGCCCCGCGCGCCGGCGAACTGGCCGCCAACTCCGCCCGCAGCTTCCCGACCAGTTCCATGCTGGTGGCGGCAGGTGCGGTGATCGCCGGAACCTATCTCGCCAAACGGGCATTTGAAGGCCCGGGCGATTCACGCAACCATTAACAGGAAGGACAGGAAGGCGGACACCACTTTTAGAGCGAGGGCGCATGGGAATACCCGGATTGCGTGGGATGAGCTTCATGAAACTGGTCAAGGAAGCCGTCGGCGACTTCTTCGACGACGACATGACCACCCACGCATCCGCCCTTGCCTATCAGATATTTTTTTCAATCTTCCCCTTCATTATTTTCCTGATCGCGCTGCTGGGCTTCCTGCAGCGTCCTGAGTTCTTTGACTGGCTGCGGCAAAACGCCCAGCCCATGCTCCCGCCCGAGGCCTACGAGCAGGTGAACAAGGTCATCTCGGACTTGCAGCAGGAGCAGGCCGGCCTGATGTCGCTCGGCGTGATCGTCGCCTTGTGGTCCGCGTCGGCGGCGGTGCGCGCAACCATGAACGCGCTCAACGTCGCCTACGACGTGCGCGAAACCCGGCCAGCGTGGAAGCTGTATCCGCTGTCGATGCTGTACACCGTCGGCTTGGCGGCGATGATGATCGTGGCGGCCGCGCTGCTGACCGTGGGGCCGCAGGCGATGCAGTGGCTCACCCACTGGATCGGACTCGAGCAGATCTTCGTCACGCTATGGGCATGGCTGCGCTGGCCAGCCGCGTTCCTCATCCTGGCGCTGGCGGTGGCGATCATCTATTACGCTGCGCCCGACGTGGAACAGGAATTCCGCTTCATCTCCCCGGGCGCCTTGCTGGCGGTGGCGGTCTGGATCGCCGCCTCGCTCGGCTTCAAGTTCTACGTCACCAGCTTCGCCGATTACAACGCCACCTACGGCAGCATCGGCGCCATCATCATCCTGCTGCTGTATTTCTTCATTTCCGCCGCGGTGCTGCTGTTCGGAGCGGAGATCAATGCGACCATCGAACACCATTCGGCGGAAGGCAAGGCTCCAGGCGAAAAAGATGTAAAGCAACATTCCTGAAAGCAAGACATGCGACAATACGGGGTTGATCGATTCCCCCGATTCCCCCGTTTCCCCGTCGCGCCATGCATTTCCGCGTTTTCGACCTCCTCAAGGCGGTCGCCTGCAACCTGATCGTCCTGCACCACCTTGCGTTCTACGGCCCGATGGCCGACGTCGCGCGTCCGCTCGCGCCGGAGATGTTCGAGTGGCTGGAGGCGCACGCGCGCATTGCCGTGCACGCCTTCCTGGTCATGGGCGGATTCCTCGCCGCCCGATCCCTTTCCGCGCAAAGCACTGCGGCGCGCACGCCGGTCCGCGCAGTGCTGCGCCGCTTCGTCAAGCTTGCTCCGCCCTTCATGGCCGCAATGCTGCTTGCAGTCGCGGCCTCTGCGCTGGCCGCGCAATGGATGACGCATGACTCGATCTCGTCCATGCCCAACCTTGCGCAAGTCCTCGCGCACGCCTCCCTCCTGCACGGCGTGCTCGGCTACGAATCTCTCTCCGCCGGCGCATGGTACGTCGCAATCGACTTCCAGCTGTTCGCCTTGATGACGCTGCTCCTGTATCTCACCGCCCGTCCCGGTCTTCCCGCCTGGCTCGCGCCGTCAGCGGTCGCAGGCTGCACGGCGGCATCGCTGCTGTACTTCAACCTGGACTCGACCTGGGACAACTGGGCGCCCTACTTTTTCGGCAGCTACGGTCTCGGCGCGCTCGCGTGGTGGGCATCCGAACGCACCCGCAGCCCGCTGCAGCTTGCCCTGCTGACAAGCGCCATCCTGCTGCTCGGCGGACTGGCGCTCGACCTGGAATTCCGCAGCCGCATCGCCCTCGCGCTTGGCACGGCGCTGCTGCTGGTGGCCGCGTGCAAGGGCATGGTGCGTATTCCCGGCCAGGATTCGCGGCTGGTCGCCTTGATCGGCCGCATCTCCTATTCGGTCTTCCTGATTCACTTCCCCGTCAGCCTCGTGGTGAATGCCGCATTCACACGCTTTGCGCCGGCGCTGCCCGAGGTTCAGGCCGCCGGCGTGGTGACGGCATGGCTGGCAAGCATCGCCGCTGGTGCAGCCTTCCATCGCTGGGTCGAACTTCCCCTGGCGGCAATCACCGAAACCGCGCGCGGCACGACGGCGCGCAATACCACGGCGGCCGGCTGAAGAACATCGCGGGCAATACGGCTATGATGAAAACTTCATTACAGGAGGCCGCATGCGCACGCTTGCCTTAGCGAATGGAGAAACCATCCCCGTCCTCGGCCAAGGCACCTGGTGTATGGCGGAAAAGCCGCGCTCTCGTGAATCGGAAATCAATGCCCTGCGGCGCGGGCTCGACCTCGGGATGCGGCTGGTGGACACCGCCGAAATGTATGCCGACGGCGCATCGGAAGAACTGGTCGGCGAAGCCCTCGCCGGCAGGCGCGACGAGGTCTTCCTGGTCAGCAAGGTCTTGCCGCAGAACGCCAGCCGGCGCGGAACCATTGCCGCCTGCGAACGCAGCCTGCGGCGCCTGGGCACCGACCGGCTCGATCTCTATCTCCTGCACTGGCGCGGCAGCGTCCCGCTGCAGGAAACGGTGGAGGCGCTCGCCCGGCTCAAGCATGACGGCAAGATCCGCCACTGGGGCGTGAGCAATTTCGATCTCGACGACATGCGGGAACTGGAAGCCCTCGCCGGCGGCGAACCGGTGGTCAACCAAGTGCTCTACAACCTCACCCGCCGCGGCATCGAGTACGACCTGCTGCCCTGGTGCCGCTCAAACGGGATCGCCGTCATGGCGTATTCGCCGATCGAACAGGGCAAACTGCTCGGGCACCCGGTGCTGCGCGAGGTCGCCGCACGGCATGATGCGACTGCGGCACAGGTGGCGCTGTCGTGGGTGCTGCGGCAGCAAGGCGTTGTGGCGATTCCGAAGGCCGGGCGGGCGGCGCATGTGGAGGAAAATCGGGAAGCGCTTGAGCTTGCCTTGACGGAGGCGGACCTGGTGGAACTGGACCGAGCGTTTCGTCCGCCGACGAGTCCGCGGCCGCTGGAGATGATCTGAGGATGGGTGCGGGCACGACGCTGGTTACTCTTTAAGCGCTTTCATCATCGCCTTGAATTTCCGGCGGAATATCGGATCTTCTCTCAGGTCGAGGAAGTCGGGTGCGTATATCCAGACGCCGGCCGTGTACCATGCTTTGAACTTATAGGCCCCTCGGATCGACTCCAGCAGATTGACACGAGCATCTCTGGAAAGGCGCGGCACCGAAGCCTCGAGGATTTCCGCGAATGCGAGAGAAGCGTCGACCCTTCTAAATTGCAAGGCTGCTCTCAATCCCGGCACCCCTTTGGTGTCTTTGGCTGCGAGCAAGTCGGGCAAGCTGGAGGAGCTCGTGTCGGCAGGAATCAGTTCCAGCAACTTTCCGAACGCTCTTACCGTGTCGGCATGGCCTTTGTAGAGGGCGGCATACAGACCGGGGATTTGCTTCATGGATTTTGCCGCAAGCAAGCCAGGCAGGACGGTACTGCGGCGATTTTCGGGAATCAGTCCTAACAAATCGCCAAACGCCTTCACAGCTTCGCTGTGCCCCTCCAAGAGGGCAAAATAGAGTCCGGGATTCTGCCTTTCATCTTTCGCCGCCAACAATTCGGGCAAGATGCCTGCCCGCCAATTCTCGGGAATCAGGTTCAGTAAATCTCCAAATGCCCTCACTGCATCGGCATGACCGTCTGTGAGGGCAAGGCATAGCCCGTGAATGTGGCGGTCATCTTTTGCCTCAAGCAAATCGGGCAAGGCGGCGACCCGCTGTTTCTCAGGAATCAGGCTTAGCAAGTCCCCAAATGCCTTCAGCGCGCCAGCATGGCCGTTAGCGAGTGCGAAATATAGCCCGGGGACTTGTCCCGCATTTTTGGCAGCTATCAAGCCGGGCAAGATGTCGCCCCGCTGATTCTCGGGAATCAGGGCCAGCAAGTCCCCAAATGCCTTCACTGCGCCGGCATGACCGTTTGTGAGCGCGAAATATAACCCGGGTACTTGTCCCGCATTTCTGGCAGCCAGCAAATCGGGCAAGATCTCGCCCCGCTGATTCTCGGGAATCAGGCTCAACAAGTCCCCAAATGCCTTCACTGCGTGGGCATGACCCTTTGCGAGCGCAAAATATAACCCGGGGATTTGTCCCGAATTTCTGGCAGCCAGCAAATCGGGCAAGATGTCGGTCCGGTGACTTTCCGGAATCAGGCTCAGCAAGCCCCCAAACGCCTTCACTGCATCGCCATGACCGTTCGCGAGCGCGAAATATAACCCCGGGACTTGTCCCGAATTTTTGGCAGCCAGCAAATCGGGCAAGGTGTCGGTCCGCTGACTTTCCGGAATCAGGCTCAGCAAGCCCCCAAACGCCTTCACTGCATCGCCATGACCGTTTGCGAGCGCAAAATATAACCCGGGGACTTGTCCCGAATTTTTGGCAGCCAGCAAATCGGGCAAGACTTCAGCCCCCTGATTTTCGGGAATCAGGTCCAGCAAGCTTCCAAACGCCCGCACCGACTCAGCGTGACCGAATTGGAGGGCGAAAAATAGCCCGGGAATCTTCATCTCATCTTTGGACGCCAGCAGATCGGGCACGACAGCGGACCGATGATTCCTGGGAATCAGGCTCAGCAAGTCCCCAAATGCCCTCACAGCCTCGCAATGACCGAACCGGAGTGCGAGATTCAGGCCGGGAATTTGCCTCTCATCTTTTGCTGCCAGCCAATCGGGCAAGACGGCAAGCCGCTGATTCTCAGGGACCAGATTCACCAGGTCTCCAAATGCCCTCACAGCCCCGGCATGACCGCTTTGGAGTGCGAAATACAGTCCGGGAATCTGCTTTTCATCCTTGGCTGCCAGCAGATCGAGCAAAACGGCAACGCGCCTAGTCTCCGGAATCAGATTCAGCAACGTGCCATATGCCTTCACGGTATCGGCATGCCCTCGCGTGAGGGCAAAAAATAGTCCGGGTACTTCTTTGGTATTTTTCGCCTTCAGCAAATCGGGCAAGACGGCCGCGCGCTGATGCTCGGGAAAGAGTTCGAGCAGCTCCCCGTATGCCTTCAGCGCCTCGGTGTGCCCCTGACAGAGTGCCTGAAAGAGCCCCGTAAAAGCCCGCCATCCGGGGCGGTCGGATGCCAAACTTTCAAGGAGGTGTGTGCTCCAGCCACCTGGTTCCTGCTCTTTCAATTCCTGACAAATTGAACGAATAGAGACGGAGTTACCCTCCGCCAATGCATTCGAGATGCTTTCGACCACACGTTCTAAGTCCCGGGAGATCAACTTTCCCGAGTACTCCTGGGAAAAGAACGGGGATACGCCGATTACCGAAAATCTCTCTGGCGGAAATATGTACTTAACGCTCATGAATTGCCGCAAAGCTGCTTTGGTGATTCCTTCCTTGTCCTCGGTGAGATATTCCATGTGCTTCATGTTCGCGGTGACATTCGGATCATGTACTCCGACACAGAACCGTCCATTCCTTCTATGAACGTGAAGAGTCATGACATGGCTGGAGGTGGCAGAAGACTGAAAGCGCAACTTGTAGGCGGTGGAATCACCTTCTTTCAGTTCGCTGGAGAGTTTGTACAGCAGCTTGCCGAACTCGGCATTGCTGCATAAAAGCTCAGGCCCGACTGTGTTCCAGCTCGCCTCCAGTTTTGCGTAGCCGAGGGAATTGAGTAACTTGCCCGCCGATTCTTGATTGGAAAACAGATCCAGCCGTGCTTTCAGTGCCTGGTGCGACTGTGCCCCATATTGTTCTTTCCCGCGCATGAGGGTCTCGATATGCCGGCACCAATAAAATGCACTCTGTGCATCCTTGTCTATCCCCTTGATGAGGCCATTCAAGTTGAGTTTGGCATCCCGCCTTTTATAGAAGAATGGCGAA
>NZ_DASRXF010000045.1:0-14957 GCF_035654295.1 Noviherbaspirillum sp. | reverse complement strand
CAAGATGATGCAGGGCGAGCGCGACAAGCTGCTGCACATGGAAGAGGAATTGCACAAGCGCGTGGTCGGCCAGCATGAAGCGATTGTCGCCGTTTCGGATGCGATCCGGCGTTCGCGCGCGGGCCTCGCCGATCCGAACCGTCCGTACGGCTCCTTCATGTTCCTCGGCCCGACCGGCGTGGGCAAGACCGAGCTGTGCAAGGCGCTGGCTTCCTTCCTGTTCGACACGGAAGAGGCGATGATCCGCATCGACATGAGCGAGTTCATGGAGAAGCATTCGGTGGCCCGCCTGATCGGCGCGCCGCCCGGATATGTGGGCTACGAGGAAGGCGGTTACCTGACCGAGGCGGTGCGCCGCAAGCCCTACAGCGTGATCCTGCTCGACGAGATCGAGAAGGCGCATGCGGACGTGTTCAATGTGCTGTTGCAGGTGCTCGACGACGGGCGCATGACCGACGGGCAGGGCCGCACCGTGGACTTCAAGAACACCGTGATCGTCATGACCTCGAACCTCGGTTCGCACAAGATCCAGTCGATGGAGGAAAGCGATCCGCAGCTGGTGAAACTGGCGGTGATGGCCGAAGTGAAAACGCATTTCCGTCCGGAGTTCGTCAACCGCATCGACGAGCTGGTGGTGTTCCACGCGCTGGACGAAAAGCACATCGGCTCCATCGCGCGTATCCAGCTGCAAGTCCTGGAAAGCCGCCTGGCCAAGCTCGACATCAAGTTGGAAATGACCGATGCCGCCTTGCAGAAGATCGCGGAAGCCGGCTTCGATCCGGTGTATGGCGCACGTCCGCTGAAGCGTGCGATCCAGCAGGAGATTGAGAATCCGCTGTCCAAGTACATCCTTGAAGGGAAGTTCGGTCCGAAGGATGTCGTGGGCGTGACCACCCGCAATGGCGAGCTGGTGTTCGAGAAGACTGCGGCGGCTTGATGGATCGTAGGGTGGGTAGAGCGAAAGCGAAACCCACCTTGCGGCCAGCCGGCGTTGTTCTGGCGGATTTCGCTTCGCTCTACCCACCCTACAGTCCTCCCCTGCGCGCAAAGAAAGCACTCGGCGATTGCCCGAAGGTTTTCTTGAACATCGAAGAGAACGCCGACTGGCTCGCATAGCCGAGCTCGCTGGCGACATGCGACAGCGGCATGCCGCGCGCGATCAGCGGTGCAGCGTGCGCGAGGCGCACCTGCTGGCGCCACTGCCCGAAGCTCATGCCGAGTTCGCTGTCGAACAGGCGGGCGAGGGTGCGTGAGGATGCCCCGACGCGCACCGCCCACTCGTCCAGCGTGAGGGGCGAGGCCGGTTCCGCGATCAGCATTTCGCACAAGGACTTGAGCCGCTTGTCGTCCGGCAGCGCGACGCGGATCGGCATGGTCGTCGAGCGGGCGAGTTCGTCAAGGATCAGGGCGGCGATCATCGATTCCCTTGCCTCGCCCGCATCTGCCATCGCCAGCGCGACAACCAGCTCGCGCAACAGCGATGACACTTCCAGCACCTCGCATCCGTCTCCCGGGAAGGGCGAGGCGCCGGCATGCACATAGAGCGCCCGCAGCCGGGCCTTTTCCAAAGTGGCGACCTCATGCAGCGCCCGCGGCGGAATCCAGATCGCCCGCTGCGGCGGCACGATCCAGGTGCTTTTTCCCACGGTAACACGCACCACGCCGTCGAGCGCATAGGTCACCTGCCCCCAGTCGTGGCTGTGCGCGGCGAGAAGCTCCGACGCCTTGAGGTCGCGTGCGACCAGGCGTACCGGCCGCTCTGGCGTCGGCGTGCGTCCGGGCAGGTGTAGCCGGGTATGGGTGACGGGAAGGGTTGCCATGACAGCGCCTCCGGGTGTTGGCAGGAATTCGACAAAGGTTGTCATCCTATCTTAAAACAGACGAAAACCTTTTGCGTACACTCATTCCATCGTTTATCGCCCGGGGAGTCCAATGAGTACCGCTGTTCCCACTTTCCGCCAGGATGCACAGGTCATCGGCCTGGTCGGCGTCGCCCATGGCGTGTCGCATTTCTTCCACCTGATCCTCGCACCGCTGTTTCCCTGGCTGAAGGAAGCGTTCGGTTTGTCGTACGCCGAGCTCGGCCTGTTGATGACCGTGTTCTTCGTGATCTCTGCGGCCGGCCAGGCCGCAGCGGGCTTCGTCGTCGACCGCGTCGGTGCGCGCACCGTCCTGTTTGCGGGCATCGGCTTCCTCGGCCTCTCGGCTCTGGTGCTGTCTCAGGCGAGCAGTTATCCGATGCTGCTGGCCGGTTCCATGCTGGCCGGTGTGGGCAACAGCGTTTTCCATCCCGCCGATTTCACCTTGCTCAACCAGCGGGTGTCCACGCCACGGCTTGGACACGCGTTCTCGGTGCACGGCATTTCCGGCAATCTCGGCTGGGCGGCGGCGCCGGTATTCCTGACGGGCATGGCCGGACTCTTCGGCTGGCGCGCGGCCCTGCTGGCGGCTGCCTGCATCCCGTTCGCCGTGCTCGCCCTGCTGGTCGTGTATCGCGAGGTCCTGCATACCGACGAGCTGCGTGCCGCGGTGGTGTCGCAGAAAAAGGCCGGTGACGCGCAAGGCCGGGCATTCGATTTCATGCGCGTGCCGGCCGTGTGGATGTGTTTCGGTTTCTTCTTCATGATCGCGGTCGCATTGGGCGGCATCCAGAGCTTTTCGTCGCAGGGTTTGCGCGAGCTGTACGGCATGTCGCTGGCCTCGGCGACGACCGGATACACCGCGTACATGCTGGCCTCCGCGGTGGGGATGGTGTGGGGAGGCTTCCTCGCATCGAAGACGGATCGTCATGACAGGACCATTGCCATTGCCTTCATGGCGTCCGCGGTATTCAGCCTGGTCATTGCGGCGGGAATCGTGCCGTCGCTGCTTGCCATCGTTTTGATGGGCGCGATCGGTTTCGGGGCGGGTGTCGCGGGGCCCTCGCGCGACCTGCTCATCCGCGCCGCTGCGCCGAAGAATGCGACGGGACGGGTGTACGGCGTCGTGTACTCCGGGCTGGACATCGGACTTGCAACCGGTCCGCTGCTGTTCGGCGCCTTGATGGATGCGAATCATCCGTCCTGGGTGTTCATCGGCATTGGCATCTTCCAGGGGCTGGCGATCCTGACCGCGGTCGGCGTGGGCACCAATACGGCCAGGAAGTCGGTCAAGGCGCAGGCGGCCTGATCGCTTACAATCCCGGGTTGAATTGACCTTTTTACATCCGGGAGGAAACGATGGCTTTTGCGACCTGCGACATTTGCGACGCGAACGAAGACAAGATTGCGGCCGGCACCTTATCCGTGCTGCCGCCGGTATTCCAGAAATTCGGCAAGCGCACGGCATTCTCCGGCCAGGCCGCAACGCTGAAAGTCTTCGAAGATAACGTCCTGGTGCGCGCGGCGCTGGAGACGCCGGGCAACGGCCGCGTGCTGGTGGTCGACGGCGGCGGCAGCCTGCGCTGCGCGCTCGTCGGCGGCAATCTCGGCGTGCTGGCGGAGAAGAACGGCTGGGCGGGGATCATCGTCAACGGCTGCATTCGCGATTCCGAAGAGATCAATGGGTGCGACATCGGCGTGCGCGCGCTGGCAACGCATCCCCAGCGCAGCATCCGCAAGGGCGTCGGCGAGCGCGACCTGCGCGTGACTATTGCCGGCGTGGCAGTCAATCCCGGCGACTGGATCTATGCCGATGCGGACGGCGTGCTCGTCGCCGCCCAGAAACTGGACTGACCTTCATTACGTGTACAAGTGATGCATGTCCGGATAACTGGACATGCATCATTGGCAGGTGCCCATGCGGGTGCCGGTGCCGCCCCTTCCCATCCCACTGAAATTCCCGACTCTGTTCCCCGGTCTTCGACCGTCCGTTTTCCACATCTCGAAATTTCCTTTTCGCATTGTAAAAAATCGCGCTGCAGAGCACTGTAGGAATTTTTCATTTTGAGAAAAATCATCCCGTATCGCGAAAAGTAAAAAACAGTTCCTTGATTTTAAACGAGAAAAATTTACTTATATGTCTTATATAAGACCTTGTTGCCCCGCAAAAATCCGCATATGATTCTCCCATCGATCTTCTTTTTTCTTCACTGCGTTTCATAGGAGAACAACCATGGCAACTCGCGAGCAGCAAATCAAGGATCTGGAAAAAGACTGGGCCGAAAACCCCCGTTGGAAGGGCATCAAGCGCAACTACACCGCTGCCGATGTTGTCCGCCTGCGCGGTTCTCTTCCGGTCGAGCACACCTACGCCAAGCGCGGTGCAGAAAAGCTGTGGAAGCTGGTGAACGGCGATGCGAAGAAGGGCTATGTGAACGCCTTCGGCGCAATCACCGCCGGCCAGGCCATGCAACAGGCCAAGGCAGGCCTGGAAGCCGTGTACCTCTCCGGCTGGCAGGTCGCCGCCGACGGCAACACCTCCGAAACCATGTACCCGGACCAGTCGCTGTATGCCTACGACTCCGTGCCGACCATGGTCCGCCGCATCAACAACACCTTCAAGCGCGCTGACGAAATCCAGTGGTCGCGCGGCGTCAACCCGGGCGACGAAGGCTTCATCGACTACTTCCTGCCGATCGTGGCTGACGCAGAAGCCGGCTTCGGCGGCGTGCTGAACGCGTTCGAACTGATGAAGAACATGATCGCTGCCGGCGCATCCGGCGTGCACTTCGAAGACCAGCTGGCTGCAGTGAAGAAGTGCGGCCACATGGGCGGCAAGGTGCTGGTTCCGACCCAGGAAGCGATCGAGAAGCTCGTTGCTGCCCGCTTCGCCGCTGACGTCATGGGCGTGCCGACCATCGTTCTGGCCCGTACCGATGCAGAAGCTGCAAACCTGATCACCTCCGACCACGACGCCAACGACAAGCCGTTCCTGACCGGCGAGCGTACCCAGGAAGGCTTCTACCGCGTCAAGAACGGCCTGGAGCAGGCTATCAGCCGCGGCGTGGCATACGCTCCGTACGCTGACCTCGTCTGGTGCGAAACCGGCACGCCGGATCTGGGCTTCGCCCGTGAATTCGCGCAAGCCGTGCATGCCAAGTGCCCGGGCAAGCTGCTGTCCTACAACTGCTCGCCGTCGTTCAACTGGAAGAAGAACCTCGACGACAAGACCATCGCCGAATTCCAGGAAAAGCTGTCCGAACTGGGCTACAAGTATCAGTTCATCACCCTGGCCGGCATCCACGTCAACTGGTTCAACACCTTCCAGTTCGCGCACGCATACGCTCGCGGCGAAGGCATGAAGCACTACGTGAACATGGTCCAGGAGCCGGAATTCGCTGCACGCGAAAAGGGCTACACCTTCGTGTCGCACCAGCAGGAAGTCGGCGCTGGCTACTTCGACGAAGTGACCACCGTGATTCAGGGCGGCTCGTCTTCCGTCAAGGCGCTGACCGGTTCCACCGAAGAAGAGCAGTTCCACTGATCTGCTTCCGGATCCCGGGCTTGAAATGAAAAACCGCACCTTCGGGTGCGGTTTTTTTATGCGTGGGCGCTCTTAATGGTGGTGATGACCTTCATGCGCATGGACATGCCGCGGTTGGGGTGCACCGCGCATTTCGGCGCGCGCATGGCGCACCACACTGAAAGACGCATTGAGCGCCAGCGTGCCCATGAGGATGGCAACCAGCCAGTCAGGCCAGCCGCTTCCGGAGCCGAATACGCCCGCTGCGGCGAACATGACGGCAACGTTGCCGATGGCATCGTTGCGCGTGCACAGCCACACCGAGCGCATGTTCGCGTCACCGCTGCGGTAGGCGTACAGCAGTGCCGCAACGCCGAGGTTGGCAGCCAGCGCGAGCAGGCCGACCGCACCCATCGTCACCGGTTCAGGCACGACGCCGGAGGCGACGCTGAACGCCGTCTTCCCCAGCACAAAGACGCCGAAAGCGCCCATGCACAATCCCTTGAACAAGGCCGCGCGGCTGCGCCAGATCGCGGCCATCGACAACACCATCAGCGAGACGCCGTAGTTTGCGGCGTCGCCGAAGAAATCGACCGCATCGGCCAGCAGGGAAGTGGAAGCGGATTGCAGGCCGCCGACGATCTCGACGCCGAACATCAGCGCGTTGACGGCAAGCGCGATCCAGAGGGCGCGGCGATAGCGCGGATCTTGGGCGGCAGGCGTGGGGGAATGGGCGCAGCAATGGGCAGACATGGGAACTCTCCTTGAGCAAGTTTGCCTATTACAGACCCTGTAGCTACTATAGGGTCAAGCATTGCGTGAAGGGATGATGATGAAGATTGGCGAACTGGCAAAACATACGGGCTGCGAAGTGGAAACCATCCGCTATTACGAGCGGGAAGGGCTGATCCCGACGCCGCCCCGTACCGAAGGCAACTACCGCCGCTATAGCGAGCAGGATGCGGAGCGCCTGTTGTTCATCCGGCATTGCCGTTCGCTGGGCATGTCGCTGGACGACATTCGCACGCTGCAACATTTCCAGGCCCGGCCCGAGCTGGCCTGTGACGAGATCAACGCCATGCTGGATCGCCACCTGGACCAGACGGAGCAGCAGATCGCGGCCTTGCAGCGTCTGCAGCAGCAGCTGCAGACGCTGCGCAGCGCCTGCCATACCCAGCTCAGCGCCAGGCACTGCGGCATCCTGCAGAACCTGCAAAGCGCGGCCAGCAGCAGCGAGTGCGTTTGTCACGGTGAGCGCCATTGATGCTTGGTAGAATGAGCACCCTTTTGACTCTTCCCGCACGGACATTCCCATGCTGAGCTACCGCCATGCCTTCCACGCCGGCAACCATGCCGACGTGCTGAAGCACACCGTGCTGATCCAGTTGCTGCGCTACCTCGGCCAGAAAGAAACGCCGTACATGTACATCGACACCCATTCTGGTGCCGGCGTATACGCGCTCGATACCGGCTATGCCAACAAGAGCCGGGAGTACGAGACGGGGATTGCCCGCCTGTGGGACAGCAAGGACTTGCCCGGCCCGGTCGCCGAGTATGTGCAGCTGGTCAGGGAGATGAACCCGAGCGGCAAGATGCGTTACTACCCCGGCTCGCCGTACTGCGCCGACCGCGTCGCGCGCGAGCAGGACCGCATCCGCCTGTTCGAGCTGCACCCGACCGACATCAAGCTGCTGGAGGACAACTTCCGCAAGCTTGAAGCCGAAGGGCAGCGTGGCGCCTCGCGCGGCAAGCGCGTGATGGTCAACCGCGGCGACGGCTTCACGGGGCTGAAAGGGCTGCTGCCGCCGCCCTCGCGCCGCGGACTGGTCCTGATCGATCCGCCCTACGAGGTCAAGGACGACTACCGAAGGGTGAAAGACACGCTGGCCGATGCGCTGATCCGCTTCCCCACCGGCACCTACGCCGTGTGGTACCCCGTCCTGCAGCGCATGGAATCGCGCCAGCTGCCGGACAAGCTCAAGCGCCTGCAGGGCAAGGACTGGCTCAACGTCAGCTTGTCGATCGGCGGACCCACGCCCGACGGCTTCGGGCTCACCGGCAGCGGCATGTTCGTGATCAATCCTCCGTGGACGCTGGAGCCGATGCTGCGCGAGATCATGCCTTTCCTCGTCAAGGCGCTCGCCCGCGACGATCAGGCACGTTTTACGCTGGAAACAGGCGTGCCGGTCACCGGCCCCGGTGTGCGAAAGGCATAAGCGAAACTGCTGGATCGGGGAATTCATCCTCCGGTCTACTGTCGCACAAATGTATCAGTTTGAAATCGCTGAAACCGGGCACGTGTGCGGAACGTACAATCAAAGCACACGCGTGTTCAGCGATGCCCGATCCGGCCGGCCTGCCGGAGTCACGACACAGAGACTGGTAATTCTTCATGGCGAATCTCGCACGCGACATTCCGCTGGAGGCTGCTGTCCCGCCGTATCGTGCACGGGACTTCTTCCTCGCGCGCCAGCCCATCCTGGACCGCAGGCAGGAACTGTTCGCCTACGAGCTGCTATTCCGGGCCGCTGCCGCGGGGCCGGCCAATGTCACCAACGACCTGTCCGCCACTGCCTCGGTGATCGCGCATGCGGCCGAACTCGGCATGAGCAACGTGATCGGGAGCTCCCTCGGCTTCATCAACGTCAACGCGGAAGTGCTGCTGAGCGACTTCATCCACTTCCTGCCCAAGGACAGGGTCGTCCTGGAAATCCTCGAAACCGTCGAGGTGGACGAACGCATCATCGCGCGGGTGGAAGAACTGGCCGCGGCCGGCTTTGCCATCGCGCTGGACGACGTGGTGGCCGAATCGCCCAACGTGCAAAAGCTCTTGCCGCTGGCGGACATCATCAAGGTCGACATCAGCGGAATGAGCGACGAGCACGTCGCGTCGCTGGGGCGGAAATTCAAGCAGGCCGGCAAGCGGCTGCTGGCCGAGAAGGTCGAAACTCAGGAACAGTTCCAGCATTGCCTCGACCACGAATTCGATTATTTCCAGGGCTATTACTTCGCCCGGCCTACCATACTCGCCGGCCGCAGGCTGACGCCGTCCCAGATCGCGATCATGCGCCTCATGACGCAGCTCGCATCGAATGCCGAGCTGTCGGCCATCGAGCGAGGCATCAAGCAGGATGCCTCGCTGGGGATGAGCCTGCTGCGCCTCGTGAACGCGCCCAGCGCAGGAGTGACCGAGCAGATCCATTCCCTTGGACATGCGCTGAAGCTTCTGGGGCGCCAGCAGATCCATCGCTGGCTGCAGATCCTCCTGTACGCCGAATCCGACAAGAGCCGTTGCGCGGCATCGCCTTTGCTGGCGCTGGCCACCACACGGGGGCGCCTGCTCGAGCTGATCGCCGAGACGATACGGCCCGGCGACACCGGTATGGCCGGTACGGCGTTCACCGTGGGCATTCTGTCCCTGATGGACGCCTTGTTCGGCCTGCCGATGGAGGAGATCGTCCGGCAATTGTCGGTAGATGACGAGGTCCGGCATGCCTTGCTCGACGGTTCCGGAATTTACGGCGACATGCTGCGCCTCGCCCAATGCATCGAAAAGATCGACAACGCCTGCCCGCAGCTCACGCCGCTGCTCGACAAGCTCGGAATATCATCGGAGCAACTCTACGCCTTGCAGGTGTCTGCCTTCGAGTGGAGCGATGCGGTCTCCGGCGGGGTCAACTGACGCCTAACAGTAATGTGTGGCCGCAGGCGGCTACAATATGTCTCATGAACAAGGCATTTGTTAAAGAATCGGACGGTGACGACGACGACCTGGAAGGCGCATTGCCCGCCATCCCGGCCGGCACCAAGAATTACATGACGCCGCAGGGGCACAAGCGCATGAAGGATGAACTGCTGCGCTTGATCGACGTGGAGCGGCCCGAAGTCGTCAAGGTCGTGTCATGGGCGGCCTCCAACGGCGACCGCTCCGAGAATGGCGACTATATCTATGGCAAGCGGCGCCTGCGCGAGATCGACCGCCGCATCCGTTTCCTCACCAAGCGCCTCGACCTTGCAGAAGTGGTGGACCCGAGCGTGCACCACGGCAGCGACCAGGTCTTTTTTGGTGCAACGGTCACCTATGAAAACCAGGCAGGCGAGGAGCACACCGTCACCATCGTCGGCATCGACGAACTCGATCCGCTCAACGGCAGAATCAGCTGGATTTCGCCGGTGGCGCGCGCGCTGACCAAGGCCAGGGAAGGGGATTCCGTCGTGCTCAGGACGCCGGCCGGATTGGATGAGCTCACCATCCTCGACGTCTCCTATCCGGTGCCCTGATTTTCCGCTTGCGTCCTGGCGGCGGCAAGGCGGGTTTCGCTGCGCTCTACTCACCCTACAGTTCTTGAAGGCGCGGGCTATGCGGCTAAAGGATCGTAGCGTGGGTAGAGCGAAGCGAAACCCGCGTGCACGTCTCCCGCGGGTTGCAAAGGCGGGCTTCGCGCGGTCAGCCGCGCTCGCGCAGGATGCGCGCCACGCCCGGGATCTTCCGCACGTTGCGGATCAGGCGTGCGAGATGGACGCGGTCCTCGACCTGCACCGTGAAGTGCAATTGCTTCATCAGGTGGTCGCGGTCGTCGTCCATGCCGACATAGGTGATGTTGGCATCGGATTCGCCAATCTCCGCCGCCACCCGTGCAAGCACGCCTTTCTCATTGTCGACGAGGACTTTGATCCGGCAGTCGAAACGGCGCGTGAGTTCTGCCTCCCATACCAGGTCGATCCAGCGGTCCGGTTCCTTCGCATGCTGGCGCTTGGCGATATCGCAGTCGTTTGCGTGCACGACAATGCCCTGGTCGCGCTTGAGCTGGCCCTTGATGGCGTCGCCCGGAATGGGCTGGCAGCATTGTGCCAGCTGCACGGATACGCCTTCATTGCCGTTGATGGCAACCGGATCGAGCTTGCTGCTCTTCTTTTCGGTGTCGAGCGGCGGAAGGGTGTTGGAGGGATCGCTTTCCATCAGCGTGCGGATGTGGCGCGCCACCAGCGTCGCCATGCGCTTGCCGACACCGATGTCCGCATACAGCTCGTCGAGCGACTTGGCACTGGACTCGTTCAGCAGCTTCTCCACCAGCTCCGGCGGCAGTTGCGGATCGATTTCCAGGATGGTGAGCGATTGCGCGAGCAGCCGCTTGCCGAGCTCGGTCGATTCGGCGAGATTGATGGTGCGCAGGTGATGGCGGATCGCGGAGCGCGCCTTGCCGGTGCGGACGAAGGTCAGCCAATTGGGGCTCGGGCGCGATGTCGGCGCGGTCACGATTTCCACGATATCGCCGTTGCGCAGTTCCGTACGCAAAGCGGCGTGTTCGTGGTTGACGCGGGCGCCGATTGCCTGATCGCCGATATCAGTGTGGATCGTGTAGGCAAAGTCGAGCACCGTCGCGCCGCGCGGCAGGGCGATGATCTTCGACTTCGGCGTGAAGACATAGACCGAATCCGGGAACAGGTCCACCTTCACGTGCTCGAGGAATTCCGCGGAATCGCCGGTCTGTTTCTGGATGTCGAGCAGAGACTGCAGCCATGCGTGGGTACGCTGCTGCAGATCGGTCAGGCTGGCATCCGAGTCCTTGTAGAGCCAGTGCGCCGCTACGCCGGCTTCGGCGACGTGGTGCATGTCCTGGGTACGGATCTGGAATTCGACCGGGGTGCCGTAGGGGCCGATCAGGGTGGTGTGCAGCGACTGGTAGCCGTTCAGCTTGGGAATGGCGATGTAATCCTTGAATTTGCCCGGCATCGGCTTGTACAGCGCGTGCAGGGTGCCGAGCGCCACGTAACAGTTGGCGAAACTGTCGACAACGATGCGGAAGCCGTAGACGTCGAGCACCTGGGAAAAGGAGAGGTGCTTGTTGCGCATCTTGCGGTAGATGCCGTACAGCGTCTTTTCGCGGCCGTAGACCGCGGCCTTGATGCCGGTCGCCGCGAGCGTGTTGTTCACGGATTCGAGGATCTTGCTGACCACTTCGCGCCGGTTGCCGCGCGCGGCCTTCACTGCTTTCGCCAATGTGCGGTAGCGCACCGGAAAGAGGTGCGAGAAGGCGAGGTCCTGCAGTTCCCGATAGATATTGTTCAGGCCGAGACGGTGCGCGATCGGCACATAGACTTCCATCGTCTCGCGCGCGATGCGGCGCTTCTTCTCCGGGCTCATGAAGCCCAGCGTACGCATGTTGTGCAGGCGATCGGCCAGCTTGATGAGGATCACGCGCACATCGCGCGCCATCGCCAGCAGCATCTTGCGGAAGTTTTCAGCCTGCGCCTCGATCTGGCTCTGGAATTCGATCTTGTCCAGCTTGGACAAACCGTCCACCAGAGTGGCGACGGGCGCGCCGAAGCGCTCGATCAGTTCTTCCTTCTTGACGTCCTGGTCTTCCATGACGTCATGGAGCAGGGCGGCCATGATCGCCTGCGCGTCCAATTTCCAGTCAGCACAGATTTCCGCAACGGCAATCGGATGCGAGATATAAGGCTCGCCGGACTTGCGGATCTGGCCGAGGTGCATTTCATCCGAAAAGCGATAGGCTTCCTTCACCTTCTTCATTTCGGAAGGCGAGAGGTAGTCGCCCAGCTTGTTCATCAGCAGGGTGACGGAAGCGACGCCCGCATTCTGCGCAGCGTTCGGATCGGACTTCGGGGAGGAATCGGGAATCTTGGAGGCCGGGCGATCGGACGACGCCCGGTTATTCGGAGCGACTGACAGGGTTGAATCTGGTTGAGTCAGGTTCATAAGCTAAGCTTATCAGTCGCATGGCCGTTAACGCTACTCAGCTCGGGACTTTTTTCAGCATTTCGAGCCCGACCTTGCCGGCGGCGATTTCACGCAGTGCGATAACCGTCGGTTTGTCTTTTGCTTCGACTTTCGGGGTATGACCTTGCAGAAGCTGGCGGGCGCGATAAGTCGCGGCCAGGGTCAGCTGGAAGCGGTTGGGTACTTGTTTGAGGCAGTCTTCGATGGTGATACGCGCCATAAGTGCTCCTGAAATTGATGTCAGCTCAAGTTGGCGTGGATGCCAAGCTGGGTGAATAGGGAAGCGTTGCGTGCAGCCTGTTGCGCGAAGCGGCAACGCGAAGCTTTGACGATTGCTGTCAATTCCGACAAAGCTGTCGCAAACTCTTGATTAATAATAACATATTCGGACTCCGGGGCGTGCGCTATTTCGCCGCCGGCGGCCAGGATACGGCGCGTGATCACATGCGGTTCGTCCTGTCCGCGCTTCTTCAAGCGTTCTTCCAGTGCGGCGATCGACGGCGGCAGGATGAAAATCTGGACGGCGCCCGGAAACTGCTTCTTGACCTGCTGCGCGCCCTGCCAATCGATCTCAAGCAGAACATCGAGGCCGGCTTTCATTTCCTTCTCGATCATCAGGCGCGACGTTCCGTAGTAATTACCGTGGACTTCGGCCGATTCCAAAAATTCCCCGTCTTCGCGCCGCTTGAGGAAATCCTCTACCGTCGTGAAGTAATATTCGCGTCCGTGCTGCTCGCCCGGGCGCGGCTGGCGCGTGGTGAAGGAGATCGACAGCTTGATGGCCGGTTCCTGCGCCAGCAGCGCATTGACCAGCGTGGACTTGCCGGCGCCGGAGGGGGCGACGACCATGAACAGGCTGCCTGCGGGATTGAAGACTTCGGTCATAGATATGGCTGGTTGTCGTGTAAAAAAGTCAATGCCGGGTCATTCCAGATTCTGGACCTGTTCCCGCATCTGCTCAATCAGCAGTTTCATCGCCATCGATGCGTCGGACAATTCCTTCAGCGCCGCCTTGGAGCCGACGGTATTCGCTTCGCGGTTCAGTTCCTGCATCATGAAATCGAGGCGCTTCCCAACCTGTCCGCCTTTTTTCAGGATGTGGCGCGTTTCCGACAGGTGCGCCGACAGGCGCGACAGTTCTTCGGCCACATCGATGCGGATGCCGTAGAGAGTCACTTCCTGGCGGATGCGCTCCAGCGCTTCCTCGCGCGAGACGGTCGCCGGTCCGCCGTTCGACGCGGCCACGCCGAGCGCTTCCTTCATGCGTTCAGTCGCCTTTTGCTGGAACTGCGCAATCGCCTGCGGGATAAGCGGGGTGATGCGCTGGACGATAGCTTCCATCTCGTCGATACGCGATATCAGCATCGCCTGCAGGGCCGCACCTTCCCGTGCGCGGCTGTCGATGAAGGCGCCGAGCGCATCGTTGATGAGTGCCTGCACTTCGGCCTGCAGCGCTTCCTGGCTGGCTTCGGCGTCGGCAATCACGCCCGGCCAGCGCAAGAGTTCACTGACGGTCAGGGCAGGCGCATCCGGGAAATGTTGTTTCACTTGCGCTTGCATTTTTGATAATGCGTCGAGCAGTTCCGCGTTCAGGTTCTGCACGCCGCCGGTAGTCGCCTTGCGGCCGAAACTGAGGCGGCACTCAACCTTGCCGCGGTTCACGCGCGCCATGATGGCTTCGCGCAACACGGGTTCGAAAGCGCGGAATTCGTCGTTGATGCGGAACTGCAGGTCGAGGAAGCGCGAATTGACGCTTTTCAGTTCAACGGTCAGTGTGCCCGCATCGGTTTCGCGCGTGGTGACCGCGTAACCGGTCATGCTGGAGATCGTCAAAATGTTTCCTTGCTTTACAAATCAGTGATTTATCCCACACAATCCGGAGGAACTGTCAGGGAAACCGCCCAGGGAAATATGGCATCTCAAAACAACGCCCCATTGCCGGATGGACTCGAAATTGCCGGATACCGCATTGTAAAGAAGATTGCGTCCGGCGGGTTCAGTATTGTCTACCTGGCCTATGATGAGGACGGCAACGCAGTCGCCATCAAGGAGTACTTGCCCAGCTCGCTCGCGCTGCGCCGTCCGGGCGAACTCGTCCCCGCCATCTCCGCGGAAAACCTGCCCGTCTTCCGCATCGGCCTCAAGTGCTTCTTCGAAGAAGGGCGCGCGCTGGCCCGCATTTCGCACCCCAACGTCGTCAGCGTCGTCAATTTTTTCCGCGCCAACGATACCGTCTACATGGTGATGGCCTATGAATCCGGGCGCTCGTTGCAGGATCACATCATCCGCCGGCGCGACAAGGGCGAGCGTCCTTTGGTGTCGGAGCGTTTCATCCGGAAAATGTTCAACCAGGTGATGAACGGCCTGCGCGAAGTACATGCGAACAAGCTGCTCCACCTCGACCTGAAGCCCGCCAATATCTATCTGCGCATGGACGGCACGCCGATCCTGCTCGACTTCGGCGCGGCGCGCCAGACCTTGCGTGCCGACCAGCCCAAGCTCTACCCGATGTACACCCCCGGCTTCGCGCCGCCCGAGCTGTACGTCAAGAACGGCAACCTCGGCCCGTGGACCGACATCTACAGCATCGGCGCATCAATGTTCGCCAGCATGGTCGGGGCGCCGCCCCAGCCGGCAGACCAGCGCAAGACCAACGACCGCATGGAAGACCACTTCCGCAAGCTGGAAAGCATGTATTCGCGCGAGCTGATCCAGGTGATCCGCTGGTCGCTGCGTCTCGAACCGCTGGAGCGTCCGCAAAGCGTTTTCGCGCTGCAGAAGGCGCTGCGCGAACCCGTCGTCGAACAGAAGGAACCCGACCTGATCGAAAAGC
>NZ_DASRXF010000044.1:0-14414 GCF_035654295.1 Noviherbaspirillum sp. | reverse complement strand
GCATCGGGGTCACCGTCCACTTCGATCAGCTGGTTGCAGAAACGGGTGACGCGCTTCTTCGTGCCTTCGAAGATGTCGTGGTACTCGGCCCAGCCCCAGATGTAGAAAAACTTCTTTCCTTCCTTGACCGCCGCCAGGTCTTCGGCGCTGAGCGTGCCCGGCGCCGCTTCGACCATGCTGCGCGGACCGGCGATGGTGGATACCGCGTCTTCCTGCGATGCCGGGAAATCGTAGCCCTTCGCCAGGGGCGCATCGAGCAGGCGGTAACTGGTATTGATCGACAGGCCGCGCGTCGGCGTGTTGCCGCTGTTGGCCCAGATCGGATGGATGGTCCAGTGGAAGCGGCCGGTCTGCGGGTCCTGGTGCAGGTAGGTCTTGATCTCGCGGATGAACATAAAGGCGCGCTGCGCGGCGATCAGCGCTTCCTCGGCGGCGCGGGCGCTCTTTTCGGCTACCGTTGCACTGTCTTTGGCCGCAGCGGCGGCGTCGCGCATGCGTCGCGCAAGGTCACGGCCGAGCAGCACGAGCAGGCCGGCAAAGACCGCCAGGAGGACGTCGGTGATTTTGACCTCGTAGAAGAAGGAATGGATCCAGTCCACCGGTTCCGCGCTGTCTGCCGTGGCCGGCACCGCGGCAGGTGTCGCGGCTGCAGCAGGTGCATCGGCGGCGGCAGCCGGCTTTTCCGCCGCCGGTACCGGTGTCTCCGCTTGTTCCTGTGCAACAGGCGCCTGTTGCGCCTCCTGTTGCGCATCGATCTGCTTCGGTTCTTCGGCCTTGGCGAACTGCCCGACGCCGAACGCGAGCACGAGCGCGGCGAAAAAATGTCTGACTTGCATGAACTGTCCTCCCGGTGGATTTGCGTGCGGCAATACGCCTGAAAAGACCTTAGTCTGTCGAAACTTGCTCAAGTTCAACACTGGCGACGCTGTTTCCGTCTGTATCATTACGGGTGACCCCAACAAGAAAAGGAAAACCATGAACCTGGAAAAGGTCGTCTTCGCCTTCTTCATCGTCTTTGCCGCCACGCTCAACTTCGGCTTCTTCATCGGCGACATCGAACGTCCTGAACTGCACAACGTGTACGAGCTGTTTGCGGCCATCGTGGTCAACATGATCGCCACCGTGCTCAAGTTCGGCGACCGCACCCAGATCGGCGCGGTGCATCTCTCCACCAGCCTGGTCGCCGACATCCAGCTGATCGCCGCCGCCGTCACCTGGGCGCTGGCGGTGCACGTCACCGGCACCGGCATGACGGCAGACGTGACGGCGAGCGTGGTATCGCTGTCCGGCGGCGCGCTGCTGGCCAACATCATTTCCGTGGTCATCCTGATCGTCGAAACGGTAATGATGCGGCGCTGACGCAATGAACAGCGTCTTCTTCCTCGTACTGCGGCGCATGCGCGCGCCGCTCATCGCGCTCATCGTGTTCTACGCGATCGCGGTGCTCGGGCTCACGCTCGTGCCCGGCGTCAATGCCGACGGCACGCCCGCGCCGCCGATGAGTTTTTTCCATGCCTTCTACTTCATCAGCTACACCGCGACCACCATCGGCTTCGGCGAGATCCCGACCGCGTTTTCCGACGGGCAGCGGCTGTGGGTGACCGCCTGCATCTACTTCACCGTCGTCGGCTGGACCTATTCCATCCTCACCCTGCTGGCGCTGCTGCAGGACAAATCCTTCCAGCACACGCTGGTCGCTTCGCGTTTCGCGCGCCGCGTCGCGCGCATCCAGACGCCGTTCTACCTCGTCTGCGGCTGCGGCGAGACCGGCGGCCTGATCTGCCGCGCGCTCGACCTGATGGGCTTTGACTTCGTGATCATCGACAAGAATGCGCAACGCATCGAGGAGCTGGACCTGGAGGATTTCAAGACCAACGACCCCGCCCTGGCGGCGGATGCGCGCCTGTCGGCCAACCTGCTGATGGCCGGCGTGCGGCATGCCCGCTGCCGCGGCGTGCTGGCGGTGACCAATGACGACGAGTGCAACCTTGCCATCGCCATCAACGTGCGCCTGCTCAACCCGGCGATTCCCGTGCTGACGCGCGTGCGCAACCCGGCGGTGGCCGAAAACATGCGCTCCTTCGGCACGCACCACATCGTCAATGCCTACGAACGCTTCGCCGAATATCTCGCGCTGGCGGTGTCCGCGCCGGAAGCCTTCCGCCTGATCGAGATCCTGACCGGACTGCCCGGCTCGCCGCTGCCCGAAGTGCACCGGCCGCCGCGCGGCAAGTGGATCATCTGCGGCTACGGCCATTTCGGCCAAGCGGTGGCGCACTACATGTCCCTGCCCGGTATCGAACTCACCATCGTCGACCCCGACGGGGAAGGCCCGGAGAACGGCCGCCTCGTCATCGGTTCGGGCACCGAGGCGGGCGTGCTGCACGAAGCCGGCGTGATGGAAGCCGGCGGCATCGTCGCCGGCAGCAACAACGATATCGCCAACCTGTCCATCGCCATGATGGCCAAGCAGATCAATCCGAAACTGTACGTCGTCGCGCGGCAGAACCAGGCGGCCAACGACCTGCTGTTCGAAACCTTCCGCGCCGACTTCAGCATGGTGCACACCCGCGTCGTCGCCCAGGAATGCATCTCCATCCTCACCACGCCGCTGCTGGCGCGTTTCCTCCACGCCGTGCGCCAGGCGGACGAGCCCTGGAGCAAGGCGCTCGCGCAACGCCTGGAATCGATCTGCGACGGGCTGGTGCCGCAGGTTTGGGATATCCGCCTCGAAGGGGTATCCGCGCCGGCAGTGCACAAGGCGCTGAACATGCAACAGCGGATCGCCGTCCGCGACCTCCTGCGCGATAACGCCGAGCGCGATGACATGCTGCCGGCCGTGGTACTGATGGTGGAGCGCGAGGGGCGTTCTTTCCTGCTGCCGGAGGACGGATTCCCGCTGCGGGAAGGCGATGCAATCCTGCTCGCCGGCCGCCACCAGGTGCGCTCGGTGCTCGACCTGACGCTGAAGAATGCGAACGCGCTGGACTATGTGCTGACCGGCGTCGACCAGCGCGGCGGCTGGGTGTGGCGGGCGCTGTTTGGAAAGGAAAAGCGTCAGTAGGGCGACGCACCGCCGGAATGAGCTTCGCCGCTCGCATGGCGGGTTTCGCTTCGCTCTAATCCAGTAAAGCACCGTAGGGAGGGTAGAGCGCAGCGAAACCCACCGCGTCACGACATCCCGCTCCCCCACAATCCTGTTTCCCTCGGGAACTATCATTCCTCACAGCATGTCTTCCCTTGTCTCTCGGCAATGCGCCGGCCATGACAAGAACACATTGCCAAGGAATGAAGTCCAGACCCCACCAGCGCTCCCTGCTTCCCCTCGCAGCCCTGCAAGGCGCCGTCGGAAGTTTCGGCGGCTTCATCGGCTTTTTCGTCATCGGCGCGCACGATCTCGATGCGCTGTTCCGTTATACGGCCGCCATGCTCACAGCGGCGATGGCGTCCACCTTCCTTGCCTATCTGATCAGCCCGCGCCTGCGTATCGGCGGCACCGGCCTGGTGCGGCTCGGCCTGCTGTTCCCCGGCCTGCTGCTGCTCGTGGCCGACGGTTCGGTTGCCCTGACGGCGATCGCCTTCGGCTCCTACCTCGGCATGACATGGACAGGAAGGCACGCGCTCGAGATGTCGCTGCTGGCCGACAGTGAGCGCGACCCGTACGCGGCGCGCTCGGGCACCGCCACCATCGTCCTGAGTTTTTCCGCGACCCTGGCCTCGACCGTGCTGCTTGCCGCCTTCAGCGAGCAGAGCCGCTATGTGTACTGGCTGTATGGCGCGTTCTGCATCTTCGGCGCGCTATTCCTCGGCAAGGCCATCCCGCCCACCGACCCGGTGGTCCTGAAGGCCCCGCTCGCGGTGATCCGCCAGCCGCGCTTCATCGCCTGCCTGCCGATCTTCTTCCTCGAATCCGGCCTGTTCGGCATAAGCCAGGCAATGGCCGCCACCGGCGCTTCCAACGCACTCGGCGTGGCCAGCCATTTCGGCTGGGTGACGACCGTCGCGGGACTGGCCGGTGGCGCCGCGCTCTACATCACGCGCAAGAAGCGCAACAAGGACAACCGCGCGCACTGGTTCGGCGGCGCCTGCCTGGTGATGTCGGCCTCCTACCTGCTGCTCGGCGCGAGTGCATGGATTCCGGCGCTCTACATCGTGCATTCGATGATGCGCGCGGCGGGCGCGCCCTTCCTCGCCGCCAGCCAGCAGGTGCTCAACCAGTGCACGCTCGACATCCGCGGCGAGCTCGCCGACCGCATCTTCGCGCGCGAGCTGGTGCTGTGGGTGCTGCGCATGGCGGCGTTGTTCCTGTTCTGGGGTCTTGCCATGGTGCTCACGCCGCTGCATCTGTTCCTCGCCGGCTCGGCCTTCCTCGCCGGGGCGATGGCGACCGAATACGCGATCGGCCGGGCGCTGTTCTGGAGCAGTGCCGCCGCAAGGACGGCCGAGCCCGCCTAAGCATGCACATCGTTTGATCAAGATCAGAAGCCGCGCCCGCGGCTTCGCCCTATCCTTCCTGCGCACCTTCCCACGCCGCGCACCGCAAAAACATGCCGCGCGGACACACCAAAACGCCTGACTTCCAAGGTCACGAGTTTGGCTCGGCAGGCCAATGCGCCATCCCTCGTTGCCCGCGATTCTTGTCTTAATCTAAACACACTGATGTTGAGGAGACGCGCCGGCCGCATCCGCCGGCGCCAAGACAAACGAAAAGGCCGCAAAGGCCTGAGGATCAAGGCATGAATGACAAGTACAAGCTGGTGGGCCCCATCTATGACTGGTTGAGCGCCGTATACAGCGGCAAATCGATCCACCACTGCAAGGTGGCGATGCTCGACAAGCTCAAGCCGGGCGACAAGGTCTTGTTCGCCGGCGTCGGCCATGGCAAGGATGCGGTGTATGCCGCAAGACTGGGTGCCGACGTGACCGTGGTCGACCTCTCCGAGACGATGCTCAAAAACTTCCAGCGCAACCTCGACAAGGAAGGCGTGAAGGTGCGCATCCGCCAGCTGCACAGCGACATCATGAAGGTGCGCGAATTTGAAAAGTACGACATGGTGGTGGCCAACTTCTTCCTCAACGTGTTCGACGAGGAGATGATGCACCGCGTGCTGGAACACCTGATCCGTCTCGGCAAGCCGGGCGCGCATGTGGTGGTCGGCGATTTCGCCTACCCGACCGGGAACATCCTGTCCCGACTCGCCAAGAAAGCCTACTGGTACGGCGCCGTGCTGTTCTTCTGGGCCTTCGCCGGCAATGCCGTGCACAAGATCTACAACTACCCCGAGTCGATGCAGAAGCTCGGGCTGCATGTCCGTGAAAAGAAGCATTACAGGCTGCTGCTTCTGAATTGCTATTGGTCGGTGCTGGGAACGAAGCCGGCAAACCGCTAGCGGACGTCTCCTTCCCCTTCAAGGGAAAGGCCGGGATGGGGATGGGTTTCTTTCGCTCGAACACTTCCCCCATCCCCACCCTAGCCCTCCCCTTGAAGGGGAGGGAACCTCCACTCTCCGCTTCATCCCCACCGCCAGGGAGGCTGTTTTGCAAGAACAAGCACAAGTGCAAGTCATCACACTGGACCGTCCGCTGGTCGCGGATATCACCCACCTCGACATGGCGCGGCGCGTCGCCTGCCTCAAGCAGTTCGGTTCGCACTCGATGTCGTTCTCGACGCTGCAACCCGACATGTCCTATTTCGACATGCCCGGCGTCGGCTACATCGCCTACGCAAGCTACTGGGGCATGCGTTTCGCGCTGGCCGACCCGGTGTGCCACCCGCACCACCGCACACTGATGCTGGACCGCTTCCTCGAAAAATACCCCAGCGCCGTCTTCGTGCAGGTCAGCAAGCCGGTGGTGGACCACCTGCACAACCACTACGGTTACTACGGCACACAGTTCGGCAGCGAATCGAAGATCGACCTCGAAACCTGGTCGCTGCGCGGATCGAAAAAGCAGATCATCCGTACCGCGATCAACCAGGCGCGCAACCAGGGTATCGAGATCCGCGAGGCGGGCTTCAATCCCGACGTGAAAAAGATTTCCGAAGCCTGGATCCAGACCCGCCGCTGCAAGAACAACGAGATCCGCTTCCTGATCCGCCCGATGCTGATCGATTACCGCGACGGCACGCGCTACTTCTATGCCTACCTGAACGGCGAAGCGGTCGGTTTCATCTTCTTCGATCCCGTCTATGCGAACAACAAGCTGATCGGTTATGTGCCGAACATCTCGCGCTCGTCGGCCAATTTCAAGCAGGGCCTGTGGTACGCGCTGATGGCGCATGCGATGGAGGTATTCAAGGCCGAAGGCGTGCAGACCCTGGACCTCGGCCTGGTGCCGCTGATGATGGCGAAAGAGGTCGAACCGCAGGAATCGCGCGTGCTGCGCATGACCATGTCGGTGATCCGCGAGCGCATGGATTTCCTCTACAACTTCAAGGGCCTGGAGTTTGCGAAGTCGCGCTTCCAGGGCCGCGTGGAAAAGACCTACTGCTGCCATCGCAACGCCTTGCCGGGTCTCGCGATGACCGCCATGTTCCGCCTCACCCGCATCATCTGAACCACTCGCCGGAGAACAAGCAATGAAACGCCGTACCGCCCCCATCAGCGTGCAGACCGCCCTGTCCGGCAAGCGCATCCTGCTGACAGGAACCACCGGTTTCCTCGCCAAGGTGGTACTGGAAAAACTGGTGCGCACCGTGCCCAACGTCGGCCGCATCATCCTCGTCATCCGCGGCAGCCGTGAGTGCCGCACCGCGCGCGAGCGCTTCGAGAAGGAAATCGCTACCTCGTCCGTGTTCGAGAAGCTGCGCGAAGAGCAGCCGGACTACCTGGCGCGCTTCTTCGCCGAAAAGATCGAGTGCGTGACCGGCGAAGTCACCGAACCCAGCTTCGGCCTGCCGGCCAACAAGTTCATCGAACTGGCCTCGCGCGTCGACGTGGTCATCAACGCCGCCGCCAGCGTCAACTTCCGCGAACCGCTCGACCAGGCGCTGGCCATCAATGCGCTCAGCCTGCATTACATGACGGCGCTCACGCGCGTCGCCAATGCGCCGCTGATCCAGGTCTCGACCTGCTACGTCAACGGCTACAACCGCGGCGAAATGCGCGAGCAGATCGTGCCGCCGGCCGGCGCGCCCATCCCGCGCCATCGCGACGGTTACTACGATGTCGAGGCGCTGATCACGCGGCTGGAGCAAAAGATCGAGCAGGTGAAATCCGCGGTGCGCGATCCGAAGCTGCGCGAACGGCGCCTGACCGAGCTCGGCATTGCCGAGTCCAACCGCTATGGCTGGAACGATACGTATACCTTCACCAAATGGATGGGCGAGCAGCTGGCGATGCGCGGCATGGTCGGCCGCCCGCTGACCATCGTGCGCCCGTCCATCATCGAAAGCACGCTGCAGGAACCCGCGCCCGGCTGGATCGAAGGCGTGAAGGTGGCCGATGCGGTCATCCTGGCCTATGCGCGCGGCAAGACCAACTTTTTCCCGGCCAAGCCGGACGAGATCATCGACATCATCCCGGCCGACCTCGTTGCCAACAGCATCCTGCTCGCCGCCGCCGAAGCGGTGGCCGATCCCGAAGGCCACCGCATCTACCAGTGCTGCAGCGGCTCGGGCAATCCGCTGCGCCTGGGCGAAATGATCCGCCTGCTGGAGGATGAATCGAAGCGCAACTGGCAACAGTACGACCGGCTGTTCTACAACCAGCCGCGCGATTTCCGGGTGGTGGGCAACACCACCTTCCGTGTGGCGATGGGCGCGATGCGCGCTGCGGTGACTGCGTGGACGGGGTTGCGCCGCCTGTGCGGCGCCGCCGGCGAGACCAAGGCGATGGAAAAGATGCGCACCACGCAGACGCTGGCCATCACCTTCTCCTTTTACACGCAGCCGCGTTACCGCTTCCACAACAAGAACCTGCTGTCACTGGTGAAGCGCTTCCGCACCCATGACAAGGTGCTGTTCCCGGTCGACGCGAAGCTGATCAACTGGACGGATTACCTGTGCAAGATTCACATGAGCGGCCTGAACCGCTACGCATTGCGCCGCAAGGATACGAAGGCCGTTGCCGCACCGGCAAGCGTGGTGGTGGAAGCCGTGCCGGCTGCAGTGCCGGCCGCCGAAGCCGTGCAATGAGCCTCTGACATCGAATTCATTCCTTCAGGAACCTTTTCCCATTCGTAACCTCTGAGGTGTTGCAGTTGGTTACGAATTTTCTTTTGACAGAGTGGGAAAAGGTCTGCTGTGAAGTTTGTTGCAAGTCTCCGCCAGCATTATTCCATCCATACGATTTTGCCCCTTGCCGTGTTGCTGTCCGCCTGCGGCGGAAGTCCGCTGGAAGACGAGGGCACGATGCTGCCGCCGGCGCAACTGGGCGCGACGCCTGCGATGCAAGGCGCCGCCAAGCGCCCGCCTGCGCAGGGGGAGTTCAACCTCGACATCTGGAACGAACACAAGTGGTACGAGTGCGACTGCGCACGGGAATCCACGGCGCCGGTGCCGTAATGGCGTCCGCTATTGCTCCAGCTCGGGATAGTGCCGGAACACATCGTCGTTATTGAAAGGCAAACGCCGCTTCGACTTCAGATACGCCTTGATCCGCTTGCGCGCCGCGACCCGGCCGTGCAGCGCGACGACGAGCGGGCAGGCCGGCTCCAGCCGCGCCATCGTCTTCGGAAAGGCATAGCGCAAACCCTCCACGAGCTGGAACAGCGACAGGTCGGCATAGGTCGGCATGTCCGCCGCCAGCCATTCTCCCCCGGGGCGGCGCCGCAGCACCGCTTCGAAGTAATCGAGAAATTTCGGTATCCGCGCGGCGGTGAAGTCCGCCGCGCGCCTGTGCGCCTCTTCCTTCTGCTCTTCGTAATACAGGCCGGACCCGATCGGGTGATGCGTGTCATGCGCCTCGGCCACGCAATCGGCGACTGTGAGTTGCAGCTGGTGCACCCACAGCCGGCCCGCCTCGTCCTCCGGCGCCAGCCCGAGGCGCGGGCCGAGGAACAGCAGGATGTTCGCCGTCTGTCCGATCACCTGCCCGCCTGCGCGCAGGAAGGGCGGCGCGAAGGGGAGATGCGCGGCACTTTCCATCAAGCGGAACATGGCCGCCATGCCCATCCCGCTGCGCTCCGATCGCCGTGCGACGTCCACGTAGTCGGCGCCGCCTTCCTCCAGCGCAAGCCGCACGAATTCGCCGCGTCCTTGTATCTCCGGCCAGTAATAGAGCTCGTATTGCATGGAACGGCCTCCGCAAGAAGATTGTCGAATGACCAACTGTCAAGCCGCCGCGCGGCCCGCAAGCGTTGACGGGTGTGACTTTCCGCTATCTAATGACGCTCCGCGCTTAGCTTATTCACATTTCTGTATAAGCATAGTCGGGAAAAATTGTTGTCCTGCGCACAGCGCCCCATTAAAGTGCGTTATTACCAGAAGTAATTCCAAAGGGCGCCCATATAACTTCCCGCCGCCCGCCACCAAGAACAACCCATGAAGCTGTCGTTCAAGAATATTGATAAGCGTTTTTCGAGCCTGCACGTCATCGACGGCTTTTCGCGCGAGTTCGATGAAGGCCAGCTCGTCGCCCTCGTCGGCCCGTCGGGCTGCGGCAAATCGACGCTGCTGCACATCGCCGCCGGCCTGGAAAAGCCGAGCGCGGGCCAGATCCTTGCCGGCGGCAAGCCGGTGGAACGGCCGGCGCCCGAGCGCATGCTGATGTTCCAGGAAAACGCGCTCTATCCGTGGATGACGCTAGCGCAGAACGTGTCGATGGCGCTGGAGCTGCAGAAAGTCGACAAGAAGCAGGCGCGCGAGCAGGCGTTCGCGTGGCTGGAGAAGGTCAACCTCAAGGGTTTCGAGGATTACTATCCGCACCAGGTGTCCGGCGGCATGCGGCAGCGCGCGGCGCTGGCACGCGCCTTCATCACGCAGCCGAAAGTGCTGCTGCTGGACGAACCCTTCGGCGCGCTCGACGCTCTCACCCGCATGACCCTGCAGGATGTCTTGCGCGACCTGATCCGCGAAGCGCGCCCGACGGTGCTGCTGGTCACCCATGACGTGGACGAGGCACTGTTCCTCGCCGACCGTATCCTGGTGTTCAGCCATCGCCCGGCGAAGGTGTTGAAGGAGTTCAACCTCGAACATTACGAGAAGACGCACGACCTGTCGGACTTTGCCGATGTGCGGCGCGAGATTTTGGGATTGCTCGGCATCCGTGCGGAGCACGAGGACATACCATTGACCGAAGGAGCAGGAATATGAAAACCGGGAAAATGTTGCTTGCCGCATTCGCGGCATTCGCCATCGCCGCACAGGCAAACGCACAGGAAAAATTCAAGGTGGGCTACCTGCGCGTGATGGACGATGCGCAGGCCATCCTGGCGCAGGAAGCCGGCCTCTACAAGAAGCATGGCCTGGACGTGGAGCTGGTCGAATTCAAGTCCGGCACCGACCTGATCAAGGCTATCGTCGGCGGCCAGCTCGACTCCGGCGTGCTGGGCTTTACCAACGCAGTGGCCTGGGCCTCCAAGGGCGCGGACCTGAAGGTGGTGGGTGGCGCGCAGCACGGCTACCACGCGATCATCGCGCGCGACGAAACGGGCATCAAGAAAGTCTCCGACCTGAAGGGCAAGACGCTGGCATCGCAGGCCGAAGGCAGCACCGCTGACACCGTGCTCAAGGGCGTGGTGTTGAAGCAGGCCGGGTTGAAGCCGGACGAGGTCAACGTGATGGGCGTGAGCCCGCAGGTCGCGGTGCAGTCGCTGATCGGCAAGCGCGTCGACGCCGCCTTCCTGTTCGAGCCGCAGGCGAGCATCGCGCAACTGGTCGCGCCGGTGAAGCAGATCTATGAGATCGGCGAAGTCTGGCCCTTCCCCTGCATGGTCGTCATCACCTCCGGCGACACGCTGAAGAAAAAGAAGGACGCGGTGTGGAAGTCGCTCGATGCGCAGAAGGACGCGATCGACATGCTGCAGAAGAAGCCGACCGAGGCATCGAAGTACATCGCCGGCTATTTCATCAGCGAGCCGACGCTCAAGACGCTGAACAAGGGCGAGGTGCCGCGTGAAGCCGTGATCACCGATGCGATCAAGAGCCAGACCTTCAGCCCGGTGCTGACCGGCAAGGAACAGGCCCGCATGCAGGAAATCGCGGACATCCTGCAGGAGCAGGGTTCGCTCAAGACGCGCGACGGCAAGCCCTTCGACGTGAACAGCATCCTCGACCTCAGCTGGCAGAAGGAACGCAAGCTGTAAGATAGCTTCCCGGATCCACAGCAGACGAACACATGGCCGGCCTCCCGCCGGCCATCGCATTTAAGAACAACATGAGCACCAAGACACGCCTTTCCGGCAACAGCAAGAAGATCGCCTTCATCCTCGCCGTGGTTGTCATCCTCCTCGGCTGGCAGGCCGCCGCGTGGTCGCTGCCCGACTTCCTGATGCCGGACGTGCACACCGTGATCGCGCGCCTGTGGGAAGAGATGCAGTCCGAGAACTTCCGCACCGCGCTGTGGGGCAGCCTGTTCCGCCTCGGCACCGGCTACGGCTCGGCAATGCTGTTCGGCGTCGGCTTCGGCCTGATCGGCGCGATCCTGTTCTTCTTCCGTGAAGTGCTGAAGTCGGCCATCATCATCCTCCAATCGATCCCGTCGATCGCCTGGGTGCCGCTGTTCCTGATCCTGATGGGCTTCGGCAACATGCCCATCATCGTCGTCGTCGCCATCTCCGCCTTCTTCCCGGCGGCGCTGTCGGTGATGAACGCCACCGAGAGCGTCCAGCAGGTGCATGTGTCTGCGGCGCGCGTGATGGGCGCCTCACCGTGGGAACTGCTCAAGCGCGTCTACCTGCCGGCCGTCATGCCGGAACTGATCACCGGCGCCCAGCTCGCCTTCGGCAATGCCTGGCGCGCGTTGATTTCCTGCGAAATGCTGGTCGGCTTCGGCAAGGGCCTGGGCCGCTCGCTCTCCTACGCCGGCGAGACCGCCGACATGGTGGGCGTGATGACCAACATCCTCGCCATTGCGATCATCGCGCCGCTGATCGACCAGCTGCTGCTCGAGCGCCTGAAGCACCGCGTGCTGCGGTACCAGTACGTCTGACCATGAACATCTCGCTCCGCCTGTCCCGCCTCCTGCTTGCCGTCGCGATCGCCGGCATCGGCAGCGATGCGCTGGCGAGCGGACTGGATCGCGCGCGGCAGCGCGGCAAGCTGCAGGCAGGCATCCAGTACGTGGTGCCGGAATACAAGGGCGGCATGAAGTTCCGCACGCCCGAGACCCTCGATAACGCGCTGCTGGAAGACGTGGCCAAGCGCCTGTCGCTGCCGCTGGCGGCAGTACCGGCTTCCTCCGGCAAGGCCGACTTCGTGCTGGCCACCGTCACCGACAAGGACCCGCTGCATCGCACCCACACGATCATCCCCACCGGCTATTCGGCCGGCCCGATGGCGATCATGCGCAGCGACACCGATATCAAGCGCTGGGAACAGCTCAAAGGGCGCAAGGTCTGCGTCTCCGAAGGCGGCGTGCACGCGGGCAGCATTGCGGCGAAGTACGGCGCCATCGAAATGGTGGTCAAGGCGCCGGCCGATGCACTCATCGCCGTGCGCGTCGGCGAATGCGATGCGACCGTGCACGACAGCGCCATGCTGGAAGAGCTGATCACGTATCCGGAATGGAAGAAATTTTCCGCGCGCCTGCCGACGGGGCCGCGCACCTCGCTAGCCTTTGTCGTGCCCGCGTCCGATGCCAAGACCGCCGCCTTCCTCAGGCAGGTGGCGGCGGAATGGAAGGCCGGCGGCCATCCCGACAAGCTGATGAAGACCGCCGTGCGCAATATCGCCTTCGAGGTCTACCTGGACCAGAACGTCCCCGATTGCCATTGAGAATATGAGGGCGCGCGGTTGCATGCGTCCCTGCATTCCCCTACATTGGTACTGCTTCGCCCCTCAATCCGGAGCCAGGACCATGCCGAGAAACAATCGCCCGCCGAAGAAACGCATCCTCCTTGCGCTGCAGGGCGGCGGCGCGCATTCCGCGTATGTGTGGGGTGTCGTCGACCGCCTGCTGCAGAACGAAGAGATCGAGATTGCCGCCGTCAGCGGCACCAGCGGCGGCGCGATGGTCGCCGCCGTCCTGGCCTGCGGCCTGAGCCTGGAAAAGGACCGCGACGACAAGCCGCTGACGGATGCCGGGCGCCGTACCGAGACGCGCAGGCTGCTCAAGCAGTTCTGGACCAATGTCGCCGCCATCGGCGACTTTTCCCTGAACCCCTACCGCTTCATCGCCAATCCATGGCATCCGTCCTGGAACATCGACGGCACGCCGGTTCCCGTGGCGCTCAATGCGCTGTCGCTCGTCATGTCGCCTTACCAGCGGCCGTTCGATGTGCGGCAGAACCCGGTCGCGCTGGCGCTTGCCGACTGCATCGATTTCGAGGCCCTGCGCGCCAGCACCTGCGGGCCGGCGCTGTATGTCTGTGCGACCAATGTCCGCACCAGCCAGCTGCAGACATTCTGCAAGCAGGAAATCGATATCCCGCACCTGCTCGCTTCGGCCTGCCTGCCGGTGGCCGACCGGGCGGTGAAGATCGGCGACGAATACTACTGGGACGGCGGCTACGTCGCCGACCCCGCGCTGATTCCCCTCATCCGGCACCACAAGCGCGAGAGCCGCGACCTCGTGATCGTCGGCGTCAACCCGATCGTGATGGACAAGGACCGGCTGCCGCCCGACACCGCATGGGAAATCATCGACCGGATGAACGAGATCAACTTCAACGCATCACTGATCGGCGAGATCAAGCGCATCCACGAGATCAACGAACTGCTGCGCCAGCTGCGTCCGCATGCCGAGGCCTTGAAGGCCTGCTCGATGCTGCACGACAAGGTCGAAGTGCGGATGCACTACATTCCGCCGCATGCCGACATGGCCTGCTATGGCGTGGCGAGCAAGAGCAACACTGCACTCGCCTTCCTCAAGCACCTGCGCGAGCTGGGGCGGGAAGTGGCTGCGGCATGGGAGAACGGCAGTATCGATGGTGGTGGCGCGCCGCTGCTCGGCGTGTCGTCCGATACCAACCTCGAGCGGTTGTTCATCAACCCGCACCACGTGGACGCGGCGACCTTGCCGGAAGCGGTGCAGGGGGCGCGCACGATTCCGGGTGCGCCGGAATCGGTGCAGAAGGCGGTGGTGGAGCCGGCGGCGCAGGGTTAGCGGTATGTGCGAATGCATGGTGGGTTTCGCTTCGCTCTACCCACCCTACAGTCCTTTATAAAGAAACGTAGATCCTATGAAGAGGTGAGCCAGTTGCAAAAGCTATCCTTAGAATTTGAAGTGCGACCAACAAATCGAGGAGAACGACATGCAACCGACTCACGAGAACGATTTTACGCTGAATGGGATGTTGACGGTGGCGCTGGA
>NZ_DASRXF010000043.1:0-27764 GCF_035654295.1 Noviherbaspirillum sp. | reverse complement strand
AGTCATCATGAACACCACTGTCGACCAGGCGGACTTTTTCAAGACGCTGGAAGAGAAATCCGACGGCGGCAAGCTGCGCGGCGATTACAGCAATTGCGACGAGCGCTATGTCGTCCGGCAGGATTGGGCAGCCTACACCCCGGAACAGCACGCGCTATGGCGCAAGCTGTACCAGCGGCAGGCGAAGCTGGTACCGGACCGCGCGTGCGAACTGTTCATCGAAAGCCTGGACAGGCTCAACGCCGCGGACGAGATTCCGCGCCTGGACCGTACCACCGAGGCGCTGCACAAGGCGACCGGCTGGGAACTGGTCGCGGTGCCGGGCCTCATCCCCGACCTGACCTTCTTCGAGCACCTTGCCGAGCGGCGCTTCCCGGTCACCGTATGGCTGCGCGATCCCGGAGAGTTCGACTACATCGTCGAGCCGGACATCTTCCATGACTTCTTCGGCCATGTGCCGCTGCTCTTCAATCCGGTCTTCGCCGACCATCTCCAGCAGTTCGGCAAGGGCGGGCTGAAGGCGCTGCGGCTGGATGCGCTGAAGTATCTGGCGCGGCTGTACTGGTACACGGTGGAGTTCGGCTTGATCGAAAGCCCGCGCGGGCTGCGGGCGTATGGCGCCGGCATCCTGTCTTCGGGCGGCGAGATCGAATACTGCCTGACCAGCCCGAAGCCGCGGCGCATCGGGCTGGATGCGGAGCGCATCATGCGCACGCTGTACAAGATCGATTCGTACCAGGAAACGTATTTCGTGATCCGCGACTACGAGCAGTTGTTCGACGCCACGGCGCCCGACTTCGCGCCGATCTACGAACGGCTGAAAACGCAGGAAGCCTTGCCGGCCGACACCTTGTTGCCCGGCGAAGTGAATATCCCGCCGAACGCCTGATCAGATCGACACGCGCGAGCGGACCATCGTCCGGATTTCCTCGCGCGTGACCTTGCCATCCCGGTTGGCGTCGATGCGGTCGAAATTGTCGACCACCCGGACCAGCTTGGCGTCTTCCGCTTCACTGCGGGTAAGCGCGCCGTCACCGTCCTTGTCGGCGGCCTTGAACTTCTCGCTGAACTTCGACGTGGCACGGGATTGCTGCACCGGCTCGCTGGAGGATTGGGCGACAGCCATGCCGCCGCCGAACAAGGCACCGATGAGCATGGATAGCAGGACGTATTGCATGGCGGACTCCCAACAGCTTCTGTCACTTTCACTGTACGTAGCGGGAGAGAGTTTCTCTATGGCATTTACGCTCTGTTACAGCTTGAAATAGTGTCAATCGCTTATGTTGTTGCGGCGCCGCAGGCAAGCTTCAGGAAGCGGGCAAATGCTTCGGCAGCGGGCGCCTGTTCCCGGGAGATGCGCCGCACGATGCCGATCTCCATCGGCGGGACCACGTCTGTGATCGGCCGGGCCTCGATCTTCCTGCCGTCCAGTGTCCAGGGGCGGAATACGAGGTCGGACAGGATGGCCACGCCCAGACCCAGCCCGACGAAGGTGCGCACCGCTTCCATGGACTCGGTTTCCAGCAGCAGGTTGGGTGTCAGCCCACGCTTTTCCCAATACCGTTTCGCCGATTCGCCCGCATCGTCGACCATGATCTGGATCAGCGGATATTGCGAAATGTCCTTCAGCGACACTTCACTCGCCGAGCACAAGGGATGATCGCTGGCCGTCCACAACTGACGGCGGGAGCGCACCAGCGGCTCGCCGACCAACCCCTTGGACGGGCCGACGTTCGAGGTCACCGCGATCGCGACATCCACTTCGCCGTTCTTCACGGCTTCCTCCAGTTCGAGCCGGTGCAGTTCCATGAGCTTGAGCTTGACGCCGGGATGTGTGCGCTGGAAGCGCGCGAGGTATTGCGGCAAGAAGTAGCCCATGACCGTGTAGGACGCCGCAATGCGGATCTCGCCGGACACGTCGTAGGTGCGGAAGGCCGGTGCGCGAACGGCATCGTTGAGGGCGTTCAGCACATGCTGGGCATGCTGGACGAAGTGATGTCCTTCTGCCGTCAGCGTGACGCCATGCGGATGGCGGTCGAAAAGCTTGACGCCCAGCAGGCTTTCCAGCGACGCGATGGCATTGGTGATCGCCGTCTGGGAGACGTGGACCGCATGTGCCGCAAGGGAAAACTGCCCGGTTTCGGCCGCAGCCAGGAAGTAGCGGAGGTGGCGGGTGGAGATGTCCTGGATAGCCATTCGTTTTTCGAATATCTGGTTCACCAAAATACTATTTTACTCATGTAAGCCGAATTCTTATAGTTGGTGTCGAAGCATAAAAGCGCTGCGCCCGTCACATGGGCACAAAGCGTGAAAAGTTGCCGGCCACAACCTGGCGGACAACGACAAAGTGCAATCCGATCAAGAATCGATAGCCTGGAGGAAACAATGAACGCACCCCTGGATCCCGGCCAGCGCCAGCTGCTGGAAAACATTTCCCTCGACGACAAGTTTACGCTGGAGAGCGGCCGCGCCTTCCTGACCGGGACGCAAGCCCTGATCCGCCTGCCGATGATGCAGCGCCAGCGCGACATGAAGGCGGGGCTCAATACCGCCGGTTACATCACCGGCTATCGCGGCTCCCCGCTCGGGAACGTCGACATGACCGCGATGAAGGCGCGCAAGTACCTCGAAGCGCACCACGTCAAGTTCCATCCCGGCATGAACGAAGACCTTGCCGCCACCGCAGTGTGGGGCACGCAGCAGGTGAACCTGTTCCCCGGCGCGAAGTATGACGGCGTGTTCTCCATGTGGTACGGCAAGGGCCCCGGCGTGGACCGCTGCGGCGACGTCTTCAAGCACGCCAACATGGCCGGGACCGACAAGCACGGCGGCGTGCTGGTGCTGGCCGGCGACGACCACGCGGCGAAGTCCTCGACCACCGCGCACCAGAGCGAGCACATCCTCAAGGCTTGCGGCATCCCGGTGCTGTTCCCGTCTTCCATCCAGGAATATCTTGATTACGGCCTGCACGGCTGGGCGCTGTCGCGCTACACCGGCCTGTGGGTATCGATGAAATGCGTGACCGACCTCGTCGAGTCCGGCGCCACCGTCGATGTCGATCCCTTCCGCCAGCAGATTGTCATCCCCACCGATTTCGAACTGCCGCCGGGCGGCCTCAACATCCGTTACCCGGACGCGGTGCTGGAGCAGGAAGCGCGCATGAACCACTACAAGTGGTATGCGGCGCTCGCCTATGTCCGCGCCAACAAGCTCAACCAGGTGGTCTGGGACAGCCCGCGTGCGCGCATCGGCATCGTCACCGCCGGCAAGTCCTACCTAGACACGCGCCAGGCGCTGGCCGACCTCGGTATCGACGAGAACGTCGCCAGGGACATCGGCATCCGCCTCTACAAGATCGGCATGACCTGGCCGCTCGAGGCGGAGGGCGTGCGCGCGTTTGCGCAAGGCCTCGAAGAAATCATCGTGGTCGAAGAGAAGCGCCAGATCCTCGAATATCAGCTCAAGGAAGAGCTGTACAACTGGCGCGACGACGTGCGCCCGCGCGTGGTCGGCAAGTTCGACGACACCGGCGAGTGGAGCGGCAACCACCGCGAAGGCCACGGCAACTGGCTGCTGCCGGCGACCTATGAACTGAATCCGGCGCAGATCGCGCGCGCCATTGCCGCCCGCATCTCGAAATACTTCGCCGGTCATCCGGTGGAACAGCGCGTGAAGGAACGCGTCGCTTACCTGGAAGCGAAAGAGGCCGTGCTCAAGGCCGGCAGCATCAAGCCCGATCCCACCAAGGACCGGGTTCCGCACTTCTGCTCGGGCTGCCCGCACAATACCTCGACCAAGGTGCCGGAAGGCAGCCGCGCGCTGGCCGGCATCGGCTGCCACTACATGGTGCTGTGGATGGACCGCCAGACCTCGACCTTCACCCATATGGGCGCCGAAGGCGTGACCTGGGTCGGCCATGCGCCATTCACCAGCGAGCAGCACGTGTTCGCCAACCTCGGCGACGGCACCTACTTCCACTCCGGCCTGCTTGCCATTCGCGCCGCGGTGGCAGGCAAGGTCAACATGACCTACAAGATCCTGTACAACGATGCGGTGGCGATGACCGGCGGCCAGAACGTCGACGGCCCGCTCGATCCGGCGATGATCTCGCGCCAGATCGCAGCCGAAGGCGTGCAGCCGATCGTGGTCGTGACCGACGATCCGGAAAAATACCCGGCGGGCATCAACTGGGCGCCGGGCGTGACCATCCGCCATCGCGACGAGCTGGACGCCGTGCAGAAGGAAATGCGCGGAGTGAAAGGCGTGTCCGCGATCATTTACGACCAGACCTGTGCCTCGGAAAAGCGCCGCCGCCGGAAGAAGACCGGCCCCGACGGCAAGCCGCTCTATCCGGATCCGGCAAAGCGGGCCGTGATCAATGAAGCCGTGTGCGAAGGCTGCGGCGATTGCAGCGTGCAATCCAACTGCCTGTCGGTCGAACCGCTGGAAACCGAGTTCGGCCGCAAGCGCCAGATCAACCAGTCGTCCTGCAACAAGGACTTCTCCTGCGTGAAAGGCTTCTGCCCGAGCTTCGTGACGGTCGAGGGCGGCCAGCTGAAGAAGCCGAAGAAAGCGGCGGTCAGCGATGATGCGGGCGCAAAGAAATTGCCGATCCTGCAGGGCAGCAAGCTGCCGCATCCGGTGCTGCCGGGCACGGCCGAGCCCTTCGGCATCATCGTCACCGGTGTCGGCGGCACGGGCGTGATCACCATCGGCCAGATCGTGGCCATGGCCGCCCACGTCGAAGGCAAGGGCGTTTCGGTGCTCGACATGACCGGCCTGGCGCAGAAGGGCGGCGCGGTGATGTCGCACGTTCGCCTCGCCGACCGTCAGGAAGACATCTATTCGACCCGCGTGGGTACCGGCGCCGCCGATCTCGTGATCGGCTGCGACCAGATCGTGACCGCCAGCCGCGACGCGCTCAGCCGCATGGGCGAGGGACGCACCTACGCAGCGGTGAACGCGACCGGCTCGCCGACGGCCGCGTTCGTGAAGAATCCCAACTGGCAGTTCCCCGAGGCGACCGCGCAGAACGATATCCGCAATGCCTGCGGCGCCGACCGCGTCGATTTCATCGATGCCGGCAAGATCGCCACGGCGCTCATGGGCGACAGCATCGCGACCAACATGTTCATGCTCGGCTATGCATGGCAAAAGGGCTGGGTGCCGCTGTCCGAAGCGGCGCTGATCCGCGCGATCGAACTGAACGGCGTGTCGGTCGAATTCAACAAGCAAGCCTTCGTCTGGGGCCGCAATGCCGCGCACGACTGGGCCGCTGTCGAACGCCTGGCAAAGCTTAACGATGTGCAGGCCCAGGTCATCGAATTCAAGCGTTCGCCGTCGCTGGAGGAACTGCTCGAGACCCGTGTCGACTTCCTGACCAAGTACCAGGATGCGAAGTACGCCGCGCAGTATCGCGAATTCGTCGAGAAGGTCCGCGCCTCGGAGGCGGAAGTGGTTGGCGAAGGCCGTGCGCTGAAGCTCACCGAAGCCGTCGCGCGCTATCTCTTCAAGCTCATGGCCTACAAGGATGAGTACGAAGTCGCGCGCCTGCACGCCGATACCGCGTTCAAGGCCAAGATCGAAGGCATGTTCGAAGGCGACTACAAGATCAAGTTCCACCTCGCACCGCCGCTGTTTGCCAAGCGCGATGCGGAAGGCCACCTCATCAAGAAGGAATATGGTCCGTGGATGATGAAGGCCTTCGGCATGCTGGCGAAGCTCCGCGTCCTGCGCGGCACGGCGCTTGATGTCTTCGGCCATACCGAAGAGCGCAAGGTCGAGCGTGCGCTGATCCGCCAGTACCGCGACACGGTGGAAGCCCTGCTGCCGAGGCTGACGATGCAGAACCTGTCCAAGGCCACGGCGATCGCGAGCATCCCGGACGACATCCGCGGCTTTGGCCACATCAAGGAGCGCAACCTCAAGGCAGCGAAGGAAAAGGAAGCCGCGTTGCTGAGGGAGTTTGACGTACCGGGAGCATCCTCCACGGCATCTTCGCAGCACGCCGCCTGACGTACTGCGTTACCATCCTTGCCGCCGGTCCTGATTGCCCAGGCCCGGCGGTTTTTCATTGACGGACTCCGCATGCATGAAGAACTGATCCGCGAGTGGATTGCGGGCGACGCGCTGCGCATGCAAGCGCTGCGCAATGCACGCGAACTCGATTTGCCCGACTGGTGCATTGCCGCCGGGTTCGTGCGCAACCTTGTCTGGGACAAGCTGCACGGCTACGCAACGCCTACGCCGCTCGACGATATCGACTTGATTTACTTCGATCCTGCTTGCGCCTTTCGCGAGCATGACCGGCGTCTCGAGTCCCGCCTTGCGGAAAGCGACGGCGCCTTGCCGTGGTCGGTGCATAACCAGGCAAGGATGCACGAGCGCAATGGCGATGCCGCCTACCTGTCGACGCTGGACGCGATGGCGTACTGGGTAGAGGAGGAAACGGCAGTCGGCGTGCGGCTCGACGGGCAGGACCGCATCGAAGTGTTGAGCGCCTTCGGACTCGACAGCCTCTTCGCCGGACAGATCACACCCAACCGCAACAAGCGCAACAATGCCGTCGAGTTCTCGGCGCGCCTGACGCGCAAGAACTGGTTGTGGATCTGGCCCAAGCTGCGCGTGCATGCCTGAGCGCGGGCATCTTGGAATAATGCGAAGAAGGAGTTAAAGTAGGTGAATTAGTTTCTATTAGGAAACTCAACCATGCCCACAGCCCGCGTCTTTTCGCCCGAGCAGAAGGAAGAACGCCGCCAGCGCCACCGGGTCTATATCGCAGGTCTCGTCGTGGTCAGCATGTTGACCGAAACGGTCGCACTGCTCCTGTTCGCCTATGCGGGCAATATCGGGATGTGGGTGCCGCGGCTGTTTCTGCTGGTCGGCGTCGGCACTTCGGTGCTGGTTTATGGCTTCTTCAAGCTGGGTTTCAACCGCCGGCTTCCGGACAAGAACCTGCTTGTGCCGCAACTCATCGTCAATGGCGCGATCCAGGTCGCCTTCCTGCTGATGGCACCGAAGCTGGCCATCGTGTTTCTCGCAGTCCTGATCGTTCTGTCTGCCTACGCGGCGCTGGAATTCACGCCGCAGCAGTTTACCGCCGGCTGGCTCTTGTACGGCGGCATCACTGCGATCGCACTTTGGGCAGTCCGCGACGATTTCGGCTATCCCGGCACCTCCGGCATCGACATCGCATTGGTATGGCTGTTCTTCTTCTTTACCTTGCGCAGCCTGACTCTGCCCAGCGCACGCTTTGCCCGTCTGCGCAACAAGCTCTCGGAAAAGAACCGCCTGCTGGAGGAATCGCTGCGGCAGATCGAGGAACTTGCCAGCCGCGACCATCTGACCGGCGTGTACAACCGGCGCCACTTCATGCAATCGATCGAGACGGAATTGCTGCGCAGCGACCGCAGCGGCGATGGCTTTGCCTTTGCAATGATCGACCTGGATTTCTTCAAGATGATCAATGACCGCTACGGCCATGCGACGGGCGACGAGGTGCTCACCACCTTCTGCGCGATTGCGGCGCAAACGCTGCGCAGTGTCGATGTGGTCGGCAGGCTGGGTGGTGAAGAGTTTGGCGTGCTGTTGCCCGGGGCATCGGCCGAGGAAGGGCGCGTGTCGATCGAGCGATTGCGCGCGGCGGTGAAGGCGCATGAGTGGAACAGCGTCGCCCCCGGGTTGCATGTCAGCTTTTCGGCCGGCGTGGCGGGAAGCGTTCCGGGCGATACGGTGGGTAACGTCACCCGTCGCGCGGACGAGGCGCTCTACCGGGTCAAGCACCGGGGCCGGGACGGCGTCGCCGTCGACGGCATGGACCTGCATGCATTGTGTGCAGCGGATTGATCAGGCGAGCTGGTGGCGCAAGGCCGACAGTTCGATATGCGTGAGGATGACGGCGCTCTTGACTTCATAGTTCATGCCGTCGGAGGGATGGATGCGGCGCTGGGCCTGGTAACTGATGCGCGCCAGGTCATCGACCGTTTCGCGCACGCCGCGTTCGTCCTCGGACTCCAGCGCGCGCTGGGCCTGGCTCGAACGCTGGCCAAGCTGCTGCACGTAGTTCCTGAGTTCGTCGGGAATGCTGACGTCGGAATCGCACGCACGTATGGCATGGTCGATCGTGCGGTCGATGAAGCCGAGGCGTTGCAGAATTTCCTCTCGTTGTACGTTCATTCGAGACTCCTCCGTGAACCTGGTACAGACCGTTTGGCTCTGATGAAGTTTTGACGGCGCAGCGTACAGTCAGGCGGCGGACATCGTCTCAAGCCCGAGGGCTTCGTCAGAGCAGAGTTGGGTATTGCGTCGACAGCGAAGTTCCGATTGTCTCGGATGCAGAGGGCGATGCATCCGTCTCCGGCGGTACAGCGCCGCCCGTTGCAGGGCGGTCGCTGCCATCGTATTTTGCGCCGCCTCGCGTCGCGGATCAATTCGCACCGCACAATGTCTAACGGACAAATACGCGCGATTGCTGCGGCGCGCCAAACGGTGCCTGCGGCACAGGAGCAATAAGGCATGCAAGGAGAGCAGGCAATGACTTCCGGCCGGATGCCGGCGGGCAGGAGTGCAGGGCTGATTCATGTGGGATGCGCCGGATGGAGCATTCCTGGTGCGTTGCATGAGAAGTTTCCCGCGGCGGGTTCGCACCTGGTCCGCTACGCATCGGTCCTTCCGGCCGTGGAAATCAACACATCCTTCTACCGGCCCCATCGCGCCGCAACCTATGCGCGCTGGCGCGACAGCGTGCCGGAATCCTTCCGTTTCTCGGCCAAGGTACCCAAGGCCATCACGCACGAAGCAAGATTGCGCGGCGCGGAAGAAGCGCTGGAGAAATTTGTCGCGGAAGTCAGCCATCTCGGGCCGAAGCTTGGCTGCCTGCTGGTCCAGCTCCCGCCGAGCCTGCAATTCGACGCGCAGACGGCACGCCGGTTTTTCCGCAAGCTGCGTTCACTGACCGCCGTCCCACTGGTGTGCGAGCCGCGCCACCTCAGCTGGTTTACCGCGGGCGCCGGCGACGTGTTGTCGGGAATGGGCGTGGGCTATGTGGACGCCGACCCGCCGCCGGGGAAACTTCCGGAGGAGGCTGGCCTGACCGGCTTTACCTATCTGCGCATGCATGGTTCGCCCGTCATCTACCATTCCGCCTACGCGGACGATGTCATCGCGCAACTGCATGAACGCCTTTTGAGCAGCGCCGCGTCAGGAAAGCCTGCCTGGTGCATCTTCGACAATACGGCAAGCGGAGCCGCAGTGCCTAATGCATTGTCCCTGCTTGCGCGCCTTCAGTCTCCCCGGGCGGCGGCGGCATGACGGCCTGCAAGCCCGCCTGCGAGCTGCTCCCCGGGGTTTTCACCACGGTCACTGTGCACTCCGCCAGCGCCACCACTTCGGACGACACGCTGCCCAGGTAACGGCGGAAGGCAGAGCTGCCGCGCGAGCCGATGACGATGTGGTCGACCGCATTGACCTTGGCATAGTCGATGATCGCAGTTGCCGGGTCAGGCGCTTCCAGTACGTGGTAGGTGATCTTTTCCGCGGAAATGTTGAGCGGCCTTGCCCAGTGCTTCAGGCCGACGAGATGCTTGACGTGAATGTTGCGGCCTTCCCTGTCGACCAGATCGTCCATGCCGATGCGGTTGGTCTTGCGCACCGTCACGCAGGCAAGGCGCGCGCCCGGTTCGGTCTGCAGCACGCGGCGCGCGGCCACGCGCAGCGATTCGGCCAGTGCCTCGGAGCCGAAATTCAGATCGATCGCCACCACGATGATGGGAGCGCGCGTGAGCTGGGTTGCGGCCGACTGCTGCGGCACATATTCCATGCCGATCGAGCGGAACCAGCGGCGCGCCACCTTGAACATGCCGTCGCGCACGCGCTTTTCGGCGCGCTTGGTGAGCTTCACTTGGTCCGGATTCTGGAGATCGAGCACAAGCTGCGCCGCCGTGTCGTGCCGCTTGGCGGGATTGACTTCCAGGCAGCGCAGGATCAGCTCCTGCAGCCATGCCGGGATGTCCGCATTCAAGGCGCGCGGCGGTACCGGGTCGCGATACAGGCGCCGGCGCAGCCCCGGCACGGAGGTGGGGAAGCCGTAGGGGCGTTCCCCGGTTGCCAGGTGGTACATCAGTACGCCGAGCGCGAACAGGTCACTGCGCGGGTCGTTGCGAATGTGCAGCACCTGCTCGGGCGAGATATACGGGCCGGTGCCCATCGGCAGGCGGAATTCCTCGGCCAGGAGGTCGGGCAGCTTGTCGTGCCGCGCCAGACCGTAATCGATGAGGATCGCTTCGCCGGTTTCGCGGAACATGATGTTGCTCGGCTTCAGGTCGAGGTGGATCACGTTCTGGCGGTGCAGGTCGTGCAGCGCGGTGGCGACCCGGATGCCGATGGACACCACTTCGTCGATCGGCAGCGGCGCCTCGTCGAAGCGTGAGCGCAGGGACTTGCCCGCGATCTCTTCCATCACGATGTAGGGCTGGCCGGTGAAATCGCCGGAGGCAACGAAATGCGGGACGTGGATGCCGGTCAGCTTCGGCATGATCATCTGCTCGACCTCGAAGCCGACGATGGCGGCCGGGTCGGAGTTATCGCCGAGGATCGGAATCTTCATCAGCAGACGCCGCTCGCTGTCACCGTCCTGCTTGCCGTCGACGCGGGTCACGTGCCACAGCGTCGCCATCCCGCCTTTGTGCAGCTTCTCCTCGACGCGGAAACCGTCGATGACCATGCCCGGCGCGAGGCGGCTCATCTTCCGTGCTCGAGACGGTTGCCGATGCTCTGCGGCAGGCCCGCCGCCCGGATCTTGGCGGCGGCGGATTCGTAGTCGTACGGGACGCGGAAGTAGACCAGCTCATGCGTCACATCGTCGAACAGCGCGTAGCACGCGGCCGGATTGCCGTCGCGCGGCTGGCCGACCGAGCCGGGCAGCACCAGCCAGCGGCGCTGGGTGCCCAGCGGAATGCTGCTGTCGCCGGTGGGCACGAAGGACGATACCTTGCCCGTGGGCGAGAGGTTGTACAGCGCCGGCTCGTGCACATGGCCGCAGAAGGTGATGCGGGCGCGTGTGGCGTGCATGCTCTTGACCGCTTCCAGCGTGCCGGTGATGTATTCCCAGCTCTTCGGTTCGGCCGCCGTGGCATGCACGAACAGCAGGTTGTTGTGCTCCTGCGTGAGCGGCAGCTTGTCCAGAAACTGCAGCTGCTCTTCGTTGAGCTGCGCGCGCGTCCATTCGACCACTTCGCGCGCCTGCGGATTCATGTGCTTCGAGGCCGCCTGGGTGACGGCAATATCGTGGTTGCCCTGTACCGCGAAAGCGCCGCGTGCCACGTAGTCCATCACCGTGTCCACCACCCAGGCCGGGTCGGCCCCATAGCCGACAAGGTCGCCCAGGAAGGCATAGCGCTGGGCATTGCGCTCCCTGGCATGGGCGAGGCAGGCGGTCATCGCCTCACGGTTGGCGTGGATGTCGGTCAGGATGGCGATCAGCATGGGGATGGGCGCTTCTATGGGGAATATCGCGAATAACGTTATGGGACTGTCTCAAGCTGACATCCTACTCCGCCTTCCTTTAGGTTTTCTTACAAGCCCTGACGCTGTTGACCTGCAGAAGGCTTTCTACGCCTTCCCCGCGAACTGGCGGTAGCCGCGGGCCCGCAGCTCGCAGGCCGGGCACTTGCCGCAGCCGTAGCCCCAGTCGTGCAACTCGCCGCGCTCGCCGAGGTAGCAGGTGTGCGTGTCCTGCCGTATCACGTCGACCAGCGCATCGCCGCCGATATCCTGCGCCAGCCGCCAGGTGGCTGCTTTGTCGATCCACATCAGCGGAGTCTCGAGCTTGAAGCGGCTTGCCATGCCGAGATTGAGCGCAACCTGCAGCGCCTTCATCGTGTCGTCGCGGCAGTCCGGATAGCCGGAGAAGTCGGTCTCGCACATGCCGCCCACCAGCACGTCCAGGCCGCGCCGGTAGGCCACGGTCGCCGCTACCGTCATGAACATCAGGTTGCGGCCGGGCACGAAGGTATTTGGCAGGCCGTTTGCCTGCATCGCAATCTCGACGTCGGCGGTGAGCGCCGTGTCGGAGATCTTGCCGACCAGCGACAGGTCGATCATGTGGTCCTCGCCGAGCCGCTTGTCCCATTCCGCCGACAACGCACGCATCTTTCCGAGCAGGGCCGGGCGCACGCTGAGTTCGATGGCGTGGCGCTGCCCGTAGTCGAAGCCGATAGTCTCCACCTGCGGATAGCGGGCCAGTGCCCAGGCAAGGCAGGTGGTGGAATCCTGGCCGCCGCTGAAGAGGACCAGTGCGCCGTTGGTGAGTGTCATGCTGTTTCCGTGCAGTGATGTGGGACGGCGGCCATTGTAGCGCCGCCGGCGGGTGTCACGGGGTCTTGCGGTTGATCGTGCGCAGCGTCTGCTCGATGTAGTCGCCGTCATCCTCGCTGTAACGCACCCGGACCGGATACCACTCCATCGAGGGCGCCAGCCAGATGTCGATGTGCTGCTCCTCCGCATCGCCCTGCGGCACGCGCGTGACGTGCAGCGCGTTCACTTCGCCGAGCGGCGTGCCGATCTTTTCCTGCTTGACCACCTTGAAGGTCCAGGGTTCGGCATCGCGCACGCCGGCGACGACAAAGTTCCAGCTCGTGCCGGGCTTGGCGCGCGCCGGGGCGCCGCGCGCGACCGACACCAGTTCCCAGATCACGCTGTTGCGATCCTGCTCGCCGCCCTTGATCGGGTAGGTCTGCTCGGACTGGGCGAAGCGGATTTCTCCCGCGTCGCGGTCGAAGGTGGTGGTGGCCGCCTCCTTGCGGAAACGCTTCTCGGTGAAGCGGGCAGGAGCCAGGCCGAAGGCATCGACCCGGCCCTCGCTGCGCGCGTCGAGGATCTTGCCGACCAGTACCGCGCGCGCCTCGTTGGTCGCGCTGAATTTTCCGGCATCGTACGACCAGCGCATCAAGGCTTCGCCTTCGACCGGAATGCCTTTCTGCCTGGCCTTGATCGCATAGCTCAGTTCCGCGGAGGGCGGCAGGTTCGTCTTGTATTTCGGCGCAGCGACGGCAGTGGCGGCGCCATGGGCCAGCAGGCCGCAGAACAGGGCGGCAAGCGGTAGTCGGAGGGAGAAGCTCATTCGTTTCCTGATGAAGTGTCGGCGCTGCTGCGGGGAGTGAGTTCCTCGAGCAGCATGTCGAGGTAATCGCCGTTGGGATAGGTAAACCGTACCTTGGCCGGATACCACTCGTGCTGGGGCGCCATCCAGATGTCGATCTTCTGGTCGTACGATCCAGGCTTGGGCGCGCGGACGACGTGCCAGGCGTTCATTTTTCCATGCGGCGTTTCGATGTCTTCCTGGCCGACCACGTCGATGCGCCAGGTCTCGGCGTTGCGCGCGCCGGCCACCATGATGTCGAATGCGGCGCCGGGGGCAAACTGCGAGGGGTCGCCGCGGCCGATCGACGCCAGCTGCCACATGATGCTTGCGCGGTCCTGCTCGCCGCCATTGTAAGGATAGACCGCCTGCGACGCCGAAAAGCTGATCTTCCTGTCCTCATGCCGGAAGTGCGTGTTCGTCTTCGCCTTGCGCCACGGCTTCTCGCTGTACAGCACGGGCGCGATGCCGAACGTATTGATCGCGCCTTCGCTGCGGAAATTGAGTACCGAGATCTTGAACAGGATGGTGATGCTTGCCTCGCCCGTGATCACGTAACTGTCCCTGCCGGCCTGCCATTCGAACACGCCGGAGCCGAACCATTGTTTGCCGTCGCGCAGCGCCTGCACCTCGTACTTCAGCTCGGCCGACGGCGGCGGGTCGAACTTCGTGTTGCCTTCGGATTCCGCGGGAGGCAGCTCTGCTTCCGCGAGCGGCGGCGCCGGCTCCTCCGCAACGGGCTCGGGCGCGAGAGCGACCGGCTCAGGATGCGGCTCAAGCGGGAGGGACGCCTCCGCCGTTTCGGTTATCGGCGCCGGAGGCGGCGTGGCAGGACGCGGTTTCGGCTTGCGTTTCGGTTTCGGTTTCGCGGCCACGGGCGGCGGCGCCGGCGCGGCAACCGGCGGCGGGCGCAGCTCGGTGGTGATGACGGCAGGCGGTTCGCTGGACATCGCCGGAAGCGCGATATGCCCGCTTGCCCAGTTCACGAGGAGGAGGTGCCACAGCAATGACGCCAGCAAGGCGGCCGGCAGCATGATCCGGCGGGCGGATCGTTGGGCATCGGCGGCTGGCGGCAGAGAGCGGAGCATGCCGCTAGTGTAACAACCATCCGGTCATCCATCTCGGCGCAAAACAAAGTTTCGGAGCGGCAAGGCCAAGGGCATCGCATCGTGATCTGGAGCAGGACTGCCATGCCGGGATCGCGCTAATATCGGAACCTTTGGCATTTTGTTCACTCAGCCAATCTGATAGGCTGCAGGTATTTTTCCGACGGAGGGTAGTGATGATCAAGCCGAATATACCGAACATCCCGAACATCCCCGGGATGGGTGCGATGACGGATACGCTCGATTTCGTCAAGAACCTGTGGGGCAGCATGGGCCTGCCCGGGATGAACGTGCCCGGCATGCAATCCATGAACGTGCCCGGGATGGTCATGCCCACCCTGTCGGTGGACGAGATCAACAAGAAAATCTCCGACCTGAAGGCGGTCGAGTCCTGGCTCAACCTGAACATGGGCATGCTGCGCAGTACCATCCAGGCACTGGAAGTCCAGGCGGCGACCATTTCGACGCTGCAGACGATGGGCGAGCGCTTCAGCGCAACGATGAATCCCGCCGGGCAGGATTCGACGCAGTCCGCATCGGCGGCGTCCGATGGGGTGAAGGGTAATGGTGCCAGCGGGGCCAATGGCAGCAGTCACGGCACCGAGCGCGTCCACGCGCCGCCGCCCGAGCCGACCACGAAGGACGAGCAGGACGCCGCCAGCCTGACCGCCCCGCTGGTGAATGCCGCCGCGTGGTGGAACATGCTGCAGGACCAGTTCCAGCAGGCGGTCAATACCGCGATGCAGGAAACCCAGGCGGTTGCGGCCGCGGCAACCGCACCGGTGACGACCGAAAAGCCGAAAGCCAAGACCAGCGCCAAGCCGAAGGCCTCCTCGTCATCCGCTTCGTCTTCATCGTCTTCAGCCTCCGGCACCGCCCGCAAGCGCAAGACGAGCAAGTAAGACTGCCTGCCTCACTCCTGCGGCGCCGGACGGGAAACCGTCAGGCGCCCTGCCATCCACAAGGCGGCCAGTCCGCACGCCAGCGCAAAGTAGCCGACGAGGTTGTAGTGCTCGATCTGGCCGGCGGCGTTGCGCGTGATGATCAGGCCCGCGACCAGCGACGCCAGGCCCGACCCCAGCATCTGCACCGATGAGCCCAGGCTCATGAAGGTCCCGCGCACCTGCAGCGGCGCCACCGCGGTCACCATCGCCATTCCCGGGATCATCCGTCCCGACACGAGAACGAAGAACAGCGTCGAATTGAGCAGCACGATCCACCACGGCACGGGCACGAGGTGCGTGGTCGCCAGGATAGGCAGGAAGGAGGCGATCGCGACCCAGCGGAAGGTGCGCAGCTTGCCCTGCCGGTCGGCCAGCCTGCCGATCATGCGCGAGCTCAGGAGCGTTGCTGCGCCGCCGACCAGATAGATCACGGTGATGAAGCTGTCCGTCATGCCGAGGTTCGCGGTGTAGTACAGCGCGATATAGGGGATCACGCTGAAGTTCATCATCAGCAGTCCCACGAAGAAGAAAGCCTTCAGGTGCGCGGGCGCGCGTGCCACCGCATAGATCTGCTGGAACACGTTGCCGGACTGTTTCTTCTCCATGTGCGCGGTCAATGGCGGCAGGTGGCGGTAGCCGAACGCGAGGATGATGCAGGACACCAGCACGATGAAAAAGAAGGGCGCGCGCCAGCCGAGCAGGGTGAGGTGCTCGGCGAGAAACAGCCCGAGCGGCACGCCCGCCACCGTCGACACCGAGAACGCGGCCATCACCGTCCCCATTGCCTGGCCGCGCCGCTCGAAGGGAATCACATCGGCGATCATGGTCTGCACCATTGCGCCGAGCACGCCGCCGAAGGCGCCCGCCATCGCCCGTGCGGCCAGCAGCGAGAGGAAGCCCGGCGCGATGCCGCATAACAGGGTGGCGACGATGAACAGCACATACAGCGTCAGCATCAGCTTGCGGCGGTCGAAGCGGTCGACGTAGGTGGCCGCTAGCAGGCCGGATGCCGCGGCGGTGAAGGTGTACGACGACAGCAGGAGGCCGAATTCATGCGTATCGATCTGCATCACCCGGATCAGCTGCGGGCCGAGCGGCATCATGATCATGAAATCGAGGATGTGCGTGAACTGGATGCCTGCGAGCACCAGGAGAAACAGCCGTTCGTTCTTTTGCAGGTTCGGATTGAGTGTGGACATTCAGGATCCAGGATGAATATCGTGTCAGCCGCGCCGCAGCGACAGCAGGACTATGGCGAGAATGGCGAAAACAGCCCCGGCGTGGAAGGTCGCTTGCGCGCCCAGCGTATCCCAGAGCACGCCGGCGATGATGCTTGCCGCCAGCATGGCGATGCCGCTGGCCAGGTTGAACAGGCCGAAGGCGGTCCCGCGCAGATGGGCGGGTGCGGTATCGGCGACCATGGCGGACAGCAAGCCCTGCGTGGCGGCCATGTGCAGTCCCCAGAAAACCAGGCCGGCGCCGGCCCATCCCAACTCCCCGCTATACGCCAGCAGCAGGTCTGCGATTACCAGCGGCACGATGCCGGCCACCAGCAGCGTCCGGTGGGGCATTGTATCGGCGAGCTTGCCCAGCGGATAGGCGCAGACGGAATAGATCACATTCATCAGCACCAGCACCAGCGGCGCCAGCGCCAGCGGCAATCCGCCCTGCTGCACGCGCAGCACCAGGAACGCTTCGGAAAACCGCGCCAGCGTCAGCACCGCGCCGGCGATCACCACCCACCAGTAGGCGGCGGGCAATAGGGCGAGGGCGGGGCGGGAAATCGGGAAGGCTGCGCGCCCGGGGGGGCTTTCCCGCTGCGGTTCGCGCACCCCGACGATCAGCAGGAGCACCGCCAGCGCGCCGGGAATGACGGCGACCCAGAATACCGCACGGAAATCATTCGCCCACAGCAGCATCAGCCCCATTGCCAGCAGGGGGCCGACGAAGGCGCCTACCGTATCGAGGGACTGGCGCAGGCCGAATGCGGCGCCGCGCATCGAGGGATCGGTGACGTCCGCGATCAGGGCGTCGCGCGGCGCACCGCGGATTCCCTTGCCGATCCGGTCCGCGAACCGCGCGCCGAGCACCCAGCCGGCGCCGGTCGCCATGGCGAAAAAGGGTTTGGTGAGTGCGCCCAGGCCGTATCCGATCACCGCCAGCCACTTGCGCTTGCCGATCCAGTCGCTGAGGACCCCGGAAAAAACCTTGGTGACAAGGGCGGTGGCCTCGGCAATTCCTTCAATGATGCCCACCGTTGTGGCACTTGTTCCGAGAACAACGGTCATAAACACCGGCAGCAGGCTATGGATCATTTCCGACGAAATGTCCATCAAAAGACTGACAAAGCCGAGCACCCAGACAGTAGGGGGGATTGCGGCCCTTGGCGGGCGGGCGGAGCTGTTTTTCATGTTGTTTTGCGTGGTGGCGGCAGTGAGGGCCGTGCGCAGCACTGTAGCAAATCCGCCCGTGTCCCGTTCCGGCCGGATCCCCCTAATTCGGGGAATTCCGCTTTTATTGGTAGAATCAACGACTTAATCAACATTGAAGGTGCGTGATGCTGTACCCAGAACTTTTCAAATCGCTAGAGCAAGTCCGGTGGAACATGGAAAAAGACATTCCCTGGGACAAGTTTGATGCATCGAAGCTGACAGACGAACAAGCACAAACCATCCGGATGAACGCCATTACGGAATGGTCGGCCTTGCCCGCAACCGAGATGTTCCTGCGCGACAACCGTGGCGACAGCGACTTTTCCGCATTCATGTCGGTCTGGTTCTTCGAGGAGCAGAAGCATTCGCTGGTCCTGATGGAATACCTGCGCCGCTTCCGCCCGGATCTCGTGCCCACCGAGGAAGAACTGCACAACGTGCGTTTCGAGTTCGACCCGGCGCCGCCGCTGGAAACCCTGATGCTGCATTTCTGCGGCGAAATCCGCCTGAACCACTGGTATCGCTGCGCCTCCGACTGGCACACCGAGCCCGTCATCAAGCATATCTACAAGGTGATCAGCCAGGACGAGGCCCGCCACGGTGGCGCTTACCTGCGCTACATGAAGAAGGCCTTGAACGAGGTGGGCGATTCCGCCCGTGCCGCTTTCGCCAAGATCGGCGTCCTGATGGCCTCCGCGCGCCGCACCGACAAGCCGCTGCACCCGACCAACCTGCACGTCAACCAGGCGCTGTTCCCCAACGACACGGTGCAGAGCCGCCTGCCCGACCCGAACTGGCTGGAGCGCTGGCTCGATGGCCAGATCAAGTTCGACGGCGAATGGGAAAAGAAGGTGGTCGACCGCATCCTGCACAACATGTCGCTGCTGTTCGAGCGCACCTTCGAATCGGTCCAGGACCTGAACCGCTACCGCAAGGAAATTACCGGCCGCCTCGGCCAAGGCGGCCTTCAGCCCGCCGCATGATGCTGCGACACTGATACCGGATTAACGTCCTGCAAGCCGCAAGCTCCTGCTTGCGGCTTTTTTATTTTCGCTTCGGCCAACGCTGCTACACTTGCTGCGCAAGTGAACCACCATCGCATCCTTTCCATCATGCCGACTTTCGAGAACAAGATCTGCGCGCGCACCGAGCTGGCGGCGCGCGTGAAGCAGCTGCCCGAACCCGTAGTCCTCACCAACGGTGTCTTCGACATCCTGCACCGCGGCCATGTCACCTATCTCGCGCAGGCGCGCGAACTGGGTGCGTCGCTGGTCGTCGCAGTCAATACCGACGCTTCCGTGAAGCGCCTCGGGAAGGGCGACGACCGGCCCGTCAACACCTGCGAGGACCGCATGGCCATCCTCGCCGCGCTGGAATCGGTAAGCATGGTGGTGCCGTTCGACGAGGATACGGCGCTGGAGGTGGTGCAGGAAGCACGGCCCGGCATCTATGTGAAAGGCGGCGATTACGACATGGCAGCGATCCCGGAAGGACGTGCCGTGATGGCCTACGGCGGCAAGGCGGTCGCGATCGATTTCGAGCACGACCGCTCGACGACCAGTCTTTTGAAGAAAGTCCGTAAGGGGTGACATCATGAAGCTCGCACCGATTGCCGAAGTCACGCGCGGAGGCCAGGTCGAATCCATTCATTTCGGCGCGGTCGCCGTGGTCAATGCGCGCGGCGAGCTGCTCTACCACGCGGGCGACCCGCACTTCCTCACCTTCACCCGCTCGACGATCAAACCCTTCCAGGCATTGCCTTTCCTGCGCGCGGGCGGGCCCGCGCGCTTCGCGTTCGGCAGCCGCGAGCTGGCCCTCCTGTGCGCCAGCCATTCCGGCGAAGCGATGCACACGGCCGTGGTCGAATCGATGCTGCAAAAGTCGGGTTGCGATGAACACCACCTGCAATGCGGCTGCCACGTCCCGATCCAATATGCGGCATCGAACGTCCAGCCTCCGCCCGGCGCAAGTTTCAATCAGCTCCACAACAACTGCAGCGGCAAGCATGCCGGTTTCCTTGCGTACTGCCGGCAGCACGGCCTGCCGCTCGAGACTTACCTCGATCCCGCGCATCCCTTGCAGAGCGCGATCCGTACATGCCTGGCCGATGTCGCCGGCGTGCCGGAGGCGGCGATGGTTGCGGGGACCGACGGCTGCTCCGCGCCGAACTACGCCTTGCCGCTGTCGCGCCTCGCCTACACCTATGCGCGGCTGGCGCAGCAGCGGCCGGACCCGCACTTCGGCGAACTGACCGGCGAACTCTTCTCGGCCATGACCAGCCATCCCGAACTGGTCTCCGGCACCGGGCGCATCGACCTTGCCCTCATGCAGGCCGGGAAGGGCGACTGGGTGGCCAAGGGCGGCGCCGAGGGTGTCCAGGTGATCGGCATCCGGTCCGCGGGACTGGGGATCGCATTGAAGGCAGCCGACGGCAGCGCGCGCGGCCTGCAGCCCGCGACCATCTCCGTCCTGCAGCAGCTCGGACTCTTGCCCGACCATGGAAGCCCGCTCGAATCCTGGCGGACAACGGAACTGCGCAACCTGCGGAATATCCCGACCGGCGAGGTGAGGCCGGCGGTTTCGCTGATCAAAGCCTGAAGCCGGCCCGCCTGCCGGCTTCATGACGATGTGCTATCGTGAGCACTCCATGAAAGCAATGCAGGCATTCGTCATCTGGCTGCTGATGGCCCTGGTTCCGCTCCAGGGCGCGGCGGCGAACGCGCTCCTTGTGTGCAAGGCGGCCAATGGCGCGCCGGCGGTATCCTACGTGGCGCCGGCGGAAGACATGCATGCCCATCCCTGCGCGGGCATGCAGGCATCGCAGGACGATGCACACCAGCAGCATGCGCCGGACAAGCAGACGTCCGGCACCGACTGCATCGCCGACTACGCCGGCGTACCGTGGATGCCCGCAGGCGAGTTGGCGCTGCCATCTTCGCATCCTCTGCCCGACGTCATCACCTACGCCGGATTCCGGCTTCCGAACTTCATTCCCGACGGCCCCGAACGCCCGCCACGCACGCATTCCCTTTGAACTCCGAATTGCGCCGCCCGGCATCAATGCCCGGCGCGTGTTTGATCACGTTTGAAAGGAAATGACATGCAATACCGATTTGCCTTTGCCGCCTTTGCATTGGCGGCCTCGTTCGTCCATGCCGCCGACAGCCCGTACGCCGGGCAGGAAAGGCGTTCCATCAAAGCGCTCTCCGAGCAGGAGATCGCCGATTACCGACACGGCCGGGGAATGCGCACCTCGCTCGCTGCGGAATTGAACCACTATCCCGGTCCGAGGCACGTCCTCGAACATGCGCAAGCTCTGGACTTGTCGCAAGAGCAGCAGGCAAGAACACGGCAGTTGCAGGAGGACATGGCCCGCGAAGCCGCGCGGCTGGGCGAGCGCATTGTGCAGAAGGAGGCGGAGCTAGAGGCCTTGTTCGCGGGCGGCAAGGCGAACCATGACAGCATGCGCAGCATCGTCGGGGAGATCGGGATGCTGCAGGCGGAGTACCGTGCCGTCCACCTCGGCGCACACCTGTCCATGCAACAGCTCTTGTCACGCGAACAGATCGCCGAATATGACAGGCTGCGCGGCTACGGGGGCACCAATCCCGGCGGCGGCGGTCATAAGCACGGAATGATGCACGGCAAGATGGGGCACGACTAATGCCGGCGATGCAGAATCAACATCAGCAAGCAAAGGAATCAATCATGCAAAGACGAACACTCCTGCAGCGCGCATTTGCCGCGCTGCTGTTGCCCGCTGTCGCCGCGAAGGCGGCGCCGGCGGCGCCAGGGGCTAAGGGAGCCTTGCCGGTCATCGAGGTGTACAAGAGCGAAAGCTGCGGCTGTTGCCACCTGTGGGTAGACCACCTGCGCGCCAACGGTTTCACCGTCAAGGCGACCGATGTGCCGGATCCCTCGGCGTACCGGAAGAAGCATGGCGTGCCGGAGGCGCTGGGCTCCTGCCACACCGGCGTCGTTGCCGGCTATGCACTCGAAGGCCACGTGCCGGCGGCCGAGGTCAAGCGTCTGCTGGCCGAACGGCCGAAGGCGCGCGGACTAGCGGTGCCGGGCATGCCCATGGGCTCGCCCGGGATGGAAGGGTCGCGCAAGGACTCGTACGACGTCCTGCTCATCGAGGCCGACGGACGCTCCAGGGTGTACAGGCACTACGGCGCCTGATCACGCCCGATGCCGCATCAGTGGCCATGGTGCATGCCGCCGTGGCCGCTGTCCTTCTTCTCCTGCACTTTCACCTTCACCTCGGCCTTGCCCGCCTTCTCGAAGTTCAGCGTGAGCGGGAAGCTGTCGCCGGCCTTCAAGGGCTGGCGCAGTCCCATCAGCATCAGGTGATAGCCTTCGCCGGGCTTCATGTCCAGGCGGCCGGAGGCGGGGATGTCGATCTGCCCCACCTCGCGCATCCGCATCACATTGCCTTCCATCGCCATCGTATGGATTTCGACGCTCTTCGCGACAGGAGAGCTCGCGCCGACCAGCTTGTCCGCAAGCTTGCCCTTGTTCTCGATCGTCACGTAAGCACCGCCCGCCTGCTGGCTGGTGACAGTGGCCCGCGCATGCGCGTTGGTGATGTGGAGGTCTTTGAGCTTCGCATCCTGCGCGTGGGCGGAGACGCCGAAGACGGTGGCGGCGGCGAGGATCGAGAGAGTGCGCAAATTCATGGTGTTCCTTGTTGGATAAGTGCGTAAAAGAAAATCAGGCGCCGCCGGCAAAGCCGTTTTGCCGCCACGCCTCGTAGACCACGACGGCGACGGTGTTCGACAGGTTGAGGCTGCGGTTTTCCGGCCGCATGGGCAGCCGGATCCGTTGCGAGGGCGGAAACGACTCCCGCAGTGCGGGCGCCAGGCCGCGCGTTTCCGATCCGAAGACGAACACGTCTCCCGGGCGGAATGTTACCTGGGCAAACGGCGTCGAGCCATGCGTGGTCAGTGCGAACATGCGGGCCGGGTCGGGGCACTCGCTTGCGAGGAAGTCTTCCCAGCCCCGGTGCACCTTCATCGTCGCGTAGTCGTGGTAATCGAGGCCAGCGCGACGCATCTTCGCGTCGTCGAGCGGAAAGCCCAGCGGCTCGACCAGGTGGAGCTGCGCGCCGGTGTTGGCGCACAGCCGGATGACATTGCCGGTGTTGGGCGGGATTTCGGGTTCGACAAGTACAACGTGAAACAAATCATGCTCCTTCACTCATCGCTGCGGCGTGCGCGCGAATACGATGTTGGTGACGCGCGCGGCGCCGAAACGCTTGAGGGTGGCCGCCAGCTCGTTGAGCGTCTCCCCGGTCGTCATCACGTCGTCGACGACGCCGATGTGGCGCCCGCGCACCATGTCCATTGCGCGTGCGGGAACGACGAAGGCGTTGCGGATATTCCTATGCCGTTCGTCGGGGTGCAACATCGATTGCGACTGCGTTTCCCTGTGGCGCGCGACGAGATGCGGGTCGAGCTTTACGCGCAGGCGGCGCGAGAGCGGCCTGGCGATTTCGAGCGCCTGGTTGAACCCGCGCTGCAACAGCCGCTGCGGGCCGAGCGGAACAGCGGTCAGCACTTCGGGCGTTGTCGATCCCTTTGCCGCCTGCAAGAGCAACTGCGCAAACAGCGGCGCGATCTCAAGCCGGTTGCCGAACTTCAGCGCAAGCACCAGCCGGTCCACCGGTGCGCCGTAATCCGCCGCGACGATGGTCGCGTCGAAGGCGGGAGGCTGTTTGACGCAATCGCCGCAACGCGCGTCGGCAGCGCTGGCCAGTCCGATGCCGCAGCACGCGCAGCGCGGCTTTCTTGCCGCAAAGAACTGCATGCGACAGGTTCCGCACAAGGCCGAGCCTTCTTCCTGGCCGCACAGCGCGCAGGATGAGGGCAGCGCGCGCGGCGCCCCCGACAGGAGCTGGTGCAGCATCGGACGCATCCGGGAGAACATGGAGCAGGCAAATCCTCGAGCGTGTAAACTGCCTGCATTATCTCATTGCCCCGCCGGATTTCCTCGTGCCGTCCCAACCCGCTTCCAACCTCAGTGCGCCCATCGACCTCCACGCCGTGCGCCGTCTGTTCGACCGCCCGGACAGGATTGCCGATTCGAACTTCCTGCGCAGGGAAGTGGCCGGGCGCATGCACGAACGCCTGTCGCTGGTGAAGATCGCGCCGGAGCGCGTGCTCGACCTCGGCTGCGGGGAAGGAGCGGATTTCACCGCCTTGCAGGAGTTGTACCCGCAGGCCCACCTGGTCGGTGTCGACGCCTCCCAGGCCCTGCTCGCCGTCGGCCGTCAGGGCCGCTCGGCCGCGGCGACATCGATGACGCGCCTGCTCGGGAAGCTTCTGCCGAGAAAGATGGGCGCCAGGCCTGAGGATGGTGCCGGACAACTGTGCGGCGATTTTTCCCAGCTCCCCTGTGCGACCGCCAGCGCCGACCTGATCTGGTCCAACCTCGCGTTGCACTGGCATCCGCAACCCGACCTCGTGTTCGCCGAGTGGCGCAGGGTGCTGCGGGTCGACGGGCTGTTGATGTTTTCCTGTTTCGGTCCCGATACTTTCAAGGAAATCCGCGACGCGTTTTCGGGGATCGACGCCACGCCCCATACCCTGAACTTCGTCGACATGCATGACCTCGGGGACATGCTCGTCAATACCGGATTCTCCACGCCGGTGATGGATATGGAAACCATTACCGTCACCTATGAGTCCACCGATAAGCTGCTGGCTGATGTGCGTGCGTGGGGAGGCAATCCGCTGCTCACGCGCCGGCGCGGCTTGTATGGACGCGGCGACTGGGCGCGGCTGCTTGGTGCACTGGATGCCTGCCGCCGTCCGGACGGCAAGATCCCGTTGACCTTCGAAGTGGTCTACGGGCACGCCTTCCGTCCGGCGCCGACCAGGACCGCGGCCGGCGAAGCGATCATCAGGCTGGACCTTCCGCGCAGGCGCCAGTAGCGCGGCCTGCGCAGCCTCGTTCATCTGACAGACAAAGTCCGTTGCGATGTCAGCCGAAGTCCGCGCGCAGAGTGGCCTGAATGACAATGCATGTAGTGGTTTCCCTCTGTTGCAGAGCCGCGCCACGCCTGCGTTCGCACGATTTTGTAGGACATTTTTCCCCTTGATAACCATCCAAGTTCCGACTTATACTTCCGTGGTTTTGCGCAGGGAGCGCGCCGCTTCGCAGCCGTCTTGAGGCAACCATCATGGTCACTCGCGAATGGATGTTGAAGCGCAATTGCTCACTGACACCGCGACAGCTCGGCTTGACCTATTTCGCGGTATGCACGACATCATTGCTGGTCGCGATATTTTTTGCTGCTTCCGGTGCCTGGTACGTCCTTGGATTTGCGCTGATTGAGCAGTTTGGAGTAGGAGTTGCCTTTTTGTTGTATGCTCGTCATGCGACGGACAGGGAACATATCGCACTCGAAGAGAACTGCCTGCTGGTGGAAGTCATCCAGGTGGAGCATGTCCGACAATTCAGGCTGGATCCGCGCCTCACGCGCGTCGAGCCGCCCGTGTCGGGCAGCAGCGGGCTGGTGCGTTTGGAGGCGAACGGCACCAAGGTCGAAATCGGCCGGTTTTTGACAGAATGGAAACGACGCGAGCTTGCGCTGGAGCTGAAAGGCGCGCTTGCGTGGCATAGATATAAACAGAATTCCAATTTTGGCTTTTGAGGAAAATATGAAACTTGCGAAGCGCCTTCACTCCCTGATGCTCGGTGCGTCGCTCCTGATGGCAGGCATGCCGTCATGGGCGGTCAACGATAGCCCGGGCGGTCCCGCAAACCGTCAGATAACCTTCCACGAACCGGTCACCAAGATCGCCGAGGAAGTCTATTCGCTGCACAACCTGATGCTGATCATCTGCCTGGTGATCTTCGTCGCGGTGTTCGGCGTGATGTTCTATTCCATCTTCAAGCACCGCAAATCCGTCGGCCACAAGCCGGCGACCTTCCACGAAAGCACCGCCGTCGAGATCGCCTGGACGGTCGTCCCGTTCCTGATCGTCATCGGCATGGCGCTGCCGGCCACCAAGACCGTCGTCGCGATGAAAGATACCTCCAATGCCGACCTCACCATCAAGGTGACGGGCATGCAGTGGAAGTGGGGCTACGACTACCTGAAGGGTGAAGGTGAAGGCATTTCCTTCCTCTCCGCGCTGTCCACGCCGCGCGAACAGGTCATCAACCCGGCCAGCATCACCAACGACAACTACCTGATCGAAGTCGACAACCCGGTTGTCGTTCCGGTCAACAAGAAGGTTCGTCTGGTGCTGACCGCCAACGACGTGATCCACGCCTGGATGATCCCGGCATTTGCCGTGAAGCAGGACGCGATTCCCGGCTTTGTGCGCGACACCTGGTTCCGTGCGGAAAAGACCGGCGTCTACCGCGGCCAGTGCGCCGAACTGTGCGGCAAGGAGCACGCCTTCATGCCGATCGTGGTCAATGTCGTGACCGACGAGGAATACACGAAGTGGGTCGAGGGCAAGAAGAAGGAAATGGCAGCCAAGGCTGACGATCCGAACAAGACCTGGACCGTGGATGAACTCAAGCAGCGTGGCGCGCAGGTTTACGCCGCCAACTGCGTGGCCTGCCACCAGGCAACCGGCAAGGGTGTTCCGGGAGCGTTCCCGGCCCTCGACGGCTCGCCGGTGGTGAACGGTCCGCGTGCAGAACAAATCAAGGTTGTGGTGCATGGCCGCAAGGGCATGCCTCCGTTCAAGCAGCTGTCCGACACCGAACTCGCTGCCGTGATCACCTACACCCGCAACAACTGGTCCAACAAGGCCCAGGAAAACATTGTTCAACCGGCTGAAGTGCTGGCTGCGCGCAAGTAATTGAATTAGGAGATTGAGATGACCACCGCAGTTGATCACGCACACGATCACTCTCACGACCACGCGCACGACCATCCGCACGGCTGGCAGCGCTGGTTGTACGCCACCAATCACAAGGACATCGGTTCGCTGTACCTGTGGTTCTCGTTCATCATGCTGCTGTCGGGCGGCGTGCTGGCACTGATGATCCGTGCCGAGCTGTTCCAGCCCGGCCTGCAACTGGTGCAGCCGGAGTTCTTCAACCAGCTGACCACCATGCACGGCCTGATCATGGTGTTCGGCGCGATCATGCCGGCCTTCGTCGGCTTCGCCAACTGGATGATTCCGCTGCAGATCGGCGCATCCGACATGGCGTTCGCCCGCATGAACAACTTCTCGTTCTGGCTGCTGCCCCCGGCTGCCATCCTGCTGGCGGCATCCTTCCTGGTGCCCGGCGGCGCGACCGCTGCGGGCTGGACGCTGTACGCTCCGCTGTCGACCCAGATGGGCATCGGCATGGACATGGGCATCTTCGCGATGCACATCATGGGCGCGTCGTCGATCATGGGTTCCATCAACATCATCGTCACCATCCTCAACATGCGTGCCCCCGGCATGACGCTGATGAAGATGCCGATGTTCTGCTGGACCTGGCTGATCACCGCCTACCTGCTGATCGCCGTGATGCCCGTGCTGGCCGGCGCCATCACCATGACGCTGACCGACCGCCACTTCGGCACCTCCTTCTTCAATGCCGCCGGCGGCGGTGACCCGGTGATGTACCAGCACATTTTCTGGTTCTTCGGCCACCCCGAGGTGTACATCATGATTCTGCCGGCCTTCGGTATCGTGTCGCAGATCATCCCGGCGTTCTCGCGCAAGCCGCTGTTCGGCTATGCATCGATGGTGTACGCAACGGCATCGATCGCGATCCTGTCGTTCATCGTGTGGGCGCACCACATGTTCACCACCGGCATGCCGGTGACCGCGCAGCTGTTCTTCATGTACGCGACCATGCTGATCTCCGTGCCGACCGGCGTGAAGGTGTTCAACTGGATCGCGACGATGTGGAAGGGTTCGATGACCTTCGAAACCCCGATGCTGTTCGCAGTCGGCTTCATCTTCGTGTTCACGATGGGCGGCTTCACCGGCCTGATCCTGGCCGTGACCCCGATCGACATCCAGATGCAGGATACCTACTATGTGGTGGCGCACTTCCACTACGTGCTGGTGGCCGGCTCGCTGTTCGCGCTGTTCGCCGGTTTCTACTACTGGGGTCCGAAGTGGACGGGTTTCATGTACAACGAAACCCGCGGCAAGATCCACTTCTGGGGTTCGCTGATCAC
>NZ_DASRXF010000042.1:0-42805 GCF_035654295.1 Noviherbaspirillum sp. | reverse complement strand
CGTCAACAGCGTGTCCAACCCGAAGGAAGCCGCGCTGCAAGGGCTGGCCAAGATGCGCGCACTGGCTGCGCGCGGATTTGCGCAGGCGCTGCTGCCGCCGCAAGCGCGCCCCAATTTTCACCTGCTGCGCAGCATCGGCTTCACGGGCAGCGATGCCGATGTGATCGCCCGTGCCGCCAGGGAAGCACCGGTGATCCTGGCCGGCGCCTATTCCGCCTCGCCGATGTGGACGGCCAACGCGGCGACGGTCAGCCCATCTGCCGATACCGCCGACGGCCGCGCGCATTTCACCGTGGCCAACCTGAACAACAAGCTGCATCGCTCCTTCGAGCATGCGCAGACCGCGCGCACCCTGCGCGCCCTGTTCGGCGATGAAAAGCACTTCGCGGTGCACGACGCGCTGCCCGCGACGCCCGCCTTCGGCGACGAAGGCGCAGCCAATCACACCCGCCTGTGCGCGGATCACGGCGCACCCGGCGTCGAGATGTTCGTGTACGGCCGCGTGGAATTCGATCCGGAAGCGCCGGCGCCCAGGCGTTTCCCGGCACGGCAGACGCTGGAAGCGAGCCAGGCGGTGGCACGCCTGCACGGCCTCGACGCACAGCGTACCGTCTTCATCCAGCAACATCCGGAAACGATCGACCAGGGCGTGTTTCACAACGACGTGATCGCGGTCGGCAACGGCAACGTCCTGTTCTATCACGAGCAAGCCTTCGTCGACGAGAGGGTGACGATGGCCGCATTGCGTCAGGCAATGGCCGGCGTCGAGGCCGAACTATGCCCGGTGCGCGTGTCCGCGGCCGATGTCTCGGTGGAGGACGCGGTGAACAGCTACCTGTTCAACAGTCAGTTGCTGAGCAAGCCGGATGGCAGGATGGCGCTGGTGGTGCCGCAGGAGTGCCAGGAGAACCCGGCAGTGGCACGTTACCTGGACGGACTCGTCGCCAGCGGCGGTCCGATCGACGAACTGATCAGCTTCGACCTGCGCCAGAGCATGCGCAACGGCGGCGGCCCGGCCTGCCTGCGGCTGCGCGTGGCACTGACGCACGGCGAGGCGGCAGCCATGCACCAGGGCGTGATCATGACCGACGCGCTGTACCAGAAGCTGGTGGCCTGGGTCGGCAAGCATTACCGTGACCGCCTCGCGCCGGCCGATCTCGGCGACCCCGCATTGGCCCTGGAAGTGCAGACTGCACTGGACGAACTGACAACGATTCTGGGCTTGCCCCGCCTCTACGATTTCCAGAACTGAGAAAACTGTATTTTTTCTGCATCTTTAATTGCGTTCCGGAATCGTTTTGCCGCAAGGCAGGCGAACCGGGCGCAAACCCGCGTGGATACTGGCTTTGCAGCCGATCAGCTGGCAGCGTTCGCCGAAAATGCGGGCAAAATTAGGTCGTCCGACCGAATTTTGTTTTTTCCCGCCACCTCACTTCCGATCTTTCTTCAAGCCGCCGCAGGTTAAGATCGCGCGCCTTTTCGATATCGGAAAGTCACCGCTTTCGATGTCGCAATTTTTCAAGAACCCGTCGCGATGGTGGTTTGACCACCTTGCCGTAACTGGTCCAATACCCACGCGGCCCGCTCGGCGGCAACCCGACTTGAAAAGAAAAAGCAAACAACCCATCCAACCCGGAGGAACACATCCATGAAGAGCATCAAGCACCTGCTGGTCGTTGTGGCGGGGCTGGTCGTCGGCATGACGGCACAGGCCCGCACGTTCGAAGAAATCAAGGCGAGCGGCAAGATCATTGTCGCCACCGAAGGCGCCTACCCCCCGTTCAACTACTTCCAGGGCTCCAAGCTCACCGGCTTCGAAGTCGAACTGGCCGAAGCCATGGTCAAGAAGATGGGCCTGGCGGTCGAGTGGAAGGCGCTGTCCTTCGACGCACTGCTGGCCGGCCTGCGCCAGGACCGCTGGGACATGGTGATCGCTTCCTTCGGCATCACCGAAGAGCGCGCCAAGGCCGTCACCTTCACCAATCCGCACTACTGCAGCGGCGGCGTGATCGTCTCGCGCGACGGCTCGATCCGCACGCCCGAGATGCTGGCCGGTAAAACCGTCGCCGTGCAGACCGGTTCGACCTACATGGAAAACGTCAGGAAGCTGCCCAACGTGAAGGAAGTGAAGAACTTCCCGCAAGACACCGATGCCCGTGCCGCGCTGATGAACGGCCGTGTCGACGCCTGGGTGAGCGACCGTTTCGTCGTCAAGAACGTGATCGAGAACAATCCGAACGCACCGCTCAAGACCGGCGGCTATCTGTTCGTGGAAAAGGTCGCGACCGCGGTCAAGAAGGGTAATACCTCGCTCGCCGCCGCAGTCGACAAGGCGCTGGCCGAAGTCATGGCCGACGGCACCTACAAGACGCTGTCCGAAAAATACATGAAGGAAGATATCCGCTGCCAGCAGTAAGCGCAGGCATCGGTATCGAGCAAGGAGACAGCGGTGAAATCAGCAATCAGTTTGTTGCCGGCCGAGTGGTCGCGCGAGAAGCGCAGCGCAGTGTCCATCGCCATTTCCGTGGCGGGCCTGTTCGCCTTCCTGTGGTTGATGGCCATCCCGATGAGCTGGCTGCCGGAACCGATCGGTTCCAACGCAGAACAGTTCGCCGAGGGGGCCAAGACCACCGTCATGCTGACCGTGGTGTCGGGCATCATCGGCATCGCGCTCGGCGTACTCGCCGCACTGGGCAAACTGTCGAGGTTCCTTCCGCTGCGGCTGCTTGCCGACTTCTACATCTGGGTGATCCGCGGCACGCCGCTGCTGGTGCAGGTGCTGTTCGTGTTCCTGGCGCTGCCCGCGCTGGTGCCCGGCCTGCAACTGTCGGACTTCAATTCGGCCGTCGTGGCACTGGCATTCAATGTCGGCGCCTACAACGCCGAGGCGATCCGCGCCGGCATCCTGGCCGTGCACAAGGGCCAGACCGAAGCCGCACGCTCGCTCGGGCTGACGCCTTTCATGACCTTCCGCGACGTGGTTTTCCCGCAGGCGTTCCGCATTGCGCTGCCGCCTCTGGTGAACAACATCGTGTCGCTGCTCAAGGATTCGAGCCTGGCCTATGTGATCGGCGTGGTCGAGTTGTCGAACATCGGCAACCGCATTCAGTCGGCCACCTTCCAGCCGATCCCGGTATTCATTACGACCGCAACCATCTACCTGATCCTGACCACCGTGCTGACCCAGATCTCCGGTGCGATCGAACGGCAACTGGATGTGGAACGCCACCATTGAGCGGAGCAGAAGGATGAACATGGCAGAGAAGGAACCGCTCATCATCGCGGAAAACATCAACAAGCACTTTGGTCAGTTCCACGTGATCAAGGATGTGTCGACGAAGTTCTACCAGGGCGAAGTGACCGTCATCATCGGCGCTTCCGGCTCCGGCAAATCGACCTTCCTGCGCATGCTGAACCGGCTGGAGACGCACGATTCCGGCCGCATCGTCATCGACGGCATCGTCCTCGACGATGACTTGAAGCACATCGATGCCGTGCGGCGCGAAGTCGGGATGGTGTTCCAGAGCTTCAACCTCTTTCCGCACCTGACGGTGATGGACAACGTCACGCTTGCGCCCCGGCGCCTGCGCGGCGTGACCCGCGCCCAGGCGGAAGAGGCGGCCAAGGCACTGCTGGCGAAAGTGGGCATGTCGGCGCATGCGCACAAGTATCCGCACCAGCTCTCGGGCGGCCAGCAGCAGCGGGTGGCCATCGCGCGTTCGCTCGCGATGCAGCCGAAGGTGATGCTGTTCGACGAGCCGACCTCCGCGCTCGATCCGGAGATGATCAAGGAAGTGCTCGACGTCATGAAAGACCTCGCGCGTTCCGGCATGACCATGATCATCGTCACGCATGAAATGGGCTTCGCCCGCGAAGTCGCCGACCGCGTGATCTTCTTCGAGAAGGGCCAGATCCTGGAGGAAGCGCCGCCGGCGGAATTCTTCAGCAACGCCCGCAACGAGCGTATCCGCGCCTTCCTTGGCCAGATCGCCTATACGGCACGCTAAGCAAGATAAGACGAATCAAACAATCCTTTTAGGGGAGAAAACAAGAATGCAATTCAAACTCACAACCTTGACCGCATCCATCGCACTCATGTTCGCCGCCGCCATTCCGGCGCAGGCGCAAACCGCGAAGGAATTCGAAGAACTGCGCAACGAAATGCGCAAGCTGCGCGCCGAGCTGGAGGCGCTGAAGTCGCAGAAGCAGGAAACCTCCACCGCCGCGCTCGCCGACCGCGTCGAGCAGGTGGAAATGCGCGCCAAGGACGCCGTCGTCCTGGGCGACATCCCGAACTCCTTCCGCCTGCCCAATTCCGACACCTCGCTGCGCGTGTACGGCTTTGCCGAGCTGAACATGGTGCACGAGTTCAAGGGCGACAACACCGACATCGACTACGCCAGCTTCCTGCCCTACGTTCCGCTGAAGGGATCGGCGCAGGCCAACCGCAGCGGCCGCAACTTCGTCCATGCGCGCACCTCGCGCTTCGGCATCGAAGCCAGCACCCCGTCGCCCTACGGTCCGATCGGCATCAAGATCGAAGGCGACTTCAACAACGACCCGCGCACCGGCAACTCCGCCGTCTACGGCACCATCGGCAACATCTACACACAGCAGGGGACCAACAGCTACAACTTCCGCCTGCGCCATGCCTACGGCCAGGTTGGCGGTTTCCTCGCCGGCCAGACCTGGTCCACCTTCATGGACCTCGACAACTCGCCGGAAACCGTGGACTTCAACGGCCCCATCGGCTCCACCTTCATCCGCCAGCCGCAAGTCCGTTACACCTACAAGACCGCGAGCATGGGCGCGTTCACCGGCGCGATCGAAAACTCGGCCAGCTATGTGCTCGACAACACCGGAACCGTCACCACCGCCGGCTTCTCGCGCGTGCCTGACCTCGTCGCGCGATGGGACAAGGGCTTCGACTGGGGCGCAGCCAGCGTGCGTGCGCTCAGCCATGAGCACCGCGTGAAGGACGGCGCCGGCATCAACCAGTCGCGCCGCGGCTGGGGTCTGGCGGCAAGCGGCCTGGTCAAGACCTTCGGCGACGACTTCATGACCTGGGGCATTACCGGCGGCAACGGCATCGGCCGCTACTTCAACTACATCGAAGGCGCCTTCTACGACGCCGCCGCCGACCGTATCCTGATGGAGAAGTCGCTCGGCGTGGTGCTCGGCTACCAGCACAAGGCTTCCGACTCGCTGCGCTTCAACGCCGCCCTCGGGGCACAGAAGAACTACGAGAACGAGTACACCCGCTTTGCGCGCGCCAACGGCCTCGACAGCGGCCGCTTCGGCATCAACCGCAAGCTGTGGCAGGCACACCTCGGCTTCATCTGGAACCCGGTCAAGGGCGTGGACATCGGCACCGAATACATCTTCGGCCGCCGCACCACACTGGCTGGCGAGGATGGCGACATGAGCCGCATCAACCTGTCGGCGAAGTACAACTTCAACTGATCGTGTTTCATCCGGAAATCCCACAAGCCCCACCGGCTTGTGGGATTTCCGTTCACCTGAGTCCGCACATAGCGGACGTCATTCCTGCGAATGCAGGAATCCAGTGGCGTCAGCAGACGCATGCAAGGCACCGGATCCCGGCTTTCGCCGGGATGACCTGAACAGCGGCATCCAAGCACCTGCGCATCCCGCCAAGTATTACTAACTCCGCCCCTCGGATAACAATTCTTGGCGTCCGAGCCCACCCCTTCTAGCATCCCCGACCAAGCATGCCACGGCGCGGCCGGGCTGCTCTCCCAAGCAGTTCCCCTCGAAGCACCTCTCCCTAAAGGACGTGACATGCCGGGCTTCATCACAAACGTGTGCAATCCATTCAACTCGTGCTGGAACACAGCAAGTACGCTTGCCAATGCCGAGCGCGACGCTAAACGCAACGTGGCCCCGCCGAGAACCGGCACACCCGGCATCAAACCTGAAAAGCCGAATTCGGCATTCCGCCGCGAGATCAAGACCAGCAACTCCAACAAACCCGTAGAGAGGCCCACACACGACGACTCCACGGAGGATGAGGTCGCGGAAGAAGGCTATGAGCGCCGCGAAATCCCGTCCATCCCGATCAAGGCCAGCCCTTTCGACCCCGCGACGACGCCGACAGACTGTCTCTCGGTGCACGTCCACGCAACCCCACCGGAGATCAGTCACGAGGACGTGGTTACCGCCGGCATCGAAGGCATGCAGTCCCAGGCGCCGGGTGATGAGGAAAAGCTCGAAGCGGACCCGGTCACTCGGGAAATGGTCGAGCATGAAGTGGAGATGAGAACAAATGAGATGGCGCGATTGATCAGGAAGGCAGAGGTATCCTCGCGGGGCGCCTGGGAGAATTTGAACAACGAGCTGCTCGCTTGGTTTGTCGATCCCTTTCTCGCAGAGCTACTGCAGAACGAAGAGTTAAGCAACATCCCGCCTGAACATAGAGCAGACTATTTTCTGGTCAATCCTCACCGTTTCACTAGTCAAGATGAAATCATGGGGACGGTTTCCTTTTGGATGCACACAATCGGACTTCAAGTGTGCCTCGCTAAAGGTGTTCTGGCGTTCAAACATTTGCATTCGGATAGTCTGGATGCAAATGCAGTAAGAGCCGGAGATCTCGACCTGCAACGCGCGTTCAGCGACTTTATCGCGAGAGCGGCGAAGGCGCCCAAGCCGACGCTGGCGATACTGAATACGGGTAATCATTGGATGGGTGCCATTGCCGATACGCGCGGTGATACCCCTGTCTACTACATTTGCGATACGAATGCTCCCAAACTGAATGATCGGGATGAGGTAGAAGTCAGTGGCTATCTCGATAAGCTTGAGCAATTCTCGGGCGGGCAGATCAAAAGAACCAATACGGTGTATTGCGGGTATCCGATGCAGCTTAGAACGACGAACGCTTGCGGCCCGCTCGCGTGTTGGATGCTGGAGCGGATATCTGAAAAACTGAAGACCGAACCAGATCGCGACATAAGGATGTTGCTTAACGAGTGCTACAGAGAATGGTTCGATCTGACGAACAACAGCCAGAATTTTGAAAGGGAATTTGCCCGTCGTCGCCGTGCGCTTATGTTTGCGCGGATGGGGACATGGAGTACGACAAGTCGGCAAGGTCTGCCGGCGGGGTCCGACAATGGTTTCAACGTCATCAATTATGCGTAAGGAGTGAGAAGTGCTCAGGTTCGACATTGGGAAGAACATCGTCAATCAACCCGGCGACATGCATGTCCGGGTGCAAGATCGGGAGCAGATCACTACGAGAGAGCAATTTATAAACGAGATCGTGAATGGGCATCGTACGGAGTTTAAGAACGTGGACTTCAAGGGTACGGATCGCGAAGATCTGAACCTTAGCGGAATGAATCTGAGCCGGCTGCTTTTCAAAAACGTCCGAATGGAGAACTGCGATTTCAGCGAAGCAATAATGCAAGATGCAAGGATCATCGATGCGGTCCTTAATAACGTCAACTTTTCCGATGCGGACTTGAGTGATGTTGGAATGCATTTCAGCACAGCAACAGGAGTGACAATGATTGGAACAAAGCTGGAACGCGCTAAGTTCGAAGCTTGTGACCTGACTTGTTGGATTCTTGCCGATGCCAAGCTCGGTGACGCGAAAATAAGCGAGTGCAACGTCCGCAGCAGCAGTTTTCAACGCGCGGACTTGTCCAATGCTTGTATCGAAGGGGGCGAGTTTGAGGACATCAACTTTGGCGAAGCAGGTTCAGAGGCTCCGGCGCAGATAAATAAAATCACCATCAGGAACGCTTCATGGCGCTTCGCAAAGGTTAACTTGCGCTGCGAGGAGGTCGAGTTTGACGGGGGAGATTTCAGCCATGCTAAGTTTAACAAATCCCCGTTCCACAGCTGCAGCTTCAAAGGGCCAATTGAACTTGAGCGGTGCGAGGGTTTTTCCGACCTTATCGGATGCAAGCTCGAGAACGTCAATCTCTTGGCTCTGGAGCGCCTGCCAAGAATGGTCCCGAAGCTCCAGTCCTACGAACAAGAATTCAAGCGCCATTCCAGGTGCAGAACTTTGTGGAAGAACGTGGTCGACTGGTATCAAACCTGTCCTGACGAACCCTACAAGTTATTGATCAATCTCCCGTACTACAAAAAGCATATCGACTGGTTCGATGCGGAGATGAGAAGACACCTGAGGGAAAAAGTCCTGGCCCTTGCGGAGAGAATGCCGGCGCTGCAGACCGAAAAATCACGTGCCCTGCTCAAGGAAATCATCGCGCTCGATGACGCACTGACGGTAGGGGAGAGCAACCGGTCCCGAGGGGAAAGCGTGGATACCGCGGATTCAGTATCCGCCGGGGCAAACCAACCCCCGGCCAATGGCATTTCAAACGTCGACAACCAGAACAATGACGTGAATTCCATACGTCTGTACCCCTAGGATAGAGGATCGTAGGGTGGGTAGAGCGCAGCGAAACCCACCTTGCGACCAGCAGGAGGCATCTCGGTGGGTTTCGCTTCGCTCTACCCACCCTACACCCTTTCATTAGACACGTGCCATCGTGTTCGCTAGCCTGGAACCCCGTTCCGGGGCAGGCCGTCCTTCTTCAATCCCTCAACGCCGCTGGATCCCGGCCTTCACCGGGATGATCCCTTTACCTTGCCCCCTTAAGCGAATCGCATTGCCGCATCCCGCGGAGATTTTTCGGTTCCCCTTCATCCGTATCAACTTCTTGTTCTGCAATGGGAGGCAAACTCCGTTCCGCGGTCTATGATGAAAGAAGGATTTCCGTTCTCCAACAGCTTCCCCGCGGCATCATGAATAAGCTTCAGCAATCGGCGGAAATTAAGAATTTCAGACGGTGCATCCATCGTTAGTATTCACCTACGGGCCCCACAAGGGCAGCACGTGTGCCGTGCCGATGTAAATCGGTGTCGCGGCGCTGCAAGACAGCGCGGGCGAGGCGGCGCAAACTTGCAACCACATTTCTGGAGAAGCGTATGACCCAACAAGTCCAAGACCTGCGTGACCAAACCCTGGAACGCGTCCTTGCCGGAATCGATCAACCCGCACCCGCCACCGAATCCCTGATCCGCGCCTGGCTCAATTCCCTCGAAGAAGAAGACCTCGCTGGCATTACCTTCGATTGCCTGGCGTCCTCGCTGTGGGAGGGTTTCTCCCGCTTGGCGCAGTGGACGCCGCAGGAGGGCTGCCGCATCGAGACCCTAACCTATGCCGACGACCGGGGCGTCAGGGCGACCGCGTTGCTGATCCTGAACCCGGACATGCCTTTCCTCGTGGATTCCATGGTGATGGCGATGCGCCGCATGCGCCTGCCTTCGCGCGCGGTGCTCAACGCCGTGCTTTCCGTCGAGCGAAATGGCGACGGCAGCATCGTCCGCGCCGGCAAGGTGGGTAACGGCGCCGGCGCGCCCGAATCCTACGTGTTGTGCCTGATGGCGGAAGAGCTCGCCGCACAAGACCTGCAGGCGTTGCAATCGAATATCCGCATGGCGGCCGGCGACGCCGCAGTGGTACGGCAGGACGCCGAGGCATTGAAGGCGAAGATGTCCGAGGTCGGCGCCGCCGCCGCGGCGCGCGATGCCAATGGGCCGGAAGTCGCGGCCTTCCTCGAATGGGCCAGGAACGAAGGCTTCGAAGTCTTCGGCTACGCGCGCTATCACGTGGTAAGCGGCCAGCGCGAGCTGGTGCGCGAGCCGGGCAGTGCGATCGGCGTGCTCAAGGACAAGAGCCATCCCGTCTACGGCAACTGCCTGGCGGGCATTCCCGGCGATTTCGATACGCTGGCGGCGCGCAAGGAGACGCTGTCGGTGGTGAAGGCCGACGTGCAGTCCACGCTGCATCGCGACCAGCAACTGGACTTCATCGGCGTACGCGATGCGGACAGCCAGGGCAGTGTGCTCGGCGAGCATTGCTTCGTCGGCCTGTTCTCGCGCTCGGCGACCGCAAGCACGCTGCCGCAGCAGCCGTTTGCCCGCGTCCGCATCAAGCAGGTGCTGACCCTGGCGGGCGTGCGCACCGAGGGCTTCCGCGCCGAGAAGTTTCTGGAAATCCTGGAGTCGCTGCCGCGCACCGAGGTGATGGAAGCGGATCCGGCCTGGCTGGCCGGCGTGTGCGGCGCGGTGGTCGCTCTTTACAAGCAGCCGCGCGCGAAGGTGTTCGCGCGGCGCGACGTTTATGGCCGCCACCTGAACGCGCTGGTCTACATGCCGCGCGAGCGCTACGGCACGCATTCGCAGGAAATGCTGGCCCAGACCCTGCGCACGATCTCCGGCGCACGCGACGTGCGCGTGCAGACCCTGCTGGCGGACGGCCCGCTGGCCCGCGTCTACCTGATCGCCAACGGCGCCAACATGGCGCTCGATCTCGACGGCGATATCCAGCAGCCGCTGCTCGGGGTGCTGGAAGGCTGGCACAACGCCTTCGACAGCCTGGTCGATACCACCGACGACATCGAATTGCGGCGAACGTTGCGCAAGCTGCGTGCAAGCCTGCCAACGGATTACATCAATGGTGTGTCACCGCAAGTCGGCTACCGCGACCTGTGCACGCTGCTTGGCAACCCGCAGCCTTCGCGCGTGAAGGTGCGCATCGAGATCGGCGCGAGCGACGTTGTCACCATCCGCCTGCATTCGGTCAATACGGTGCCGCCCCTGTCGTCCATCCTGCCGGCGCTGCAGAATGCCGGCGTGTCCATCCTGCGCGAGCGCACCCATGCCATTCCCGCGCCGGACGGTTCGCGCTTCTTCGTGTCGAGCCTGTCGGTCGATGCGCAAAGTGCCGTCAAGCTGGCCAAGCCGCATGTCGCGCAGGCGGCGCAGGAGTTGTTCGAGTCGCTATTCAATGACGAAGCCGAAGACGGCCGCATGAATGCGCTGGTGGTCGAGGCGGGCTTGCGGATGCGGGAAGTGCAGCTCGTGCGGGCCTACGCCAGTTACTGGCGCCAGGCCGGCTGCCGCTTCAGCCTGCGCTACATGGCCGAGCGGCTCAAGACCCAGCCGGACCATGTGCGCACGCTGGTGGAAGCTTTCCTGGTGCGCTTCAATCCGTCCTTGTCGGCGGAGCAGCGCGCGTTCGGCACCACCACCTTGTCGACCTTCAAGCAGCGCGTGACCGACGTCAATCACGCGGACACGGAAAACATCCTGCGCGCGATCGCCGACCTGATGCTGGCCACATTGCGCACCTCCTACTTCCAGGCCGGGCAGGCGGGCGACACCATCATCTTCAAGTTCGACAGCAGCCAGCTCGCGCTGTTGCCGCAGCCGCGGCCGTACCGCGAGATCTTCGTGTTCTCGCGCCGCTTCGAAGGCGTGCACCTGCGAGGCGGCCCGGTGGCGCGCGGCGGCCTGCGCTGGTCCGACCGCATGGAAGACTACCGCACCGAAGTGCTCGGCCTGGTCAAGGCCCAGATGGTCAAGAACGCCGTGATCGTGCCGGCGGGCGCCAAGGGCGGATTCGTCTGCAAGATGATGCCCAAGGATGCGACGCGCGAAGTGGCGGCGGCGGAAGGCGAGGCCGTGTACCGCCTGTTCATCGCCGGCCTGCTGGACGTCACCGACAACCGCGTGCGCGGCGAAGTGCTGCCGCCGCCGCAGACGGTGTGCTACGACGATGCCGATCCTTACCTCGTGGTCGCGGCCGACAAGGGCACGGCTACCTTCTCGGACATCGCCAACAGCATCGCCGTCAAGCGCGGCTTCTGGCTGGGCGATGCGTTTGCCTCCGGCGGCTCCAACGGCTACGACCACAAGAAGCTCGGCATCACGGCGAAGGGCGCGTGGGAAGCGGTGAAACGCCACTTCCATGAGATGGGCCACGACCTGAACACCACGCCGATCACGGCCGTCGGCGTGGGCGACATGTCCGGCGATGTGTTCGGCAACGGCATGCTGCTGTCGCGCCAGCTGAAACTGGTGGCGGCGTTCGACCACCGCCACATCTTCATCGATCCCAATCCGGACGTGGAAAAATCCTTCTACGAACGCCAGCGCATGTTCGCACTGCCGCGTTCCTCCTGGGATGACTATGACAAGGCATTGATCTCCGAAGGCGGCGGCGTCTGGCTGCGTTCCGCGCGCAGCATCGAATTGTCGCCGCAGGCACGCGCCGCGCTGGGCATCGAAGCAAGCAGCTTGGCGCCGGAGGAATTGCTGCACGCCATCCTGCTCGCACCGGTGGACCTGTTCTATAACGGCGGCATCGGCACCTATATCAAGGCGTCGACCGAGTCGCATGAGCAGGTCAAGGACAGGGCGAACGATGCGATCCGTGTGGATGGACGGGAACTGCGCTGCAGGGTAGTGGCTGAAGGCGGCAACCTTGGCGCGACGCAGGCGGGGCGCATCGAATTCGCGATGAAGGGCGGGCGTATCTTCACGGATGCGATTGACAATTCCGCCGGAGTGGATTGCTCCGACCACGAAGTCAACGTCAAGATCTGGCTCGATGCCGAAGTCAATGCCGGCAAGCTGGCCGCGGAGGAACGCAACCGCCTGCTCAACGACATCACGCCCGACATCGTGCGCCTGGTGCTGCGTGACAATGCGCTGCAGACGCACCTGCTGGTGCGGGAAGCGCAGGCGCAGTTCGACCCCGCGGTGCATGATAGTTACGCGGCGCTGATCGCGCGGCTGGAAGCGGAAGGTGTCGTCTCGCGCAAGCTGGAGCAGTTGCCGACGGCGGCGGAACTGGTAGCCCGCAAGAACGAAGGCCGCGGCCTGACGACGCCGGAACTGGCGGTGGTCGTGGCGAACGTGAAGAACCGTTACAAGCGCATGTTGTCGGAACTGAACCTGGTCCAGTTCGCCTGGGCCAGGAGCATGCTGACGCCGTATTTCCCGCATGCGCTGGTCGCAACCCGCAACCCGCTGGAGCATCCGCTGGCCAATGCGATCCTGGCCACCGTGCTGGCCAATGAATCGGTCAACCGCTGCGGCCCGGTGATGATGGCGGAAATCGCGGAAACGCGCGGTGTGAAGGAAACCGACGTCATCTGCGCGTGGGCGCAGGCGTGGGCGGCGCTGAACCTCGCGCCGGTGTTCAGTGTGCTCGACGAGCATGCGCTGCAGGTGCCGCGCGAGGTTTCGCTGGCCGTCGACCAGCACGCGCGTACGCTGCAGAAGGCGGTGATCCAGGGCGTGCTGTCGGTGCCTGAGCAGGAGCTGCGCGAGTCCGGCGCGCTGGCGGAGCTGACCGCGCTCTTCGGCCAGCCGCAGGCGGTGCAGGATTTGGCGCCGCTTGCTTCCGCGTCCTTGCCGGTCGCCGGCATGCCGGAATCCTTCGTCCAGGCCTGCGAGACCGTCGAGGCGATCGAGGGCATCGCCGACTTCCTCTTTGCCGGCCTCTCGGTGCCGCGTCCGGACAGCATGAGCCTGACGCAGTTCCTGAAACTCGGCATGGCGTTGCGCCGCCAGGCGGGCATCGACGGACTGGAGCGCGTGCTGACGCATGCGCCGGCCAGCGCGACGCAGGAACCCTTGCGCGACCATGCGCTCCAGGCCTTGCGGCGTGCGCAGCAGCGCTTGTTGATGCGCGTGCTGCAGCAGGCACCCGCAGCCATCAAGGCCGCGCAGGACCCGGCAGGGATCGTGGCGGCGCTCATCAACAAGCTCAAGGTCGATGCCCGCATGGCCGCGACCGGCGAACAGCAGAACCTTGAACTGGCGGTGCTCGATGTATGGGCTCTGTCCGAGGCTGCTTCTTCAACGACGGAGCCGGTGTGATGCAGGCAGCGATGGACAAGCGGCTCGACGATGAGGTGCGAGCATTGGCGGGTGCAGACTTCTCGCACATCGCCGACAGTTTTGCCAACGCCGGGTTCCAGGTGCGCCTGCCCGCGCGCGGCATCCTGCAGGTGGTAAGTGCCAGCCATATGCTGCGCCGGCCCCGGCTGCTGCTGTCGGTGGGCATCCACGGCGACGAGACGGTGCCGATCGAGATGCTGGCCCACCTGCTCGCGGCCCTCGAACGTGAACCGCGTGCGCTGGCCGTCGACCTGATGGTCGTGGTCGGGAACATTGCCGCCATCGCGGAAGGAAAGCGCTTCATCGATGCCGACCTGAACCGCCTGTTCCGCAGCGAGCGCGGCAGCCTGGCGTCGGCGGCGGAGGCGGCGCGCGCGGACGCGATCATGCGCGCCACCGCGAACTTCTTTGCCGGGCCGGATGCCGATAAATGGCACCTGGACCTGCATACCGCGATCCGCCCGTCCTTGTACCCGACCTTTGCGGTCGTGCCGGCCGTGGCCTTGAACACCCGTATCGATGCCTTGCTCGGCATGCTTGGGCGGGCAGGGATCGAGGCGGCCATCCTGAACGGCAAGCCGGCCGGGACCTACAGCGCCTACACCGCCGGCTTCGGCGCGGCGAGCGCGACGGTGGAGCTGGGGCGGATCGGCGTGCTGGGCAGTAACGATCTCGGAATTGCCGAAGCAACTGCGAATACCCTCGACCGCTACATGCGCACCGCGAGGCTGGAGCCGCACGATGTGCGGCCGAAGGTATTCCGTGTCGCGCAGGAATTGATCAAGCACACCGACGCGTTTCGCATGGCATTCGGACAGGAGACGCAGAACTTCACCGCGCTGGCGCCGGGCAGCGTGATCGCCGAGGATGGCGACACGGTGTACCGGGTCGGCGCGGAGACGGAGTACGTGGTCTTCCCGAATCCCGAGGTGCGGGCGGGGCTGCGCGCCGGGCTGATGGTGGTCGAGGAAGGCTGAACGCCGGCTTCAGCGCCTTTGCTTCAGGCAGCTGTCGATGGCCTCCACCACCTTGGTGGCATTGAAAGGCTTGACCACGAAGCCGCCGACACCGATCTGCATCGCCTTCTGCACGTTGTCCAGTGTCGGCAGGTTGGTCACCATGATCATGCTCACGCGCGGGCTGGCTACCCGGATGCGCTCGGCTGCCGTGTGGCCGTCCAGGCGCGGCATGTTGATGTCAAGGAAGGCGATGTCCGGCCTGTGCGCTGCGCACAGCTCGACGGCGCGTTCGCCATCCTGCGCTTCGGCCACGACCCGGTGCCCCTGCTCGCGCAGCAGCAGGCGCAGGACGTGGCGTGTCGTGCTGTCGTCATCGGCAATCAGGACCTGCAGTTCTTTTTGTGCGGCCGGCATCTTGTCTCCTCATGATGTGAGCAGGGATTGCAGCTTGCCGCAGACGCGGCGGTATTCGGTCTCGATTGCGGCAAGCCGGCGCTCGATGTCTTCGGACGAGCCGGCCTTGGCGGCGGTTTCCGCGGCCTTGCACAGGGCCGACAGCCCGGTGGCGCCGATGGAGGCGCTGCTGCCGCCCAGCGCGTGCGCCACTTTCGCGAACCTCGCAAGATCGGCTTCCGTCACTGCCTCGCGCAGCGCGGCCAGCCGCGGCGGCCCGTCGCGCTGATAGAGCGCCGCGAGCTCGCCGAAATCCTTGCCGAACATGGCCTTCACTTCGTCGAGCTCGTCCTCGCAGGCTGCGGGCGATTCCTCCTCGGGGAGCGGAGCCGGCCGGGGCAGCCAGCGGGCGAGCACGTCGGCGAGCATCTGGGGGCGGATCGGCTTGGTCAGGAAGTCGTCCATGCCGGCGGCCAGGCATCGCTCCTGTTCGCCCTGCCCGGTGCTCGCGGTCAGAGCAATGATCGGCGTCCTGCGCTCCGGCACTTCCGTGGTACGGATGCGCCGTGTCGCTTCCAGGCCGTCGAGCACCGGCATTTCGCAATCCATCAGGATCAGATCGAAGCGATTCCAGGTGTGCATTTCGACCGCCTGCATGCCGTCTGCCGCGACATCGGCCTTGCATCCGAGCTTTTCCAGCATGCGCGCGGCGACCTGTTGATTGACCGGGTTGTCGTCGGCAACGAGGACGCGGCAGCCGGCGTGCGAGGACGCGGCGGCGGTCTCGGACAGCGGCAGGCAATCCCGCTGCCCGCCGGCCAGCGGCAGCTCGACGGCGAGGCGGATGACGGCGGCGGCGGGCTTGCTGTAATCGACCGTGACCGTACCCTGCATCATCTGCACGAGGCGGGAGCACAACGCGATGCCGAGGAGATCCTTGCCGTCGAACGCGGCATCGTGCAGGCTGCGCGACGCAGTGGCGGGCAGCAGAGAGGCCAGCCGCGCGCCGTCCTCCGATAACCGCGGCACGCGCGCTTCCAGCACGATCCTGCAGCTTTCCCCGAGGAGTGCGGTGCTGCAGGCCAGCGACATGGTTTCACCGGCTGCGCATCTCAGGGCAATGTCGGCCATGGCGGAGAAGGCGCCGCGCAGGCGCGCCGCATCGCCCTGCAAGCGCACGGAAGACGGGTAGGCGATTGCGAGTTCAATCCCTTTGCCGCGGGCACTCTGCGCTTTGCCGGCCAGCGCAGCCCGGATTTCCGGCAGCAGGTCGAAGGGCGCGTGGTTGAAACGGAAACTGTTGGATTCGATGAGCGACATGTCGACGATCCGCTCCAGGGAGTCGAGCAGGCTGTCCACGTTGTGCCTCGCCGTGCGCGCGTACTCTTGCTGGGAAGGCGTCAGGCCGGTGTCGATCAGCAGTTCGAGCATGCCACGCACGCCGTTCACCGTGGTACGGATGTCATGGTTCATGTCTGCGAGCAGCGCGCCCATGGCCAGCATGCCGTTCTTGTCCTGGCCGGCCGCATCTGGTGCGGCTGCGCTTTCTTCATGTAAGTGCATGACTCTCCCAGTGGTCCCGGCCGCGCATGTCGCGTATCTGAATCACATCCCGTCCGGCGCCATTATTAAAACGCCAATTCCTATCGTCTTGCCACCCCATAAACATGGGATAAATCGCATTTTCCGCCCATTTTCGTGAAATGGCTCGCATTTCCCCTTCTATTCGTGCGGCTGCTTTGCCGCGGCGGTGCCGATAATGCACGTTAAGAAATTCCGGCCCAGCGCGCACCCAGAATAAACCGGAATCGCTCATCCAGCGGGAGCAGATATGGACACCAAACAGGCGATGCACAAGAACCCCGGATTCCAGGGCGGGGCCCTGGAGGACGAGGACATGGACGGCGCGATCACGCAGAAAGATGCGCTGCAGTCGCGCGCCGGCGGTGTCGACCTGAAGGCGATCCGCGAGGCGATTGCGCGTGTCGAGGCGGAAGCCAAGGCCACCGTCGCCGCGGAAAACCGCGCCCACGCCGAAGCCCGCGCCCGCTCGCTGGCGGAAGAACGTGCCCGGCTGGAGGCGGCTGCAGCCGCCGAGGCTTACCAGAGCGCCCGCGCGGCGGAGGAAGCCATCCAGGCGAGCCGCGCGCGGCTGGATGCCGAGCGCCAGGCGCGCGAAGCTGCAGAAGCCCGCGCTGCCGCCGTCAAGAAAGAAATCGCAGAACTGCGCGCCCGCGCCGAAGCCGAGGCCGAGGCCAAGCGCATGGCCGAGGAACGTGCGCGCACTGAAGCGGAAGCACGCCGCCGCGCCGCGGAACAGATCGCCGCCGAAACCGAACTTGCCGCCCGCGCTTCCGCAGCCGTGGAAGAGCTGGCCCAGGAAACCGAACTGGCCCGCTGGCAGGCGGCGCAGCGCGTTGCCGCCGCCCAAGCGGCCAAGCAGGAAGCGGAAGCCCGCGCTCGCGCCGACGCACGCATCGCCGAACTGGCACGCGAACAGGAGCGTCGCGAGAAGGAAGCCCGCGTCTCGGCGGAAATGCTCGCGAGGGCACGCAGCGAGGCACTGGAAATCGCCCGCGAGCGTGAACGCGCGGAAGAGCTTGCGCTGCAGGCCGCGCTGAGCCGCGCACCGGCCGAAGTGCGCGCACGCGAGGAAGCCCGCGCCCGCGCTCTTACCGAGCAGGAGCAGGAAGCGACTGCGCAGGCGCGTATCGACATGGAGCGCAAGACCGCGCAGACGCTTGCCTTGCGCCTGCAGGCAGAATCAGAGATGCGCGAGTCCGCGGCCCGCCGTCAGCATGCAGAATCGGTTGCCGCCGCAGCAGCAGAAGCCCGCCGGGATGCCGAAGAGCGCATCCGCATTGCCACCGAAGCCCGCATCCGCGTCGAGCGCGAGCTGCAGGAAAGGGCGCTGGCGCGCATCGAGGCCGAGCATCATGCCGACCAGCAGGCGCGCGCCCGCGCCGCGGCGGAAGAGCGCGCCATCGAGGAAGCCCGCGAGCGCGCCGCCGCGGAACAGAAAATCACCGAAGCAGCCAAGGCACGTGCTGACGAAGAGCAGCGCGCGCGCCACATCGTCGAAAAGCGTGTCGAGATCGAGCGCGCCGCCGCGAAAATGGCTGCCGACCAGGCCGCTGCCGAACAGGAGGCGTATCGCCGCGCCGCGGAACATGCGGAACTGCAGCGCCAGAATGCCGAACTCGCTGCAGCCAAGGCGCGCGAGGCAATGGAAGCCGCGCGCGTGGAACGCGAACGCGCCGATGCGGAGCAGAACGCCGTCGCTGCGCTGCAGGAAAAGATCCGCGCCGAAGAAGCTGCGATCGCCGAAGCCAACGCGCGCGCGCAGGCCGAGCGCCAGCATGCCGGCTTGCTGCGCGACCAGGAACAGGCGGAGCAGGCAGGCCGTATCGCCAAGGAACAGGAATGTGAAGCGGCAAAGCTCGCGCTGGCCAAGGCGATCGAGCGTGCCGATGCCCAGCGCGAAGCCGCGCAGGCTGCGCTGCAGAAGGCCCGCGAAGCGGTGGAACTGGCACGCATCGAGCGCCAGCGCGCGCAAGATGAGCAGCAGGCGCTGGCCGTGCTGCAGAAGAAGGTACAGATCGAACGCCAGCGCGCGGAGCTTGCGCAGAAGGCGCTCAAGGCCGCACAGGAAAAGCTGGCCGCCGAACAGGCGGCGCACGCCGAGGCCGAAGCCCGCCTGCGCGCCGAGCAGGAACAGGCCGCCGCGCTGCGCGAACGCGAGGAAGCCGATCGTGCACTGGCTGCTGCGCGCATGGCTGAAGCTACTGCCGAGAAACACAGCGCGGAACAGACCCGCGCCGCCGCCGAGCTGCAACGCAAGGCTGCGCAGGCCGCATTGCTGAAGGCGCGCGAAGCGACTGAAGTGGCCCGCGTCCAGCGCGAGCGCGCCGAAGCCGAACAACGCGCGGCACAGGCCGAGCAGGACCGCCGCCAGGCCGAAGAGGCTGCGCGCAATGAAGCCGAGGCACGCGCCCGCGGCGAGGAAAGCCATGCCGATCTGCTGCGCGCCCGTCAGCAGGAAGAACTTGAGGCGCGCCGCGCCGTCGAGGCCAAGTGCGCCGCCGAGAAGCTCGCGCTGGAACAGGCTGCGCAGCGCGCCGAACATGAGCGCCAGGCCGCCGAAGCCGCCGAAGCCCAGGCGCGCGAAGCCGTCGCCCTGGCACGTACCCAGCAGGAGCGCGCAGCCGCCGAACAACAGGCGCTGGAAGCGATCCAGAAAAAGCGCGCGTCAGAAGAAGCGGCGCGCAACTATGCCGCCGAGCGTGCGCGTATCGAATCCGAGCTTGCCGAAACCGTGCGCGCCCGTGAAGAAGCCGAGCAGGCTGCGCTTGATGCCGTGGCCGCAAAGCAGGCCTCGGAAAAGCAGCAGCGCGAAGCCGCCGAGCAGCAGGCGCAACTGGCCCGCCAGGCTGCCGAAGCCGCCGAAGCGAATGCACGCGCCGCCGTGGAACTGGCACGCGCCGAACAGCAGCGCGCGGAAGCGGAGCAGGCCGCGCTGGAAGCGGCGCAGAAACACCTGGCCGCCGAGCAGGCGCTGATTGCCGAAGCGGAGGCCCGCGCCCGCGCGGAACGCGAACAGGCAGAGACCATCGCCGCCCGTGAGCAGGCTGAACACATTGCGCGCAAGGCTGTCGAGGCGCAGCTGATGGCGGAAAAGCAGCAGATGCAAAAGGCCGCCGAGCGCGCCGAGCTGGAGCGCGCCGCTGCCATCGTGGCGCTGAAGAAAGTCCGCGAAGCGATCGAACTGGCCAAGGTGGAACAGGCGCGCGTCGCCGCTGAGCAGCAGGCGCTGGCCGCCATCCAGAACAAGCTGGAAGCCGAGAAGAAGCTGCGCGCCGAGGCGGAAGGCCGTGCCCGCGCCGAGCAGGAACAGGCCGAAGCGTTGCAGGCGCGCGAACAGGCCGAGCGCAGCGCGCGCGAGTCTGCCGAAGCGCAATGCGAAGCCGAGAAGCAATTGCTGGAGAAGGCGGCGGAGCAGGCCGAGTCGCAGCGCAAGACCGCCGAGATCGCGATCGCCAAGGCGCGCGAAGCGATCGAGCTGGCAACGGCCGAGCGCCAGCGCGCCAATGCCGAACAGAAAGCGTACGCCGCCTTGCAGGAAAAGCTGCGTGCCGAGCGCGAACGCACTGCCGCTGCCGAGAAGGCAATGGCCGCCACCGAACTGCGGCTGGCAGCGGAGCGGAGCGCCTGCGAAGATGCGCAGGCACTGGAACGCATCGAGAGCGGCCTGGCCCGCATCACCCGCGCACGGGAGGAGGCAGCGCGCAGCGCCCGCCTGTCCGCGGAGGCGCGCGAGGCAGCCGAGAAGCAATTCCTTGAAAAGGCCGCCGAGCAGGCGGAATCGCAGCGCATCGCCGCCGAGGCAGCGGAAGCCAAGGCGCGCGAAGCGATCGAACTGGCACGCCTGGAAAGCGGGCGCGCCAAGGCAGAGCAGGAAGCGCTGGCGGCGATTCAGGAAAAGGTGCGTGCGGAAGAGGTCGCCCACGCCGAGGCGGAAAAGCGCGCCGCGCTGGAGCGCGAAGCCGCCGATCTGGCGACGCGCCGCATGGAAGCCGAAACCGAAGCCCGGGCCGCCGAGGAGGCGAGGGCGGAGGCGGAGCGCCGCGCGCTGGAAGCGGCCCGCCGCCAGCGTGAATACGCGACCTCCACGACCGAGCAGGCGGACGCCCTGCGCGAGCAGTGCGAGCGCGAACAGGAAGAAGCCAAGGCGCTTGCCGAGGATCTCCTTGAACGCATGAAACACAAGAACGGTGCAGTCGGCGACTGGCGTGTCCGCGCCGAGGCCGTGCTGGCGGACTCGCCGGTGCCGGCGTCGAAGGTGCGCACCGTTCGCCGTCCGCTCGCCGCGATGCTGGGCGGCGCCGCTTTCGTCGCCGGGATCGCGGTCGCGGCCACGTTCACGATGCAAGATGCGCAGCCCGCTTTCACCCAGACCTCGGCCGGACCGGTACATGCCGCTACCGGCGCCGTGGTTCCCGCCAAGTTGCAAATGTCGTATCAGCTCAGCGTGCCGGAGCAGGCTCCCGCCGACGCAGAATGATGCCCGCCTGACATGACCGGAGGCCCCCGCCAAACGCGGGGCGCCGCCCCGGTTGTCCGTTTGGTACGCGAGGTGCTTCAAAATGGCGTATTTAAGCCAGTGCGGTTAGAATTCACTGGTTTCAAATTGCGGTTTGCCTTGCATCCACACTTGGGATGCCTGCAGCCTCGCCGCAAAACGCCGAACATCCACATGACTTTTTCGACGCGCCGCATGATCAATCTCCGTTTGCGTTCCGCAGTAACCAGGACCGTCGCCGTGTCCGGCCTCCTCGCAGCACTGTTCGCCGCTCCTGCATTTGCCGACGACTACTCCGACGTGACCAAGTTCATGCGCGCGGGCCAGTACACCGAGGCGCTCTCGCGCGCCGATGCCTTCCTCTCGCGCAATCCGCGCGACGCGCAGATGCGCTTCCTGAAGGGCGTGATCCTGACGGAGCAGAACAAGTCGGCCGAGGCGATCGCGGTCTTCACCAAGCTCACCGAAGACTTCCCCGGCCTGCCCGAGCCGTACAACAACCTCGCCGTCCTGTATGCCGCTTCCGGCCAGTTCGAGAAGGCGCGTATCGCCCTCGATACCGCGATCCGGACCAACCCGAGCTACGCCACCGCATACGAGAACCTGGGCGATGTGCATGCAAAGCTGGCCAGCCAGGCGTACGACAAGGCGCTGCAGCTCGATTCCGCCAATTCCGCCGCCAAGTCCAAGCTGACGCTGGTGCGTTCGCTGGTCGGCAACATGGGTAATCCTGTCGCGAGTGCGAAAGCGCCCGAACCCGCGCCGACCGTCGTGGCGAAGGCTCCCGTACCCGCTCCGGCACCTGCACCGGCGGCAGCCGCCAAGCCCGCACCGGCACCTGCACCGGCAGCACCGGCACCGGCGCCGCAAGTGGCCAGGGCCGAACCCAAGGCTGAACCCAAGGCCGAGCCGAAGCCTGAGCCCAAGGCCGAACAGAAGCAGGCACGCAACGATGACGACCGCGAGGACGTGCTCAAGGCCGTCAACGGCTGGGCGCGCGCCTGGAGCTCGCAGGACGTGAAAAGCTACCTGAACTACTACGGCAACGACTTCCAGACGCCGAGCGGCGTGGCCCGCAAGGCCTGGGAAGAAGACCGCCGCGCGCGCATCGTCGGCAAGGGCAGCATCAGCGTCAAGGTCGAGGCGCCGCAGGTGTCGATCAACGGCAATACGGCGACGGTGAAATTCCGCCAGGTCTACATTTCGGACCGCCTGACGGCCAATACCCGCAAGACACTCGTACTCGCCAAGCAGGGCGGCAAGTGGCAGATCAAGCAGGAGACAACGGGTAGCTGATGTTTCGCTTCCAATTGACAAATAGCGGCGCGGAACGGCGCTCGCCGCGGGCGCTGCTCCTGATGGCGTCGTGGATCGTGGCAGCCGGCATGAGCGCGGCGCCGGCAGTGGCGGCAAAGAAGCAGCCGGCCCGCGCGCCTGCCGCTGCGCCCGCACCTGTAGCCGAGGCCGAAGATCCGGAAGTCCTGCTGATCGAGGTCTATAAGGCGCTCGGCGCCAACGACCTGCGCAAGGCGCTCGCACGCGCCGACAAGCTGGTGGAAGCCTATCCCACCTTCCGCCTTGGCCATCTGATCCGCGGCGACCTGCTGCTGATGCAGACCCAGCCGGTGAAGACCCTCGGCGCCGTGGACGGGCCGGAGGACAAGCTCAAGAACCTGCGCGAAGAGGCGATGGTGCGCCTGAAGTCGCTGCGCGAGCGTCCCGACCCGGACCTGATTCCGCGCCTGGTCCTCAAGCTGCGCGAGGACCAGAAGCATGTGCTCGTGGTGGATGCCCGCCGTTCCCGCCTGTACGTGTACGCGAACCGCGGCGGCCAGCTCAAGCTCGTGACCGACTACTACGTCAGCCAGGGCAAGTATGGCGTCAACAAGCTGAAGGAAGGCGACCAGCGCACGCCCATCGGCATTTACTACATCACCAGCCATCTGCCCGGCGCGCGCCTGCCCGACTTCTATGGCTCGGGCGCGCTTCCGATCAACTACCCGAACGAATGGGACAAGATCAACGGCCGCAGCGGCTCGGGCATCTGGCTGCACGGAACGCCTTCGGACAGCTTCAGCCGTCCGCCCCTGGCGTCGGATGGCTGCGTCGTGCTCACCAATCCCGACCTGCACAAGCTGGCCAGCTCCGTCGAGATCGGCAAGACGCCGGTGGTGATCGCCGAGAGCGTGGACTTCGTCAACAAGACGAAATGGGAAAACGACCGCAGTCTTGCCGCCCGCCTTGTCGACGGCTGGAAGCGCGATGTCGAAAGCCTGAGTGCGGCGCGCATCGGGGAAAACTATTCGCGCAAGTTCAAGTCGGAACGCGGCGAGAGCCGCGAGGTATGGCTGAGCAAGAACCAGCAGTTCATGAGCGGCGTGAAGAACGTGTCGGTGACGCTGCGCGACATGACCCACTTCTTCTATCCCGGCCGCGAGGACATGATCGTCAGCACCTTCACCCAGGAAGCGCAGTTCGGCAAGAACAAGACCTCGATCCGCAAGCGCCAGTACTGGGCGCGCGAGGGCGCGCAATGGAAGATCGTGTACGAACTGAACCTGTGACGCGAACAGCGCTTTGCTGAACGGCTGCCCGCAGGCAGCCGTTTTTCTTTGCGGCGGGAAAAACCGGCGAACGCCTGGAAACGTTGCATTGACGCAGCGCGCTCACCTGCATGATGCCGATCAATGGACGTTCGGATTCATTGCTGCGCCCCTGTGCCAGCTCAGCGGTACTGCCTTTCCTGTTGAACTTAGGTGTCCTGCCGAGGGTCATTCGTTTGCGCAGGCAACTGCATCGCCTGCGTCAGCAAACATGCAATGCCCAGCTTGCGGGACGGATAATCCGGGCAACGCCGCGGTATGCGTCTCATGCCATACGCCGCTACATCACGCGCGTGCACGTGCACGGCGGCCGGGCGGGTATGCGTACGCCAGGTATGCCATTCCCGGCGTGTACTCGTACCTGCAATCCGCTCGGGCAGACAGGATCAGGAGGACGAGATACTTGACCGGATCATCACCTGCCCGGCACACGCCTGCCGGCACGAAGACCTTTCCCGAGAGCCGCGCAGGAGAATGGACTGCACGACAGGGCGCGCACCCGGCTGCAAACCCGGGCAGCGGCGAGCGTATCGAGCCGCGGATAGAAGATTACGGCATGCCCTCCGATGCCTATGAAAGATTGCATGGGATCGGGCGGGACTTCGGAGAGCATCATCCGCCGCAGCGAGGCGGCCTGGCTCGCCTGTCGCGGTTGACCCTGATGGCCGGCGTGTTCATCATCGGCGCGGGCGTCGGACTTGCCGCCGCATGGTGGCTGTACCACGATCCGCCGTTTGCCACGATTCCCGCGTCGCAAGTGCGCAGTATTCCATCGTCTCCTGCCGCCGGCGTCCAGCGTCCCGCCACCGTGCGCGGCATCAGTCCGGGCGAGCTGCCCTATGACGGCGCACCGCCGCCTTCCATCGCCGAGCCTGCCATCGACGATCGGCCGGCTATCGCCGCGGAGGGCGGGGAAGCCGCCGCAAGGGTGGACGCTTCCGGCGACAGCGCGGCTGAGGCCGATGAAGTGCGCACGGTCGAGAGCAATGCCGACCGTACTGCCGAGCGCGATGGCGAAACCGAGCCTCCGAAGGCAGCTGCCGCTGCAACCCGCAACCCTGTAGTGAAATCCGCGGACAGGAGCGACGAACCGAAAGCCGCAAAGCCGGCCGCGCAGGGCAGCGCCGGCGTGGCGAGCGCGGTTCCCAAGCGCAAGAGCGCGCCCCGCTCCGACCGTGAAATCGAACGTATCCGCCAACAGGCTGAGGACGAACTAAAAAAAAAGACTGAGCATGGACGCGGCCCGGGCGAATCCCGGCAGGGGGCCAAGCAAGGCGCCCGCGACGACGACCGCGCCGGCAATCGCGCATCTGCACGAAATGCACCCATCGCCCGTGTAGCCGCGACGCGCACCATGCTGGCCCGCTGCGAGCGGAGCGGCAATTTCATCCGCCGCGAGATTTGCCGCTGGCAAGTCTGCAACGGCTCCTGGGGCAAGAACGGCTGCCCGTCCTATCAGCAACAAACGTCCACCTACTGATCCCGGCGGCACAGTGCGGCGTGCTTTCCGTGCCGTGCAGCCCTCACGTATCCATCCCCCTCGTTCCTTGGCTGACCCGCTTCAGGCGGTGCCCATTCCTGCCCTTTCTTGCCCTTGCTTCATGTCTTTCATTAGAAATATATCAGGCAAAACTTCAGGTTCGGATAAACATAGTTCGTACATTTGCGCAATAGAGATGCGTAGTTCCAACATTGTTCAAATAAAAAGTTTTCCAGACGGCAAACTTGTTGTACTATGTTGTTACATTCTGTTAAAGGAATTTCCATGAAGACTGCCATCCGCAAGATGGGTAACTCGCAAGGGGTCCTGATCCCCAAGCCGTTCCTGTTACAGACCGGTCTTGATATCGGCGAGGTAGAAATCGAGGTCGAGAACGAATCGATCGTGATTCGCAAGCCGAAGCGGAAGTCACGCGAGGGCTGGGCGCAGGCATGCCAACGCCTGGCGGAGAAGCAGGCGGCCGAGGCGATTGCCTGGCCGCTCATTGCCGACAGCGCGGACGCAGATATTTCATGGTGATGCGGGCAGAGGTATGGCTGGTCGACTTTGAAAAGCCGATCGGCAGCGTGACGCAGCAGCGATGGCCGTGCGTCGTGGTCTCGCCCGAGGAAATGGATGAGTACCTCAGCACGCTCATTCTTGCGCCCATGAGCACGCGGGAAATACCGGCGCCGTTCCGGATCCCGGTGCGGTTCATGGGCAAGGAAGGCTTGATCCTCCTGGATCAGATTTGCACGTTGGAGAAGTCGCGGTTGATAAGAAAGCTGGGCGCCATTGATGAACCGACGATGGTCAAGGCTCTTGAAGTTCTACAGGAAGTTTTCGCTTACTAAGATAAGGACCGACTCACATGGCTAACGACTATTTGGCAGAGATTCGCGACGTCAATCTCAGTTACCTGATGATCGCGCAGCAGATGATCCGTGATGACCGCGCGGAAGCGATTTTCCGCCTCGGCATCAGCGGCGAGATCGCCGACCTGCTGGCGGGCATGAGCAACGCGCAGGTGCTGAAGCTAGCCGGTTGCAACGTCATGCTCTCCCGCTTCCGCTTCAACGACACCGAGATACTCTCGACACTCTTGCGCGACAAGGCGGGCAATGCCACTGCGACCGCGCCGCTGCATGCGTCGATCATCATGTCGTCGCAGGCGCCAGAAGCAGTTCTGTAAGGTCTTGCGGAGAATATGCCGGCCCTGTCACCATACCTCGCCATGCATGTTGCGCCCCGCGAGGCGGGCGTGTACGTGCGCGCGTTGACGGGAGGTCGGTAAGATGCAGGCGCTCGAATTGCGCGACAACGCGCTGCAATGGGAAACCGAACGGCAGAACCGGCTACTGCAGAGCGCCGCTGAACAACGCAAGAAGCAGACGCGTCTTGAAGCCGTGCAACGGCAGCAGACACCGGAGGCGAAATCCGAAGCGGCGGCATCCATCCGGCTCGATGAATGGGTCGACAAGGTCAACGCCATTCCCGATATCCGCTCCGCACTGGTTCCCCTCGATGACGAGGAGGGCTGGAGCAAACCGTTCTCACTTGCCAAGGCCGACCTCGAGCCGTGGCTTTCGTACTTCAGAGGGTATCGCCAGTCGCGCCTGTTCCTGGCTCACGCCGTGCATGACGCAGCGAGCCCGGATGCCGCGAGCATCGATTACCCGGTGCGCGCGCTGCTCGAACTCCGGCGCGCGGACGCGCGGATCATCACCGAGCCGCCGGTCCAGATCAACGGACAGGTCGACTATTTCGACACCGAAGCCGTCATCGCCGCCGGCCACGAGGCGAGCGAATTCCGCGCCTCGCTGCGCGGCGCCATCCTGAACCACGACAAACAGCTCAAGCTGGCCGAGGAAAAAGGCCGTGAAATGGGTGATGCGCTGCATGAGGCATTGATGGGGGAGGGGCACGCCAACCTCATCGGGGCGTGGGAAAAAGTCTTCAAGCGCAAACCGAACATCGACGAATTGCACCAGATGCTGACCTCGGGGCGCGTTCGCGTTTCTGCGGAGAAGAAGCAAATCATTACCGAGACGCGCCCGCCGGTTCCGGAGATGCCGGCCGCTGCGCCTGTGCTGCGGCCGTCGCCGGAAAAGCGGCCGGTCATGCCGCCGCCGGAACCGTCCCAGGCAAGCGTGCCTGCAACAGAGGATGACGACGACGAAGCCGTCGTTACGCTGTCGACATATGCGAAGAAGGAAGCGCCTGCGCGCAAATTTCTCTGGCCGGCAATCCATGCCGCGATCGGCTGCGCTGCGCTTGCTGCCTATATCTTCGTGTTCTGAGTACTGCCCGCAGGCTGCTTCCATCTCGGCACTTGATGTTGAGCGTGGACGAAGACGAGGTCAAGGCCCGGGCGGCTTGGAAAATGACAACAGCTCCCACCGCCAAGGGCGGTCCCAGAATTCATTCCTAATGTAGAATCCCGCGCTCCTATTGACGGAGGGGCAATGAATCGAATTGGAAACATGACTTTACGGGAGGCGGGCGCCGTTTTCTTGGCGCTTGCGTTGTTTGTTGCGGCCTTCGTGGTCGGCTACCATTTCGGCGCTGCTTGGGCGGGCCGGATCGGCTCGCTAATCATCATAGTCGGGGTATGGTTTGCCTTCAGCGATATCCCTCAGGTACTTCGAGAGCAGGCAGAACGCATGTCAGGCATCCGGCTTGAACTCGAAATCTATTCGGAAATCGATCGCCTGGAGGACGAGCGACACTACCCGCTGAATGACGAAGAAAAGGCCCAGGTGAGGCGCCGCGTGACGAACGAAAAGAAGAAGAATCTGCAAAAGGCAGCGGGAGCCTCCGCTGAGCGTTTCGTGCTGGTTGAAGTACTTATCGTGTGCATCGGCACGTTCGTCAACGGTTTTGGGGAATGGATCGTCGTCTGCATGAAGGCAGGGAAGATCGGATGGTAGAAGCTCAGCCGGGCATCGCATTGCCGGAGATGCTACGAGGCGGTGCGTGATCTCAATGAATGCCTCGACAAGTACGCAATGTCAAGGCGGATCCAGGAGCAAGGCGCGGGAAATGCTCTTGGCCCGCGGGGAAAAAGGGCTGCGGCAATGGCACAAGAATGGCCAAAGGAAACGTTTCCTTCGAATTCAAGACCTTGTGGAAAAGGTAAGTCGTTCTCGGCAACTTGACCGCGACGGTGATTAAGTCCCCGATTTGAACTGATCGCCGCTTGCGCCGGCGCCGGTCTGATCCCTGATGGATGTTGCACGTGGCCGGCAATTTCACCAAAGGCCAATTTCCTTTCCAGCTTTGTCGAGAGAATCGCGGAGTTCTTCCTTGAAGGTGCTGTCCTCAGGGTCGTCGAGGTTGACGTCGTCTGTAACGCGGGGACGATGGATGTCAATGATTCGCGCCAGGTCTGGAGGGACTGCGTCTTCATCGCGGTGGCGGAGCAACTCCTCCCACTTTTCATGCGTAAAAGTCATGTTCATTTCCTCCTATGTGTCAGTCAGTTTATATCGCTTCCCTAAAACCTCGCCGCCGCCCAGCGCTACTGCTCCACCGCCGAATCATGGACGGATTCCCCATGCGCAGATAGAAGTTTCGCTCCAGGCGGCCCCGTATTCCTTGCCGTCGACGCTCTACTCATTCAGGGCATCGATGCAGGCCTGTTTGATTACGGGAAGTGCGCTTAAAGGAGAGCCGGATCGGTCTTGGGGTGGCCCGTGAATGGCCAGCGTCTGGTGAGCGGAGCGCTCAGGCCGGCAAGATCCGTGATTTCGAATGCCATGAAGGCCGCCGAAACTTAGACGCTGTCTATCAAGACTGTCCAAAGCCAGATAAAGAAAAAGCGGTCGCTATTGCTAGCAACCGCTTTAGTTCTGGTGGGTCGTGCGTGACTCGAACACGCGACCAACGGATTAAAAGTCCGCTGCTCTACCGACTGAGCTAACGACCCGAAAGCACAAGATTATATTGAACTTTCGTACTGCCTGTCAATTCGCTCACGTTACTTTTTTGCAGGAAGCAGTGCGCGCATCCGAATGGAAATTTCTGAACGCGCAGCTCACTTCAACACGGCCAAGCGTTCCTTCGCCGTTTGCGCTGCCGGCGCATCCGGATACTGCGCAATCAACGTCTCCAGCGTTTTCCTCGCGGCTGCCTTGTCCTTGAGTTCCATGTGGCAGCTGGCGATGTTGAGCAGCGCATCCGGCGCCTTGGGGTTGTCCGCGTAATTCTTCACGACGATCTGCTGTGCCGCGATGGCGTTCTTGTAGTCGCGCTGCGCGTAGTAGGTGTTGCCGAGCCAGTATTGCGCGGACGGTGTCAGGCCCGACTGCGGGTAGCGGCGAGTGAAGTCGTAGAAGGCGGCGCCGGCATTCTTGTAGTCGCCGGCCTTGAAGTAGGCGAGGGCGGCGTCGTATGCCTTTTGCTCGCCCTGTTCCATCATGACTTCCTTGCCGTCGATGGTGACCTTCTGCGGCTCCATCTTGCGCAGCCGGCCGTCGAGGTCGACGTAGAAATCTTTCTGGCGCTTCTGTGCGTTAGCCAGTTCGTTGGTCAAAATCTCGACCTGGCCGCGCAGGCGCGCGATCTCCTGGCGCAACTGTTCATTCTGGTTGTTGAGGTCGAGGCTGTTGGTCTTGTCTGCCTTGGCGTTGATCTCCGACTGCATGTTGTTGAGCCGGGCGCGAATTTCGAGGATGGCTTTGCGCGCTTCCTCGTCTTCGAACAGCGCCGCCTGCGATTGCAGGGGCAGCAAAGAAAATGCGGCCACGAAGGCCGCTGCAAGTGATGATTTGATGGTCTTGTTCATGATCGCTCTTGAACGTATAGAAAACCGTTTGTTCCCTTGTTGGTTTCCCCTTCCAGGCCGTGAGCTTGGAAGGGGCGGGGGATGAGCTTTGGAGACCGCCACTCATCACTGCGTGATTACTGATAGGCCAGGTCGGCGCGGCGGTTTTCAGCCCATGCAGCTTCGTCGCTGCCTTGTGCCTTCGGCTTCTCTTCGCCGAACGACACGGCTTCCATCTGCGCGTCGGACACGCCGAGCAGGGACAGGGACTTGCGTACTGCTTCTGCGCGCTTCTGGCCCAGTGCGAGGTTGTACTCGCGGCCGCCACGCTCGTCGGTGTTGCCCTGGATGACGATCTTGCGGCCCTTGTTGGCGGCCAGGTACTTGGCGTGCGCGTCGACCACCGGCTTGAACTCGTCCTTGACGATGAAGCTGTCGAAGTCGAAGTAGACGCTGCGCTTGGCCAGGATGCCCTTCGGGTCGTTCAGCGGATCGGTGGATCCGGTGGTGACCGGAGCGATCGTGCGCGCGTCGGCCGTGCTTGCCGCGCCCGTACGGTCTTCTACCTTGACGTTGTCATCCAGCTTGACCGACGAACCGCAGGCGGTGAGGCTGAAAACGCCGGCCAGAATGACGGCAAGAGTGGTGGTGTTACGCATTTCCTTGTTCTCCCAAGTAAAAAATTTCTGAAAACCCATATTATTTCATGAACGGGCCCCAAGTGGGCTCCCGAATATCGCCTGTTTGGGTTGTCAGGCGGTGTTTGACGCGGCCGTCGACCGACACGACCGCCAGCGCACCACGGCGCCCGGCCTCGGTGGCATACATGATGTACTTGCCGTTCGGCGAGAAGCTGGGCGACTCGTCCCGGGTCGTGTCGGAGAGGCGCATTTCCTGGCCGTTCTGCAGATCCATGATGTACAACTGGAAACGTCCCTCGCGACGCGAGATGTATGCCAGGTTCTTGCCGTCTGGCGAGACGCGCGGGCTGATGTTGTAGCTGCCGTTGAAGGTGACGCGCTGTGCGTCGCCGCCGTTGGCGCTCATGCGGTAGATCTGCGGGCCGCCGCTGCGGTCGCTGGTGAAGTAGATGAATTGGCCATCGGCGGAGAATTGCGGCTCGGTCTCGATGCCGTTGGTATTGGTGAGCTGGCGCAGGTTGCTGCCGTCGGCGTTGACGCTGTAGACCTGCGTGTAACCGTTGCGCGACAGGGCGACGGCCAGCCTGCTGCCGTCCGGCGACCACGAGGGCGCGGAGTTGCTGCCGCGGTAGTTGGCGACGGCGATGCGCTGGCGGTTGGTGAGGTCTTGCACGTAGACGACCGGCTTCTTGTTCTCGAACGAGACGTAAGCGACCTTTGTGCCGTCCGGCGACCACGTCGGGGAGATGATCGGCTCGTTGGAGCGCAGGGCGACCTGCGTGCCTTCGCCGTCGGAATCCGCGACTTCGAGGCGGTACTCGTTGCCTGCCTTGGTGACGTACGCGATGCGGGTGGCGAATGCGCCGCGCACGCCGATCAGCTTTTCGTAGATGTCATCGGCGATCTTGTGGGCCGCGACGCGGAGGCGGTCCGGGCCGGCGACCTGGCCGAAGCCGGAAAGGTTGGAGGCCTTCACCGTGTCCAGCAGGCGGTAGCGCACGTCGTACCGGCCGTCGGCCAGGCGTTGCACGCTGCCCACCACCAGAGCGTCGGCGCCCTGTGCTTTCCATTCGCCGTAGTTGACCGGCGTCGTTTCCGACATGGTGTTGCCGGTGTCGATGATCTTGAAGTAGCCGCTGCGCGCGAGATCGGCCTTCACGATGGCGGTGACCTGTTGCGGGGCCAGCGTCTCGTCGGCGAAACCGGCGATGGCAATGGGGATCTGGGTCGCGCCCACGCCCGAGGTTTCCACCCGCAGCTGTGCCTGGGCCAGGCTGGCGAGACTGAATGCGAATACGGCAAATCCACGCAAGAAGAAATTTTTCATCATGGTTGCTTACTGGTCTTTCGGTTTATGGATGCCAATGAAAGTGGAGGGCACGGCGCCCGACTTGTCCCGCGGATAGGGCTGGGAGCGTTCGATGGCGCGTGACACCGCTTCATCGAATCCGGGCACGCCGGAGGATTTGAGCTTGCGGATGCCCGCCACGGAACCGTCCGGCAACAGCCGGACCTCGTATTCTACCGGGGGGTTGCCTTGCAGGCCTTCCGGCACGATGAAGGCGATGTTCGAGCGGATCTTGGCGGCGATACGCTGCACGTAGTCGCCGTCGGCGCGGCCGCCCTGCGACTTCGGCGCCTCGCCGGTGCCGCCGGTGCCCACGGCGCCGGTGATGCGCTTCATGTCTTCCTCACGCAGCTTGGCCATCAGTTTCTGGTCGGCCTCGTCCTGCTTGCGCTTTTTCTCGGCGGCTTCTTTCTTCGCCTTTTCCGCTTTTTCTTTCTCGGCGCGCTTGGCTTCCTCTAGCTTGGCCAGCTTCTCTTCCTCGCGCTTCTTCTCTTCCTCGCGCTTCTTTTCCTTGGCGAGGCGTTCCTCTTCTTCCTTGCGCTTCTTCTCTTCTTCCTTGCGCTTCTTTTCCTTCTCCAGCGCGATGTCCGGCTTCACGACCGGCGGTTCCTCGACCTTGGGCTTCGGCGGCTCCGGGGCGACCGGCTTCGGCTCGGGTTCGGGTTCCTTCACCTGCGGCGGTTCCGGCACCGGCGCGGCTTCGCGCGGCTGCGGGTCCCAGACCTCGGCTTCGATCGTCACCGGCGTTTCGCTCTGCCAGGTCACGCCGACCCAGAGGAAAAGGAGCAGCGCGGCATGAACCAGCGCCGCCAGAAACAGCGCGCGTCCGCCGCCGGGCTCCTTTGGAACGTAATACGGTGTGGCTTCTGTCATTGCTTCGTCGCCAGGCCCACGCGGTTGATGCCGATCTTCTTGGCTTCCGAAATCACCTGGATTACTTCGTCGTACTTGATGTCCTTGTCGGCGGAGATCATCACCGGCAGTTCCGGATTTGCGGCGTGCATGGTGCGCAGTTTCTGCACCAGTGCGCTGCGCCCGCCGACCTTTTCCTGCTGGCCGCTGCCGTTCTTGCCGCCGGTGAGGGCGATGGTTGCGGTCGTGTCAGGCTTGAGCGAGACCTGGATGTATTCCGTCGGCGGCAGCGCGGACTTGGCTGCCGTCGGCAGGTTGATGACGCCCGGATTGGTCAGCGGCGCCGCGACCATGAAGATCACGAGCAGTACCAGCATCACGTCGATGTACGGCACGACGTTGATTTCCGACTTGAACTTGCGGCTGCGCCCGCCGCGCATGGAACTGTTCGCCATCAGCGGACCTGTCGTTGCAGGATGTTCGAAAACTCTTCGATGAAGCTCTCGAAACGGATTGCGAGGCGGTCGATGTCATGCGAGTAGCGGTTGTATGCCACCACCGCCGGGATCGCCGCGAACAGGCCGATCGCCGTGGCGATCAGTGCTTCCGCGATGCCGGGCGCGACAGATGCGAGCGTCGCCTGCTGCACATTGGCCAGGCCGCGGAAGGCATTCATGATGCCCCACACGGTGCCGAACAGGCCGACGTAGGGCGACACCGAGCCGACCGATGCCAGGAAGGCAAGGTGGGATTCGAGCGCATCCATCTCGCGCTGGTATGCCGCGCGCATCGCACGGCGCGCGCCGTCGATCATGCTGCCCGGGTCGACCGCGCCCTTGCCGGCGAAGCTGGCCTTTGCCTTGATGAACTCGCCCATGCCCGACTCGAAGATGCGCTCCAGGGCGCCGCTCGTGCCGCCGCTGCGGCGACGGTTCGAGGTTGCCTCTTCATACAGGGCGTTCAGGTTGCCGCCCGACCAGAAGGCGCGCTCGAAATCCTCGGTCTGCGTCTGCGCGCTCTTGATGGCAAACATTTTGCGGAAGATGTAGGTCCAGCTCATGATCGAGACGAGCAGGAGCAGGGCCATGACCAGCTGCACGAGGAGCGATGCATTGTTGATCAGGGCAATGAAAGACAGATCTTGAGTGACGGTCATCGGTTTCTGTTAAATGTTTGCAAAGTGTTCCTGCGGCACGCGCCGGCAGCGTGCAGCGGAGAAAATCATCCGGTGTTCTTTATCCGGTCGAGCACTTCGTCCGGAATCGGACTGGGCCGGAAGCTGCCTGTACCCACGCAGCCGACCTTGATGCGGCCGCTGGCCAGCAGCCGGAGATCCTCTCCCTCGACGCGCCAGGCTTCTTGTAGGAATTGCACAGAGGCGCGCCCGAGCCTTTCGACAACGACGGAGAGTTTCAGTTCATCATCTAATTTCGCGGGGGCATGATAATCGACCGCGGTGCTTTTGACCACGAACATCACCCGATGCGATTCCGACAAGAGCTGCTGGCCGATGCCGGACGCGCGGAGCCATTCGGTCCGCGCCCGTTCGAAGAACTTCAGGTAGTTTGCATAAAAGACAACGCCGCCGGCATCGGTATCTTCATAGTAGACCCGGACGTTCCAGGTGAAATCGGTGCTCATTGCGCGCGGACCTGTTCTCCGCGAGTTGCTGCTTCGTGGTGCTTCATCAGAGGTTTCGTTTGACGTTGAAAGGAGCGAAGCCCTGGCAGGTGGGCATCATTTCGATGTAATTGATGTTCACGTGCGGGGGCAGGTTGGCGATCCAGAATGCTGCTTCGGCAATGTCCTTGGCGGTGAGCGGTTCGGTGCCTTCGTAGACCTTCGCCGCGGCCGCATCATCCTTGAGGCGGACGTTCGAGAATTCCGTGCCGCCGCACAGGCCGGGCGCGATATTGGTGGCGCGCACGCCTGTGCCCACTAGGTCGGCGCGCAGGTTCAGGGTGAACTGGTCGACGAAGGCCTTGGTGGCGCCGTAGACGTTGCCGCCCGGGTAGGGGTAGGCGCCGGCTACCGAACCGATGTTGATCACGGTGCCGCGGCCGCGCGCGACCATGCCGGGCAGGATGGCGCGGGTCATGGTGACGAGCCCGGTGCAATTGGTCGCGATCATGGTTTCCCATTCTTCCAGCGAGGCCTTGTGCGCGGGCTCGATGCCGAGCGCGAGGCCGGCATTGTTGATCAGCACGTCGATTTCTTTCCAGTCGTCCGGCAGCGCGTCGAGCGCGGCGTTGATCGACGTCTTGTCGCTGACGTCCATGGCCACCGGAAGAACGAAGGAGCCGAACTCGGCTGCGAGGCTGTCGAGGCGCTCCTTGCGGCGCCCGGCCGCGATCACGTTGTGGCCCGCACGGGCGAATCTGCGCGCCATTTCAGCGCCGAAGCCGGAGGTTGCACCTGTAATCAGAACGATCATGTTGTATTCCTTTCGTGCGTGGCGTGGAGTTGCCAAAATTGTAGCCTAAAGGGACAGGGGCGAGGCATGCCGTGCGGCAGCAGCGCGCCGAAATCCGCATTCTTGCCGAATCAAGGTAGCTATCTTACAATCTAGGTCCATTTCGTCTCACGTAACTGGCGAGACGCCGGAGCAGCAGTCCGGCGGAAAGGTGGAAATCCACCGGGGAACGTGAGATATCCATAGCCGTTCGCCTGGGCAGCCCAAATGGAATGCACGACTGAGGCTGCCTGTCATCTTCCTTTGGCCCTCATTCGATTCAGGCAAACCGATTTGCAATCGATTGGAGATTTTTCATGTTCGCAAAAGACCATACCATCGCCAAAGTTGATGCCGAACTTTGGTCCGCCATCCAGCAGGAAAACCAGCGCCAGCAAGACCACATCGAGCTGATCGCATCGGAAAACTATACCTCGCCGGCCGTCATGGAGGCGCAAGGCTCGCAGCTCACCAACAAGTATGCCGAAGGCTATCCGGGCAAGCGCTACTACGGCGGCTGCGAGTACGTCGACATTGCCGAGACCCTGGCCATCAACCGCCTGAAGGAACTCTTCGGTGCCGAAGCCGCCAACGTGCAGCCGAACTCCGGCTCGCAGGCCAACCAGGGCGTGTTTTTCGCAATGCTCAAGCCGGGCGACACCATCATGGGCATGTCGCTCGCCGAAGGAGGCCACCTGACCCACGGCATGGCGCTCAACATGTCCGGCAAGTGGTTCAACGTCGTGTCCTACGGCCTGAACGAAAAGGAAGAGATCGACTACGACGCGATGGAACGCCTCGCGCACGAGAAGAAGCCGAAGATGATCATCGCCGGCGCTTCCGCCTATGCGCTGCGCATCGACTTCGAACGCTTCGCCAAGGTCGCCAAGGACGTCGGCGCCTACTTCATGGTGGACATGGCGCATTACGCCGGCCTGATCGCCGCAGGCGTCTATCCGAACCCGGTGCCTTACGCCGACTTCGTCACCTCGACCACCCACAAGTCCCTGCGCGGCCCGCGCGGCGGCGTGATCCTGATGAAGGCCGAGCACGAAAAGGCGATCAACTCCGCGATCTTCCCGGGCATCCAGGGTGGTCCGCTGATGCACGTGATTGCCGGCAAGGCCGTCGCGTTCAAGGAAGCGCTGTCGCCGGAGTTCAAGGCATACCAGCAGCAGGTCGTGAAGAACGCGGATGCACTCGCCAAGACCCTGATCTCGCGCGGCCTGCGCATCGTCTCCGGCCGTACCGAATCGCACGTGATGCTGGTCGACCTGCGCGCCAAGAAGATCACCGGCAAGGAAGCCGAAGCCATCCTCGGTTCCGCGCACATGACCTGCAACAAGAACGCCATCCCGAACGATCCGGAGAAGCCCTTCGTCACCTCCGGCATCCGTCTCGGCAGCCCGGCGATGACCACGCGCGGCTTCAAGGAAGAAGAGGCCGTCAAGGTCGGCAATCTGATCGCCGACGTGCTGGACAACCCGCACGATGCCGCAACCATCGAGCGCGTGAAGGCGGAAGTGAAGAAACTCACCGACGCCTTCCCGGTATACGGTTGAAATCTGCGGCTGAAATTTGCCGGCGCGCGGCCGGCAAATAGGGCTACACTGATCACCACCCCCCTCGAAAGGGGTGGTGATGTTTGCAAAAAGATAATAGAATTGCGCAATTGATAACTTTGCGCTCTGTCTGGAGCGCGTCCAGGATAGGACCCGCGGTCGTTCCATGAAATGTCCCTTCTGTCACCACGAAGACACCCAGGTCATTGATACACGCGTATCGGAGGAAGGGGACACCATCCGCCGCCGCCGCCGCTGTGCGCACTGCGACAAGCGCTTCACCACCTACGAGCGAATCGAATTGTCGATGCCCGTGATCGTGAAGAAGAACGGCAGCCGCTCCGACTACGATCCCGCCAAGCTGCGCGCCAGCTTCATGCTCGCGCTGCGCAAGCGCCCGGTCTCCGCCGATGCCGTCGACGCCGCCATCCAGCGCATCGAAGAGAACCTGCTCACCTCGGGTGCGAGGGAAGTGGTTTCCGGCCATATCGGCGAACTGGTGATGCGCGAGCTCAAGCGCCTCGACAAGATCGCTTACATCCGTTTTGCCTCGGTCTACAAGAGCTTCGAAGACGTCGCCGAATTCCAGGACGCGATCGCCGAAGTCGGCCGCGAACGCAAGACTCCCTCCCGGTAAGAACCCTTTCAAGGTGCGGTAATGCCAGAACGACTCCGTGCGTCTATAATGTTGCATAAATGGCAATTGAAAATGCCTTGCCCTCGCGGCTACTCGCTGATCGAAGTCCTGGTTTCCATTCTTCTCCTTTCCATTGGCTTTCTCGGCACCGCCGGATTGCAGGCTGCGGCAATCCGCGCAACACAGCAATCGGCCTACCAGACCATGGGGTTGCAGCTTGCCGCTGACATCGCCGACACGCTCGGCGTGCTCGCACACGATGAAGCGCTGCTGCCCGGATTCGTGTTCGAGATCGACTACGCAGTCACGCCCGGCACGCGGCAAGTCGCGAACGTCAGGTGCCACTACGCCGCATGCGGGATGCGCGATTTCGCCGCCGCCGAGATCGACGAATGGAAGATGCGCATGGCAAGCACCTTTCCCGCCGCGCGGCTTCGCATCTGCAGGGACGACAGTGCGGGCGAAGACGCGGGGCAGGCATACACCTGGGATTGCGGCGGCGGAGGCGAGGGTGTCCCGTTGGTCGTCAAGCTCGGCTGGAAGGTCAAGAACCCGGACGGCAGCGATGCGGCGCAAGGCAAGGATTTTCCTCCCAGCGTCGTTGTGCCGGTGGCGTCGGTTTCGTAGCGCGGGCATTCGATGCGGCCTGGACTGTACCCCCGGCAATCCTGCGTGCGCCAGCACGGCGTGACGCTGGTCGAGCTGATGATATCGATGACCATCGGCTTGCTGGTGGTCGGCGTTGCGACTGTCCTGCTCGTGTCGGTGAAGTCCGGCTACGTCGTCCAGTCGGACAGTGCACAGATTCTCGATACCGGCCGCCATGCCATCGACATCCTAGTCCGTACCGTGCGCCAGGCTTCTTATCATCATTGGGATAGCGTCGAGGCCGGCACGCTGGACGACATAGACGAACCTGCGGTCTTCGGCATGGATGCAAAGAGCCTGAAAAGCCGCTCCGAAGGCATCACTTCCCCGGTGGCGCGTTCGATCAATGGCAGCGACGTGCTTGCCGTGCGCTTCGGCGGCTCGGGCGCGGGGAGCAACGGGGATGGATCGGTGTTGAACTGCGCCGGCTTCCCGGTCGGCAGCGGAACGCCGAAGGACAAGGGCAAGGACACGCGGGGATGGAGCGTTTTTTATGTCGCCGAGGACGCCACCGGCGAGCCGGAGTTGTACTGCAAATATCCCGGCGAAGAGGGCTGGGCCTCGCAGGCGATCGCGCGAGGGGTGGAGTCGTTCCAGGTCTTGTACGGCCTGGACACGGATGGCGACGGGCTGCCGAATTCGCTTCTCAATGCCAGTGCCGTCGAGGCGATGTCGAAGAACGCGAAAGATGGGCAGGCGCCGTGGAAGAACGTAGTTGAAGTCAAGGTCGCCGTGCTGGTCCGCGGCGGCAATCCTGTGCCGCTCGATATCGAGGGCCGCTATTTCGACCTGTTCGGCGAACCCTATTCCCTGGCGCATGCGAGCCGCGACCGGGGCGTACGGATCCGGGTGGCGGAACTGCCGAAGGCCGACAGGAACCTCGCGCGGAAGGTGTTCGTCTCCAGCATCTGGCTGCGCAACCGGCCGTGGGGAAAGTAAGGGTGAGGCCGGTACCTGCCTGTGTGCGGATGCAGGGCATTGCGCTTGTCGTGTGCCTGCTGATGATGCTGGTCATCCTCCTGCTTGGCGCCTCCGGCGCGCAAATCGCACTTCAGGAAGAAAAGGCGTCTCGTTTCGAAAGGGACAGGATGGTGGCGTTCCAGGCGGCCGAGGCGGCGTTGAGGGATGCCGAGATTGACATCGAGCGCTCCGGCCGCCTCGCCCATTTCGCGGCCGGACAGAGACGTGCCGGCGAATGCGGTGCCGGGCTAGCCAATCCTATGCTCGGGTTGTGCCGGCCGGCGACGCCTGAATTGTTCCCGGTCTGGCAAAAGATCGCCTTGGGCAGGGAGAAGATTTCCGTGCCTTACGGGCATATCACCGGCCGCGTCCTCTCGCAGGGCGATCGCGCCGTGCCCCCGGCTTATCTCATCGAGGTCTTGGGCGAGCCGGCGTACCGGATCACCGCCATCGGCTACGGGACCAGTGGCCGGACGCAGGTCGTGCTCCAGTCCTATTTCAACAAGCCCGCCAAGGGGGCAGGCCGGCGCCTGGGGTGGCGCGAAATCCTGAACTGGGAGGAAGTGCGTGAAGTGCTTGAAGGACTGTAAACCGGCGAGCGGGTTCACGCTCATCCAGGTCATCGTTGCGCTCGCTGTCATTGCGATACTCGCCGGCATCGCCTTTCCTTCATACAAGGAGGCGGTGCGCAAGGGGAAGCGCGCCGAGGGCCGCGCCGCGTTGTACCAACTGATGCTGCAGCAAGAGCGCTTTTACTCCCAGCGCAACCGCTACATTGCGTTTTCCCCCGGCGCAAGCGACGAAGACGGGAAGAGGTTCAAGTGGTACTCCGGCAATTCGCCGGGCACCAGCGCCTACGAGATAAGGGGCGAGGCCTGTGCGAACGACAGCATCGACAACTGCGTGCGGCTGGTGGCAACGCCAGGCTCTGCGCGCGTGGATGCGAGCTTCAAAGATCCGCTGTGCGGCGTGCTGTCGCTGACGAGCACCGGACAAAAAGATGCGAACGCGCCGGAATGCTGGAGGTGAACAATGGCCAGCGCTTGCCGACTCTCGGAAGATCGCGGATACACAGTGATCGAACTGCTTGTGGTCATGGCTGTCGCGGCAATTCTTTTCGCCATCGGCATCCCGAGTTTTGCCGGCCTCCTGCGAGAGGCGCAACTCTCCACCGCGACTAATGACTTCTTCGCTTCGATCAATCTTGCCCGGGCAGAAGCCGTGCAGCGCGGAGTGCGCGTCGACATGGTGCCGACCGGCGACGACGGCGATTGGGCGAAAGGATGGACAGTCTTCGTCGACGAAAACCGGAACCGCCGGCCGGACCACGGCGACCTTGTAATCTTCCGGCACGGCCCCTCGCCGGACGGCATGAAGATCACGGCCAACCTGACCGATTCGACAGTACAATACCTCGCATACAGCGGCTCGGGGCGTACCCGCACGCATGCAAACGCCTACCGGACACAGTTCGGCACCTTCACGCTTGCGCTGGGAAACAAGGCCAGGAAAATCAAGCTGAACTTTGTCGGGCGTCCGCGCGTGTGCAATCCCGAAGCCGATCCGCAAAACTGCTAGCCTGCGCGTCCTCGCGCGGCTCGGACGAACAACCAGGCATTCCGTGCGAATCGAAAACGACATCCAGGCAATGGAACTGGCCCTGCAGTGGGCCGCTAGGTCCATGTTCATCACCACGCCCAATCCACGCGTGGGCTGCGTCATCATCAAGAATGGCATCGTGATCGGCGCCGGCAACACGCAGCCGCCAGGGCAGGCACATGCCGAAGTGCAGGCAATGAAGGATGCGGCCGAACGCGGACATGACGTGCGCGGTGCGACGGTCTATGTGACGCTCGAACCCTGCAGCCATTTCGGCCGTACGCCGCCCTGCGCCGACGCCTTGATCCGCGCCGGCGTGGCGAAAGTCGTGATGGCCGTCGGCGACCCGAACCCGCTGGTTGGCGGCCGGGGACGCGCGATGCTTGAAGCCGCGGGCATCGAAGTCGTGTCCGGCGTGCTCGAAGAACAGGCGCGTGAAATGAACATCGGTTTCATGAAGCGCATGCAGCACGGCAAACCCTGGGTGCGCATGAAGGCGGCCGCCAGCCTGGACGGCGGGACGGCGCTCCACAACGGTGCCAGCCAGTGGATTACCTCGGCCGCTGCACGCGACGACGGCCATTGGTGGCGTGCCCGCGCGTGCGCGGTGCTGACCGGCATCGGGACGGTGCAGGAAGATGATCCGCAACTCAATGTGCGCGCCGTCGAGACACCCAGGCAGCCGCAGCGCATCGTTGTCGACAGCCGCCTCCAGATCAGTCCCGGCGCCCGTATCCTCGAAGGGGGCGGCACCTGGATCGTTACCGCGGTTGCCGATCCGGAGAAGGAGGCGCCCCTGCGCGAGGCTGGCGCAGAAATCATCCGGCTGCCCAATGCGACCGGCAAGGTCGACCTGCCCGCGCTGCTCCAGGAACTGGGCGCGCGCCAGATCAACGAGCTGCATGTCGAAGCCGGCTTCAAGCTGAACGGCTCCCTGGTCCGCGAAGGCTGCGTGGATGAATTGCTGCTGTATCTCGCCCCCAGCCTGCTGGGCGAGGCACGCGGCATGTTTGACCTGCCGGCGCTGGAGTCGCTCGACGGACGGAAGCAGTTGTCCTTCCACGAAATCAAGCAAATCGGCCCGGATTTGCGTATCCTTGCGCGTTTCATCTGATCGGACCCGACCCATGTTTACCGGAATCGTCGCCGCAATCGGCACCATCACTTCCATCACTCCGCTCGGCAACGAGGCGGATGCAGGCGTGCGCCTCACGGTCGATGCCGGAGGGCTGCCCATGGCCGATGTCGCCCTCGGCGATTCGATTGCGCTGAACGGCGCCTGCATGACGGTCGTCAGCAAGACCGAAAGCAGCTTCACGGTCGACGTCTCGCGCGAAAGCCTGAGCCGTACCGCCGGGCTCGACCGGCCGGGCGAAGTCAACCTCGAAAAGGCGCTGACGCTGGCAGACCGCCTTGGCGGCCACCTCGTCTCCGGACATGTCGACGGCCTCGGGACCGTACGCAAGTTCGATCCGGTGGGTGAGTCGATGGAACTGGTGATCGCCGCGCCGAAGGAACTCGCGAAATACCTGGCCTACAAGGGCTCGGTTGTCGTCAACGGCGTCTCGTTGACGGTGAACCGCGTGGAAGACAGCGCGGACGCATGCGAATTTTCGATCAATCTCATCCCGCACACCGTCGAGGTGACGACGCTCAAGCACCTCAAGCCGGGCGTCAAGGTCAACCTCGAGATCGACCTGATTGCCCGCTACGTCGAACGCATGCTCGGTGCGCGCGCCTGAAACTACGCGAGGGCGCCTGCGCAAGTTTCAAACCTGAAAGTTCGAAGGCCCTCAAATCCTTTAAAATAGCGAGCTACACAGGATTCAAGTCATGGCTATTTCGACAACTCAAGAAATCATCGCTGAACTGCGCGCGGGCCGCATGGTCATCCTCGTCGACGAGGAAGACCGCGAAAACGAGGGCGACCTCGTCCTGGCCGCCGAGTTCGTCACTCCGGAAGCAATCAACTTCATGGCCAAGTACGGGCGGGGGCTGATCTGCCTGACCCTGACCGAGGCACGCTGCAACCAGCTGAACCTGCCCATGATGACGACCCGTAACGGGACCTCGTACGGGACGAATTTCACGGT
>NZ_DASRXF010000041.1:0-22104 GCF_035654295.1 Noviherbaspirillum sp. | reverse complement strand
AACCAGGTCGGCGGCGGGCGCGGGAAGAAGGCGGCCACGGTTGCCGGTGTAATCGGCGGCGCCATGGTCGGCCACCAGATGGAGCGCAATGCACAGGGGCGCAATGCCTACCAGCTCGGCCTGCGCATGGATAACGGCAGCTACCGGACGATCGTGCAGGAAAGCGCGGCGGACCTCCAGGTGGGGGCGCGGGTCAGGGTGGAAAATGACCGGGCGTATCGTTACTGATACAAAATACCGGTTTGTTTTATCCTATAGTTCCCGTCTGGCGGGCATTTGAACGACAATGGGAGCGTCCCGCCGCCCTTGCGGTTGTGGAAAAATACCTACAGACTGCGTCAAGCCCTGATGCTAGAATCTGTGCCTTTTCTCAGGAGGAACATTAATGAACAAGACTGAACTGGTTGATGCAATTGCAGCAGACTGCGATCTGTCGAAGGTCGCCGCACAACGTGCACTCGACTCCGTGATCAACAACATCGTCAAGTCCGTTGCAGAAGGCAAGACCGTGCAGCTCGTCGGTTTCGGCAGTTTCGCATGCGGCAAGCGCGCCGAGCGCACCGGCCGCAACCCGCGCACCGGCGAAGAGATCAAGATCGCCGCAGCCAAGACGGTCAAGTTCTCCGCAGGCAAGGCATTCAAGGACGCCGTCAACGGCTGATCCTGCCAGGCGCATGCGCCGGCAAATGCATCATCGAGGGGCGACGCAGCGGAAACGCGCGTTGCCTTTTTTCATTTTTGCGCTCAGCGCGTCATCCTCCGCCGCAGCCAGAAGCTGACGGCATCGACTACCGCCACCAGCAGCAGCATCCCGATGATGACCGTCGCCGCCTGCTGCATCTGGAACAGCGACAGGTGGTACTTCAGCATCTGCCCCAATCCCCCCGCACCGACCACTCCAAGGACGGCCGCGGCGCGGATATTGTTTTCCCAGCGGTACAGCGTATAGGACACCATCTGCGGCACGGCCTGCGGCAGGGTCGCATAGAGGAATGCCGCGGCAGGGCGCGCGCCGTTGATGCGCAGCGCGGATTCGGGCAGCGGTGAACTGTTTTCGAGTGCATCGGCGAACAGGCGGCCGAGTACGCCGGCAGTATGCGCGGCGAGCGCGAGCGTCCCGGCGAATGGGCCGAGGCCGGCCGCGATCAGCAGGATGGCGGCCCAAACCAGTTCCGGAATCGAGCGCGATACGTTCAGCACCAGGCGGGTGCCTGCACGCGCGGCGATGCCGAAACGGCCGCTGGCGGGAAGGGCCAGGGCCAGGCCGAGGAGAGCCGCGATGCCGGTGCCGAGCGCGGACATCGCCAGGGTTTCCGCCGTTGCCCACGCCGTCTTTTCCAGGAAGGCCGGAGCGAGTTCCGGCGGTGCAAAGCCGAGCAGGAATTCGCCTGTAGTGCGAGCGGCGTCGAGAGTGAAGAAAGCCTTCCACTGCAGCGGCAGCGTCGCAAAGCTGGCGATGACGAGCGCGCCTATTCCGATCAGCAGCGCGATGGCGGCGGGCCGCACGCGCGGCGGCGCCGGCAACACTGGACGGCTCATGCGAGTATCCTCCGGCACACCTTGCTCACGCCATCCGCACATGCGACCAGCAGCACGAAGACCAGCAGCATGGTCGACACTTCTCCGCCGGACAGCATCTTCATCGACTCATCCATCCGTTGCCCGAGGCCGCCGGCGCCGACGAAGCCCATGACGACCGATCCGCGAATCGCGCATTCCCAACGATAGACCGTGTAGGAGACAAGCTCCGAAGCCGATTCGGGTAGCGCTCCGTAGAGCAGCGCGCCGAGGCGGCCGCTGCCGTTGCGCAGCAGGCTGTCGCTCGCATGCGCGTCGGCCGATTCGAGGATCTCTGCATACACCTTGCCGAGCATGCCGCAGTAGGTGAGCGCAATCGCGAGCACGCCCGCGGTCGGCCCGAGCCCGACGATGCGGACCAGCAGCAGTGCCCAGACCAGTTCCGGCACGCTGCGCAGCACGACCAGTATCCAGCGCACTGCCTGCCGCAGTGCGCGTCCGGGCAGGCTGATACGCCCGGTACCGATTCGCGAGAGCGACAGCCGCTCCGTCACGACCAGCGTCATCGGGACCGCGCCGAGCAGGGCGAGCGTCATGCCGGCGGTCGCGATGGCGATGGTCTCCCATGTCGCCTGCGCCACGAGCTGCAGGAACTCCACTGAATGCGCGGGCGGGAAGAAATCGGCGAGGAAGCGTCCTGTCGCATTCAGGCTTTGCGCATCCAGCAGCAGCCACGGATTGAACTCGCTCCACAGCAGCATCGGCCACAGCAGGGCAAGGGCGATGGCGGCGGCAGCGAGCCGCCCGCGCCATGCCGGGTCCGGATGTGTTTCATGCGTGGAAAAAAAGGCCATGTGCGAATCAGAAGCAGCGCGTGATCAACGAGGGCGTTGCCGGTGCCTCTGGCACGGACTCTGCAGGCGCACCGCGATCGGAATGACGGTAAAGCGTGGCGATCATCTCGTCGGTGACGGCCTCGCGTGCCGCATCGAACACGATGCGGCCTGCACGTACGCCAACGATGCGCGGGAAATGGGCGCGCGCCAGGTCGACCTGGTGCAGACTGCACACCAGCGTGGCCTTGCGCGCGGACGCTTCCTCCTGCAAGACACCGAGTGCCTGGACGGCGAGTGCGGGATCGAGCGCAGACAGCGGCTCGTCGACCAGGAAGGCTTCCGCGCGCGACACCAGCAGGCGCGCCATGCTGCAGCGCTGCCTCTCGCCGCCGGAGAGGCGGTCCACTCGCGCGTAGAGCTTGTCCTGCAGATTGAAGCGCGCCAGCGCCGCATAGGCGGACTCCGGATCGGCAGGCTTGACCAGGGAGGCAAGCGCCTGCCACAGGCTCCAGTGCGGCAGACGGCCGGCGAGGACGGCCGTCACCACGCGTTGCCGCGGCGGCAGCGGCGGCGTCTGCGGCGCCAGGAACAGGCGAGCGCGCAAGGCGCGTCGCCGGACATCGCCGGCAGCCCAGGGAGCATCGCCGAAGAGCGTGAACTGCCCGGCGTCGGGACGATGGGCGCAGGCAAGCGTGTGCAGCAGGGTCGTCTTGCCGGCGCCGGAAGGTCCGATCAGCGCAAGCTGCTCGCCCTGCGCGATCGACAGCGTCAGGTCCTGCAGCGCCGCAGGGCCGGCAGCGGCAGCGGTATGGCGTACCGAGACGCCGCGCAGTTCAAACGTCATTGTTACTTCAGCAGGCCCGCGTTGCGTGCCGCTTTCTCGATCTGTTCGTAGTTCTCGGTGCGGGTCGGGATGAAGCGCGTTGCGCGCTGCAGTTCAAGGATTTCCTTGCCCTGTGCGTCTGTTGCGTTCAATGCGAGGAAGGCGTCGGTCAGCTTCTTGCGCAGAGCCGGGTCCATGTCCGAGCGCACGGTCCAGTTGTAGTCGAAGTAGCCGGGCGTCGTGTAGAAGACGCGCACCGTCTTCGGGTCTACCTTGCCTTGCGCGATAAGCTTTTCCCATACCGAAATGTTCAGCGCGCCGGCATCGACCTTGCCGCCTGCCACCGCGGCAACCGTGGCATCATGCGCGCCCGAGAAAGCGACGCGCTTCATGTCGGCATCCGGACTGACCTTGGCGGCGAGCAGGAAGGAGCGCGGCATCAGGTGGCCCGAGGTGGAGGATTCGGAGCCGAAGGCGAAGGTCTTGCCCTTCAGGTCTTCCAGCCGGTTGATCGACTTGTCGGTCGTGATGAAGACCGACCGGAACTTCTCGTCTTCCTCGCGCTGGACGATGGGCACTACCTTGTTATTGCTGCGGATCTTCGCCTGCACGAAGGTAAAGCCGCCGAACCACACCATGTCGAGCTTGTTGTTCACCAGGCCTTCCACGGAGGCGGCGTAATCGGTGACCGGCACGAACTCCACCTTCATGCCCAGCTTCTGCTCGAGATAGCTGCCCAGCGGCTTGAACTTGCGCTGCAGTTCCGTCGGCGCCTCGTCGGGAATCGCCGATACGCGCAAGACTTGCTGCGCGTGCGCGACGCCGGCGAGGGCAATCGCGGCCGCGGCGACGGTCAGTTGCAGGAGTTGTTTGAAGGAGGAGGAGAGGTTCGGTCGTGTCATGTCTGGCGAGGATGCTCGGAAAAAGCTTGTATTCTAATTAAAGCACCAGCGCCAGTCACATTGATTCAGTATTGCATGACGAATCTTGCCAGATTGGAAAAAGCGCCGTCATCCCGACGAAAGTCGGGATCCAGCGTCGTGCGTGCGTCGAATAACGACGCTGGATTCCTGCTTTCGCAGGAATGACGGCGTTGCTACGGAATCAGTCGGCAAGTTCGACCAGCAAGTCCTTCGCCGCGACTACCGCACCCGGTTTGACGTGCGTCTGTTTCACCACCGCATCCCGTTCGGCGCGGATCATGGTTTCCATCTTCATCGCTTCGATGGACACCAGGGGATCGCCCTTGGCCACCTTCTGCCCGGGCTTCACCGCCAGCGTGACGATCATGCCCGGCATCGGTGCGCCGACATGGTTTGCGTTGCCGTCCTGCGCCCGCGGATGCGTGACCAGCTTGACCGCGCCGGCCTTGTCGATGCGCACCATGCGCGCCTGGCCGTTGAGCTCGAAGAACAGCTTGCTCTGGCCTTCCTCTTCCAGCTCGGTGCGGCCCTGCAGGCGGACCACGAGGGTCTTGCCCTGGTCGATGTCCACCGAGATCTCCTTGCCTTCCTTCAGGCCGTAGAAGAACACCGGCGTCGGCAGCACGCTCACGTCGCCGTAAGTGCGGCGATGCTCCGCATAGTCGCGGAACACCTTCGGATACATCAGGTAGGAAGCCAGTTCCTGCTCGGAGATCGAACGTCCGACCGCCTTCTCCGCGTCTTCCTTTGCCTTGGCGAGATCGACCGGCGGCAGGTTGGCGCCCGGGCGGCCGACCATCGGCTTTTCGCCCTTGAGGACCTTTTTCTCAAGCTCCTTCGGGAAGCCGTCCGGCGGGAACCCGAGTTCGCCCTTGAACAGCGAGATCACCGATTCGGGGAAGGCGATTTCCTTGTCCGGATTCTTCACGTCCTCCGGCGTCAGGTCGTTGGCCACCATGAACAACGCCATGTCGCCGACCACCTTGGAGGTCGGCGTCACCTTCACGATGTCGCCGAACAACTGGTTGACGTCCGCGTAGGCCTGCGCCACTTCCGTCCAGCGGTGATCGATGCCCATCGCGCGCGCCTGCTCGCGCAGGTTGGTGTACTGGCCGCCGGGCATTTCGTGGCGGTACACGTCCGAGGTGCCGGAACGCATGTCGGCCTCAAAGGGTTCGTACTGGCGGCGCACGCCTTCCCAGTACTGCGAGATCGCGAACATCGCTTGCTTGTCCATGCCCGGATCGCGTGCCGTGCCTTGCAGCGCAGCGGCGATGGAACCGAGGTTGGGCTGCGAGGTGAGGCCGCTCATCGCATCCATCGCGCCGTCCACTGCGTCGCATCCTGCTTCGACCGCGGCCAGCACGGAGGCGGCGGCGATGCCGCTCGTATCGTGCGTATGGAAGTGGATCGGCAGGCCGACCTCTTCCTTCAGTGCCTTGACCAGCGCGCGCGCCGCGTGCGGCTTGCACACGCCGGCCATGTCCTTGATGCCGAGGATGTTCACGCCGGCCTTCTCCAGTTCCTTCGCCATGTCGACGTAGTACTTGAGGCTGTACTTCGAGCGCGACGGATCGAAGGGATCGCCGGTGTAGCAGATCGCGCCTTCGCACAGCGCGCCCGATTCACGCACCGCGTCGATGGCCACCCGCATGTTCTCCACCCAGTTCAGCGAATCGAACACGCGGAACAGGTCGACGCCGCCACTGGCTGCCTGCGCGACGAAGTGCTTCACCACGTTGTCCGCATAGTTGGTATAGCCGACGGCGTTGGATGCGCGCAGCAGCATCTGGAACAGGATATTGGGCACTTCCCCACGCAATTGCGACAGGCGCTCCCACGGATCTTCCTTCAGGAAGCGCATCGCCACGTCGAAGGTGGCGCCGCCCCAGCATTCCATCGAGAACAGGTTAGGCAGCATGCGCGCATAGTAGGGCGCAATGGCGCGCATGTCGGCGGTGCGCATGCGCGTGGCGAACAGTGACTGGTGCGCGTCGCGCATGGTGGTGTCGGTGAGCAGCACCTGCGGCTGTTCCTTCATCCACTGCGCAAACTTTTCCGCGCCGAGTTCCTTGAGCTTGTCGCGCGATCCGGGAAGGATGGGCGCGGAGCGGTGCATGGCCGGCAGCAGCGGTGCGGCGATGTCGCCGTCGATTAACTTGCGCCCCTTCATCTCCGGATTGCCGTTGACCGCCACATCGCCGATGAAGCGCAGCAGGCGCGTCGCGCGGTCGCGCCGCTTGGCGAACTGGAACAGCTCCGGCGTGGTATCGATGAAGCGCGTGGTGCATGCGCCCGACTTGAACAAGTCGTGGTTGATGACGTTTTCAAGGAAGGGCAGGTTGGTGGACACACCGCGGATACGGAACTCGCGCAGCGCGCGGTCCATGCGCGCGATCGCTTCGTCCGAAGTCGGCGCCCAGGCCGTGACCTTGACCAGCAGCGAGTCGTAGTAAGGCGTGATAACCGCGCCCGAGTAGGCGGTGCCGCCATCGAGGCGCACGCCGAAGCCGGCCGCACTGCGATAGGCAACGAGACGGCCGTAGTCGGGCGTGAAATTGTTTTCCGGATCTTCCGTGGTCACGCGGCATTGCAGCGCGTGGCCGTTCAGATGGATGTCTTCCTGCGCGGGAATGCCGGCGCCGTGCGCATCCTTTTCGCCGATGCGCATGCCTTCCGAGACGCGGATCTGCGCCTTCACGATATCGATGCCGGTCACCTGTTCGGTCACGGTGTGTTCCACCTGGATGCGCGGATTGACCTCGATGAAGTAGAACTTGTTGGTGTCGGCATCCATCAGGAATTCGACGGTGCCGGCGTGGGTGTAGCTGACCGCGCGGCCGAGTCGCAATGCCGCCTCGCATAGTTCGGCGCGGGTCGCGTCGTCGAGGTAGGGGGCGGGCGCGCGCTCCACGACCTTCTGGTTGCGCCGCTGAACCGAACAGTCGCGCTCGAACAGGTGCACGAGATTGCCGTGCATGTCGCCCATCAGCTGCACCTCGACGTGGCGCGCGCGGCGCACCAGCTTCTCGAGATACATCTCGTCGTTGCCGAACGCGGCCAGCGCCTCGCGCCGGGCGACTTCCAGCTGGCCCGGCAGTTCCGCTTCCGACTCGATCACGCGCATGCCGCGGCCGCCGCCGCCCCAGCTTGCCTTGAGCATCAGCGGGTAGCCGATTTCGGCTGCCATCTCCTTCGCCAGCGCGATGTCGTGTGGCAGCGCCTTCGTCGCGGGCACGACGGGGACACCGGCGGCGATGGCCGCATTGCGCGCCGCCACCTTGTTGCCGAGCGTGCGCATCACCTCCGGCTGCGGGCCGATGAAGGTGATGCCGTTCTTCGCGCAGGCTTCGGCAAAGTCGGGGTTCTCGGACAGGAAACCGTAACCCGGATGGATCGCATCCACATGCGCTTCCTTGGCGATGCGGATGATGTCGTCGATGTCGAGGTAGGCCGCGATCGGCTTCCTGCCTTCGCCGACGAGATAGCTCTCGTCCGCCTTGAAGCGGTGCAGGGCGAACTTGTCTTCGTTGGCGTAAATCGCCACGGTGCGAATGCCGAGTTCCGCGGCGGCGCGCATCACGCGGATGGCAATTTCGGAACGGTTGGCGACCAGGATCTTGCGGATGGGATGACGTTGCTGGGGCGTCTTCATGTGGTTGGCGTGCAAAGTTAAGAATTCGGCTCGCGCAAGGATACGGCAACGGGATTGCGCTGGAGTGAAAGTTTTTCAACAGGTACCTCACCCTACGACCGGATGCTGACAGCAGGCTTGCATTCCCGGCTCGGGCAGCAAAAATCCTTGTTGCCATTGCGCTACTCGACCTCAGTGCCGAACCTTCACAGTGTACCGGTGCACGCCCTCGGCGCGGAACAGCCGGAGGTCGATCCGTCCCGCGGTGAGCTTGATCAGCGCGGTGCCGATATTCCCTTCCGCCGGAGAGATGACTGAAGCGTCCGCGCCTGGTTCAAGCAGGGACAGCATGTCCTCCTCCGCGGGATGGCGCGGAAGGTGACTCATCAACTCGCCGAGTGCCGCATCGGTGCGGCGGGAAGCTTTCGCGGTCCAGTAAGTGTTGGGGATGGGCGCAAGCTTTCGTTCCTCCGGCGAGGCGGTTACGGCGACCGTGACAAACTCCTGCGTGGAAGCGAGGATGTGATGGCCCGAGCCGATGCGCTCGCAGGCCATCACGATATCGAGCGCCTCGGCAAGCGAGCCGGCATCGAGCACGGCGCGGCTGATGACAAATCCGGGCAGTCCGTTGCCCGGTGTTTCCTGTGGAATGGGATCGGCAACATGCGCCACCCCGGCATGGCTCGCACCGAATGCCGTGCCGGGCAGGCAGCCCGGGACGTGCAGCCCGAGAAAACCGGGCGTGCCCTCGGGATGCGCTTCCACGATCCTGCAACGCGGGGCAAGCGAAGGCCCCACGACGCGCTTGTTCAGGATGAGACGGTAGCCGAGCCGGTTGACGACGACGGATGCATTGGCCGCGTCGCAGGCTTGCTCCTGCAGCCAGTTCCAGAGGAACACGTCTTCGATGTCCAGCCGCATGGCGGCACTCATGCCCCGCAGTTCATCCCACTGCTGCGGAAACTGTTCCTGAACGCGCTCCAGGAGCGCTGGCATGTCTGCCGCACGCGTGCGGGACGCATCGCGCTCTACCGTAGCTGCAATATGGCCGGCGAGTGGCCTGGCGATGCGTCCGAGTGCCTCGCCGATGTCAAAGTGCGTCCCGCGGACGCTGAAGCATTCCATGGCAGTGGATCCTTCCTGCATCAAATCTTGCCGGCCGTTCAGTCCTCGGTGGATGTCGTGCGTTCGGGTTGGTGAATGACGTCCACGATCTGCACGACGAGGCGTTCGCCTGTGGGACCAGGCCATTCGATGCTGCTGCCCACGGACAAACCAAGCAGGGCGCTGCCCACCGGGGAGAGCACGGAAATCGTCGAGGAATCGGTGACCTCGCGCGGATAGACCAGGCGGCGGCAGAATTCCTGATTCCCGGGGCCGATGCGGAACCGCACCGTCGAGTCCATGGTGACGACGGTGGGAGGAACCTCGTCGGGTTCCACCACTTCCGCCCGTTGCAGTTCCTCAAGCAATTCGACGCCGGCGGCCATGGGAGGCATCGAATCGATCAGCGCTTCCAGTCGTTCGATGTCAGTGGTGGTGACGATGATCTCTGGTTTCATGTTGTACCTTTCAAAGGGTGAAGTAGTGGTGCTGCGGTGGCAGGTAAGGCGTTACGCAGCGGGAGGCAGGTCAAGGTCATCCTCGTACGGCGTGGTGGTCACCAGCAGATCGCAGTGGTCGATCTCGCTGAGGCGTTGCGTGACGCTCCCGAGAAACAGCTCGACGAAGCGGGACTTGCCGTGCTTGCCCAGTGCAATGAGGTCGGCATCGATCTCTCTTGCCCGCGTGTCGATGGTCGGTCCCGCCAGGCCGTGCTCGACCGAGCGCGAGATGAGCTGCCGCCGCGGGCCGAGTGCATCGATAAAGCTGTTGAGTCTGAGCCGCGCCGCGTTGCGCGCGTGGATGCGGTATTCATGGATGGTGCTGGCCGGCACTTCGTGCGCCAGCATCATTTCTTCGTTCGCGACCCGGAAGGCATGGAGAAACGTGAAATGCGCCGTGGGCGCGAGGGCAAGCGCCACCCGGGCTGCCTGTCGCGACTCCGCCGAAAAGTCGACACCGACGACAACCTTCTTGTATGGCATCACCGCTTCACGGTTCACCAGCAGAACGGGGCGTTCGCTGCGCCGGATCAGCTCGTCGTTCCGGAATCGCGCGACGAGGCCCGCAAAGAAGTTTTCCCGCCTGGCGGCGACGACGGTCAGATCGGCGCGGATCTTTTCGGCACGCCCGGCGATGTCCGTCGGCGCACCATAGGTGCGGCGCATCCTTGCCTGCCCGTCGGTGCCGGTCGCCTGGTGCAGTGCCGGGGCAGCCTCCGGCTGGGTGCTCATCACCTCTACTGTTTCCACCTTCAGCTCTACGCCGAGCATGGCGGCGCGCAACTCCGCGCGGCGCGAATGTGCCGTGTGGTCGGTAGCCACCAAAATCGTTTTGATGCGATCCATTTTTCCTCCTGGCCTTGTCAGGTTCCTTGATGCACCGGCGACTCGGTGCCGACGATTTCAATGAACATGGTTTGAAGGAACGGCAGCTTGACTTCGACAAGGCTGCCGACCATGCGGCCGACGAGGGCCAGCGCCAGCGGCGCGAGTATGGACACCTGCGCAAGGCCGTCGTGGACGTCGTGCGGGCAGACGATGCATAACGACATTTGCCGGTCCGATTCAAGATCGCGGCAGACGACCGTCGAGTACAGGGCAACGCAATCCTCGCGCGGTGCATTCGCGGGCAGGAGGATCGAGGTTTCAATGATCGCGATCAGTTGCTCCGCGAACGGGATATTGACGCCGCCCTTACGCAGCAGATGCTCGGCGAGGCGGCCGAGGATGGCGGCATCCGTTTGAGACAGGTAACGCTCGGTTTTCATGGCAAAAGCTCCCCCGCGGCGATTGCCAGCGGCAATCACCGGAAAAAGACATCCGGCGTCAGGCAAGGCCAGTGCGCCAGGGCGGATCGGGATTCAGGAGGCGGGTGCTCGGCAGGACGGGAAAAACCGGAGAGGTTTTCCTAGGCGCCTGCCGAGCCTAGGAGAGCCGGGCGAGGTCTCGAGTGGACACGTGACGGACAGCGGGTCCGTACGAAAGGCGGCACTGAAGACGGGCAGAAATAGGGAATGCGGATACAGCCATGCCTTCCTCGTGCAGGGATGCACAATTACGGATTGCAGGAATGCAGGACTTGTTCAAGGCGCGGCTATGCGGGTGGTGGCTGTTTCAACCGAGTATATACCCCTGGGGGTTTTCGTCAACTCAGGGGGAAGCCCGCCATCGCAGGAGCAATGGCGGGACGATTGCTTACGCGAAGTTCTTCGCGACGAAATCCCAGTTCACGAGATTCCAGAAGGCTTCCAGGAACTTCGGACGGGCATTGCGATAGTCGATGTAGTAGGCGTGTTCCCACACGTCGCAGGTCATCAGCGGCTTGTCGGCGGAGGTCAGCGGCGTGCCGGCGTTCGAGGTGTTGACGATGTCGACGGAGCCGTCGGCCTTCTTCACCAGCCAGGTCCAGCCGGAACCGAAGTTGGTGGCGGCGGACTTGTTGAATTCTTCCTTGAACTTGTCGAAGGAGCCCCACTTGGCGTTGATCGCGTCGGCCACTGCGCCGGTCGGTGCGCCGCCGCCGTTGGGCTTCATGCAGTTCCAGAAGAAGGTGTGGTTCCACACCTGGGCGGAGTTGTTGAACAGGCCGCCGGAGGACTTCTTGATGATGTCTTCCAAAGGCGCGTTTTCAAACTCGGTGCCCTTGATCAGGTTGTTCAGGTTGGTGACGTAGGTCTGGTGATGCTTGCCGTAGTGGTATTCCAGCGTTTCCTTGGACATGTGCGGTTGCAGTGCGTCCATCGGGTAGGGCAGGGGCGGCAGGGTGTGTTCCATGGCGTTTTCCTTTCTTCGTTACGGTCGATGTTGTTTTTGAAAGACGTTAATTGTAAGACGGATGCCGACAGGTTGCATGATTGCTTTCGCGATGCAGCGCAAATTCGCGCAGGAGTCTGTCCGCAAAGCTATTCCAGCGTGGGCTGTACGCTGGCGATGCCGACTTCGGCCGAACCTTCCGCCAGCCTGACGGTGACGGTTTCCCGTGGATGCAGGTCCTTCGGCGCGCGCACGATGCGGCCTTTACCGTCGAGCACCATTGCATAGCCGCGCTCCAGTGTCCGCTGCGGGTTCAGCAGTTCGAGCTGGGCCTCCAGCGAGGCCAGCGCCTGCCTGCGGTGCGCCAGCGTTGCTTCCATGCGCGCGGCGACGCGTCGCGCATCGTCTTTCAGGCGGGCACGGGCAGGTGCGGTTTTCGGGAGCTGCGCGGCGAGCCGGGTCTGCAGGTGGGACAGCGCGTAGCGCGCCTGGCTGAGCGGTGTCCGCGTTGCATGCGCAAGCCGGGTCTCCAGTCCCTTCAGCTTGAGCCGCTCATGCGCGATGTAGGCCGCGGGGCTGACCAGCCGCCGGGCGTACCAGTCCAGGGTCTGCGCGTTTTCGCCGAGCCGGCGCTTGAATGCTCGGGTCAGATCGTCGGCGTGCGCGCCCAGCGTGGCCATCCAGTCGGCGCGCGGCGCGGCCGCCATTTCCGCGGCCGCGGTCGGCGTCGGTGCGCGCAGGTCGGCAGCGAAGTCGGCGATGGTGACATCGGTCTCGTGGCCGACGCCGGAGATCACCGGCATGGAGCACGCAACGATGGCCCGGGCCACCACTTCCTCGTTGAAGGACCACAAGTCTTCGATGCTGCCGCCGCCGCGGCAGACGAGCAGGACGTCGCATTCGGCGCGTGCCGATGCGGTATCGATGGCCTGCGCGATTTTCTCGGCCGACCCTGCGCCTTGCACCGGGGCGGGGTAGAGGATCACGCGCACATGCGGTGCCCGCCTGCGCAGCGTGGTCAGGATGTCGCGCAAGGCGGCGGCCTGCGGGCTGGTGACGATGCCGACCGTGCGCGCAAAGAGCGCCAGCGGACGCTTGCGCGCGGGGTCGAACAAGCCTTCGGCGTTCAGCTTTTCCTTGAGCCGCAAGAAGGCTTCGTACAGGTTGCCCACGCCGGCACGGCGGATCGCCTCGACGTTGAGCTGGTAGTCGCCGCGCGGCGCGTACAGCGTCACGAGCGCGCGCACTTCCACCTTGTCGCCTTCGCGCGGCGTGAAGCCTGCGTACTGCGCGCGGCCGCGGAACATGACGGCACGCACCTGCGCCGCGTCGTCCTTCAAGGTGAAGTACCAGTGGCCGGAGGCGGCCTTGGTGAAGTTCGAAATTTCGCCGGATACCCAGGCGAGCGGAAAGCTGCGTTCGAGCATGCGCGCCACGGCCTGGTTCAGGGCCGAGACCGTCAGCACAGGCGGTGCCGCGCCTGCGTTTTCAGAAGGACTTCCAGTATTCATGCGGTATTCCAAGGCAAAACCTTTCCACAGGCGCGCCAAATCGTCATCTTGCAGTCACACTTGGTTACAAAGGTCCGGGCGTAAACATAAGTGCCTGATTTCATTCGGAAAACTATTTCATTGCCGGCAGCGCGCCTGTCCTGAAAATCCTTTTGAATCAAGCACTTTGGTGGGTTGTGCAAACTTGCCCACAAAGTTATCCACAAGCCCTGTGCAGAATTTTCGGCGTGGTATCGCCGCTGTGCGTGCTTGCCCGCAGCGTCCCAACAGGATACATTCTGCATCCGATCGAATTCATCCCCAAGGAGCCTGCTTTGCTCGCCATCATTCAAGCTGCCGGCTGGCCGATCTGGCCGTTGCTGATCGCTTCCGTTATCGGATTGGCACTCATTATCGAGCGCGTATTGTACCTGCGCCGCCGGCGCATCCTGCCGCCCAGCCTGCTGGAAGAAGTGATCCGCGTTTATCACAATGGCAAGATCAGCCCCGAGGTGCTGGGTAACCTGGAAAACAATTCGCCGCTGGGCCGCGTGCTCGCCGCGGGGCTGCGCAATGTCAACGCGCCGCGCGATGTGATGAAGGAGTCGATCGAGGAGGCCGGCCGCGGCACCGCGCACGACCTCGAGCGTTTCCTCACCACGCTGGGCACGATCGCCACGCTGGCACCGCTGATGGGCCTGTTCGGCACAGTGGTCGGCATGATCGAGATTTTCGGTGCGCAGAACGCCACCGGCACCAATCCGGCGCAGCTCGCGCATGGCATTTCCGTCGCGCTGTACAACACCGGCTTCGGCCTCGCGATCGCGATGCCCGCCCTCGTGTTCTACCGCCACTTCCGCGCATTGGTGGACAGCTTCATCGTCGACATGGAACAGCAGGCCGTGAAGTTCGTCGACCTCGTGCACGGCAACCGCAAGTAAGGCGCTTTATGGACTTCCGCAAAGGCAAGCGCCGCGACGATCCGGACATCAACCTGATTCCCTTCATCGATGTCCTGCTGGTGATCCTGATCTTCCTGATGGTCACGACCACCTACAGCAAGTTCACCGCGCTGCAGATTTCCCTGCCCACGGCCGATGCCGAGAAGGCGGTGGAGCAGCCCTTCGAAATCAATGTCGGCGTCAACGCGCAGGGTTTGTATGCGATCGACAACCAGCAGGTTGCCGCGCGCGACGCCACTGGCCTCGCCGAGGAACTGAAGTCGACGGCCAATGCCAAGAGCCCTTCGAAGAAGGACCCGGTCATCATCATCAACGCCGATGCGACCGCTGCGCACCAGTCCGTGATCAACGTGCTGGAAGCCGCGCGCCTGGCCGGGTTCGAGAAAGTCACCTTTGCCGCCCAGACCAGCGGCGGGAAATGACGCGCGGCGCTGAAACGACCCTCCCGCAGGCGTGGCTAAGCCGCGGCTTGCTTGCCACCACTCTCTGGCCGGTCTCACTGGCCTTCCATGCGCTTGTTTCCGCCCGCCGCGCGGCCTACCGCGCCGGGCTGCTGCGCTCGACGCGATTGCCTGTTCCGGTCATTGTCGTCGGCAATATCTTTGTCGGCGGCACCGGAAAGACCCCGCTCACCATCTGGCTCGTCGAGGAATTGCGTCGTGCCGGCCTGGTGCCGGGCGTCGTATCGCGCGGCTATGGCGCGAAGAACGCGGCTCCGGTGGAAGTGCGTCCGGAATCCTCTCCCGATCAGGTGGGCGACGAACCGGCGCTGATTGCTCGCCGCGCGAAATGCCCGGTGGTGGTCGGCCGCCGCCGCGCCGATGCCGCGCTCAGCCTGCTTGCGGCGCATCCCGAGGTCAATGTCATCGTGTCCGACGATGGCCTGCAGCATTACGCCTTGCAGCGCGATGTCGAAATCGTGTTGTGCGACGAGCGCGGCAACGGCAATGGATGGCTCCTGCCCGCAGGCCCACTGCGTGAACCGGCGGGCCGGCCGCGCGATTTTACGGTGTTCAATGCCGGGCATTTGCCGAAGGGCATACCGGCGCAGGCCGTGCGCATGGAGCTCATCGGCGGCATGGCCGAGCCGTTGTCCGGCACCGCTGGTGCACGCCCGCTGCACGAACTTGGCGGACAGGGTGTGCGCATCGCCGCCGCCGCCGGCATCGGCAATCCTTCGCGCTTTTTCGCGATGCTGAAGCGGGCCGGCCTCGATGTGGAAGAACTGCCGCTGCCCGACCACTACGACTTCGCGGACAACCCTTTCGCGAAAATCGCCGCCGATCTCATCCTGATCACCGAGAAGGATGCAGTAAAATGTGCACGAATTGATACGATCAACAACGACCCGCGCATCTGGGTCGTCCCGGTCACGGCGCGCATCGACCGCGCGCTGGCCGAACGAATAGTGGAGAAATGTCGTGGACGCCCGACTGCTTGATATCCTAGTCTGCCCGATCTGCAAGGGACCGCTTGAATACGACAAGAATGCGCAGGAACTCATCTGCAATCCCGACAAGCTTGCCTATCCCATCCGCGACGGCATCCCCATCATGTGGGCCGACCAGGCACGCGACCTGAACGCGCCGCCGGCTCCCCTCAATCCTTGATGCTGATCTGACGCGTCGCGCTGTTTCATGAGCTTCACCGTCATCATCCCCGCACGGCTGGCGTCGACCCGGCTGCCCAACAAGCCGCTGGCCGACCTCGGCGGAAAACCGATGGTGGTCCGCGTCGCCGAACGAGCGTTGCAGTCCGGTGCCGCGCAAGTGGTCGTCGCAACCGACCATGCGGACATCCTTGCCGCGTGCAGCGAGCATGGGGTCGTCGCGCACATGACCCGCGCGGACCATCCTTCCGGCACGGACCGCATCGCGGAAGTGGCGGCCGCGATGTCCCTGCCCGGCGACGCGGTGGTCGTCAACGTGCAGGGCGACGAGCCGCTGATTTCACCTGCATTGATTGCCGCCACCGCCGGCCTCATCAATTCCGGTGTGCCGATGGCGACCGCGGCGCATCCGATTTCGAACGTCGCGGAAATCTTCAACCCCAACGTGGTGAAGGTCGTGCTCGACAAGGCGGGCAGGGCGCTTTACTTTTCCCGCGCCACCATTCCCTGGCACCGCGATGCCTTCGCGCAGACTACGCAAGCGGTGCCCGCCGGCTACACGCCACTACGGCATATCGGACTGTACGCCTACAGCAACGCTTTCCTGCAGGATTACCCGCGCCTGGCGCTGTCGCCCCTGGAACAGATCGAAGCCCTGGAGCAGCTTCGGGTGTTGTGGCACGGATATCCGATCGCCGTCCATGTCACGCCGGATGCGCCGGCTGCGGGCGTGGATACCCCGGAAGACCTGCAGCGCGTACAGCGCGCGTTCGGACAGGAAAATTAGAAGAATTGCGGTGCAGGATTCCGGTCCGGCGACATTCTGTGGTAAGTTTCATGAAAACTTAGTGTGATAAAAGCATGTCTTTGAGGTAAATTCGCCCGCCCTGGCGGACATCCTCGTCACCGATTACAAATTTAAAACCAGTCTAGGACACACCATGCGCCTCATCCTTCTAGGACCGCCAGGTGCCGGCAAAGGCACGCAAGCGAATTTCATCAAGGAAAAATTCAACATCCCGCAGATTTCCACCGGTGACATGCTGCGCGCCGCGGTCAAGGCAGGTACGCCGCTCGGCATCGAGGCCAAGAAGGTGATGGATGCGGGCGGGTTGGTGTCCGACGACATCATCATCGGCCTGGTGAAGGACCGCCTCAAGCAGCCCGACTGCGCCAACGGCTACCTGTTCGACGGCTTTCCGCGCACCATTCCGCAGGCCGATGCGATGAAGGATGCCGGCGTCGCGATCGACTACGTGCTCGAGATCGACGTGCCCGACGAGTCCATCATCGAGCGCATGAGCGGCCGGCGCGTGCACCAGCCTTCGGGCCGCACGTACCACGTCAAGTTCAATCCGCCGAAGGTGGAAGGCAAGGACGACGTGACCGGTGAAGAACTGATCCAGCGCGATGACGACAAGGAAGAAACCGTCCAGAAGCGTCTCGCCGTCTATCACGACCAGACCGAAGTCCTGGTCGACTACTACAACAAGTGGGCCCAGTCCGGTCAGGCGGGCGCGCCGAAATACCGCAAGATTTCGGGTGTCGGACCGGTCGAAACGATCCGCGACAAAGCCTTCGCGGCCTTGTCGGAGTAAAAAGGAAAGCGGACTTTGTGTCCGCTTTTTTTTCGGGCCTGCGGCCTGTCCCAGATCAACATATTGCCAGGGGGAGCCCGAGCCAGTATCCAGACATTATCCCGTATGCAACAATACGGGCCAGCCGAATCTCTTCAGTAACAAGTAGCGCAAGAAGTTTGCAGTGCGTAGTACTCGCGGGACGACGACAGCAAATACCTTTTGTGCAGTGCGGGCGTATGCCGTCGCCGTCCTCCGGAACGTCGTTGTTTTAACTTTGTCGTGAAACACTTGGAGGAGTCGATATGGCAACAGGTTTGTGGTTGGCCGTAGCCTGCGGCGTCATCGCCGTGATCTACGGATTGGTGTCCCGGAGTTGGATCCTGGGCCAGGATGCGGGAAATGCCCGCATGCAGGAAATCGCAGCAGCCATTCAGCAGGGGGCCGGCGCCTATCTCGCGCGCCAGTACAAGACGATCGGTATCGTCGGTATCGTCCTTGCCATCCTGATCGGCGTCTTCCTTGATGCAACCACGGCCATCGGCTTCGTCGTCGGCGCCGTGCTCTCCGGCGCATGCGGCTTCATCGGCATGAACGTCTCGGTGCGCGCGAATGTGCGTACCGCGCAGGCGGCGACCAAGGGCATCGGGCCCGCGCTGGCCGTCGCCTTCCGCGGCGGCGCCATCACCGGCATGCTGGTGGTCGGCCTCGGCCTTCTCGGCGTCAGCCTGTTCTTCTGGTTCATCACCAACGGCAAGACGGTCGATGCGACCACGCTCAAGCCCTTGCTCGGCCTCGCCTTCGGCTCTTCGCTGATCTCGATCTTCGCGCGTCTCGGTGGCGGTATCTTCACCAAGGGGGCCGATGTCGGCGCCGACCTCGTCGGCAAAGTAGAAGCCGGCATTCCCGAGGACGATCCGCGCAACCCGGCGGTGATCGCCGATAACGTCGGCGACAACGTCGGCGACTGCGCGGGCATGGCCGCCGACCTTTTCGAAACCTACGCAGTGACGCTGATCGCGACCATGACGCTCGGCGCGCTGATGGTCACCGGTGCACCGCTCAACGCGGTGATCTATCCGCTTGCGCTTGGCGGCGTCTCAATCATCGCCTCGATCATCGGCTGCAGCTTCGTCAAGGCAACGCCGGGCATGAAGAACGTGATGCCGGCGTTGTACAAGGGCCTGATCATCTCGGGCATCATTTCGCTGGTGGCCTTCTACTTCGTCACCACATGGCTGTTCCCGGAAGCGGTGACGGTTGCCGACGGCAGGACCGTGAGCGCGATGGCCTTGTTCGGCGCCTGCGTGGTCGGCCTCGCGCTGACGGCACTGATGGTGTGGATCACCGAGTACTACACCGGCACCGACTACAAGCCGGTGCAGCACGTCGCCCAGGCCTCGACCACCGGCCACGGTACCAACATCATTGCCGGTCTTGGCGTCTCGATGAAGTCCACCGCCTGGCCGGTGATCTTCGTCTGTATCGCGATCTGGGTGTCCTTCGCGCTCGGCGGTCTGTACGGCATCGCCATTGCGGCGACTTCCATGCTGAGCATGGCGGGTATCATCGTCGCCCTCGACGCTTATGGGCCGATCACCGACAACGCCGGCGGCATCGCGGAAATGTCGGACCTGCCCGAAAGCGTGCGCGACATCACCGACCCGCTCGACGCCGTGGGCAATACCACCAAGGCCGTGACCAAGGGCTATGCCATCGGTTCCGCCGGTCTGGCGGCGCTCGTGCTGTTCGCCGACTACACCCACGCGCTGGAGGCGCGCGGCATGCACCTGCGCTTCGACCTGTCCGACCACATGGTGATCGTCGGCCTGTTCATCGGCGGCCTGATTCCCTACCTCTTCGGGGCGATGGCAATGGAAGCGGTCGGCCGCGCGGCCGGCAGCGTGGTGGAAGAAGTGCGCCGCCAGTTCCGCGACATCAAGGGCATCATGGAAGGCACCGGCAAGCCGGAATACGGCAAGGCGGTCGACATGCTGACCACGGCAGCGATCAAGGAAATGATCGTGCCGTCGCTGCTTCCGGTCGTCGTGCCGATCCTGGTCGGCCTCATCCTCGGCCCGGCCGCGCTCGGCGGCCTGCTCATGGGCACGATCGTGACCGGCCTGTTCGTGGCGATCTCGATGTGTACCGGCGGCGGTGCGTGGGATAACGCCAAAAAGTACATCGAGGACGGTCACCACGGCGGCAAGGGCTCCGACGCGCACAAGGCGGCGGTCACGGGCGACACCGTCGGCGATCCGTACAAGGACACCGCCGGCCCGGCCGTGAATCCCTTGATCAAGATCATCAACATCGTCGCACTGCTGCTGGTGCCGTTGCTTCCGGCGGTCGGCACGACGGCCGCTGCCGGCCACACCGCCAGCCCGCCGGCAGTGAGTGCGCCGGCGGCAGCGCCGGGTGCACCGGCCGCGGCACCAACGCAATCGAAGTAACGCCGGATTCCAGGCGCAAGAGAGGCGGCTCCGGCCGCCTTTTTTGCTTTTGGGCGTCAAAATTGGCTACAATCGCCTTTTCTTTACGTTTACGTAAACGTCATAAACTTTCCGTTCAACAACCAGAGGAAGACATGCAGATCCAGAACAGCGTATTCATCATTACCGGCGGCGCGTCGGGCCTCGGCGCGGCAACCGCGCGCATGATCGTGGAAAACGGCGGCAAGGTGGTGCTGGCCGACGTGCAGGTGGAAGCCGGTGAAAAGCTCGCCGCCGAGCTGAACGGCAAGTTCGTCAAGTGCGACGTGACTTCCGAAGCCGACGGCAAGGCTGTCGTCGAAGCCGCCGCCGCACTGGGTACGCTGCGTGGCCTGGTCAACTGCGCCGGCGTGGCGCCCGCCGTCAAGACCGTCGGCAAGGATGGTCCGCATCCCCTCGATGTGTTCCAGCGCGTGGTCAACATCAACCTCGTCGGCACCTTCAACATGGCCCGCCTGGCCGCCGACGCCATGTCGAAGACGGAAGCGAACGAGCACGGCGAGCGCGGCGTGATCATCAACACCGCGTCGGTTGCCGCTTATGACGGCCAGATCGGTCAGGCCGCCTATGGCGCATCGAAGGCCGCGGTGGTCGGTCTGACGCTGCCGATGGCACGCGACCTGTCGCGCAACGGCATCCGCGTGATGACGGTGGCTCCCGGCATTTTCGAAACCCCGATGCTGCTCGGCATGCCGCAGGAAGTGCAGGATGCGCTGGGCAAGATGGTTCCGTTCCCGTCGCGCCTCGGCAAGCCGGCCGAGTACGCCCACCTGGCAAAGAGCATCATCGAGAACCCGATGCTCAACGGCGAAACGATCCGCCTCGACGGCGCGATCCGCATGCAGCCGAAGTGATGCCCGGGACGCGGGTGAGCAAACGCAAGCCCGCGCCCCATCTGCCGCACTAGACTAAGACAAGCCTGTGGCTTGTCTTTTTCTTTCTGGAACGTCCATGTCGAATACACGCCTATCTGCGGCCCTGCTTGCCGCGCTCTTGCTGGCAGGCTGCGCTGCCGGCCCCGCACCGCAAGCCACCGCTCCCGCTACGGGAATGCAGGCGCCGGAAGGCGCGAGCGGCTATTCGGAGAAACCGGGTTGGACCGCGCGCAAGACCATGGTCGCTGCCGCCAACCCGCTCGCAACGGATGCCGGTTACCAGGTGCTGCGTGCCGGAGGGACGGCGGTCGACGCGGCCATTGCCGTGCAGATGGTGCTGACGCTGGTCGAGCCGCAATCGTCCGGCATCGGCGGCGGCGCTTTTCTCCTGCACTTTGACGGCAAGGAGGTGAAGGCTTACGACGGGCGCGAAACGGCGCCGGCTGCGGCGACGGAAAAGATGTTCTACACGCCGGAAGGCAAGGCCATGCCGTTCTACGAAGGCGTGGTCGGAGGCCGCTCCGTCGGTGCCCCCGGCGTCCTGCGCATGCTCGAACTGGCGCACAGGCAGTACGGCAAGCTGCCCTGGGCTTCGCTCTTCGCGCCGGCGATCAAGCTTGCGGAAGAGGGATTCGCCGTCAGCCCGCGGCTGAACACCATGCTCAAGTCCGAGCAGCACCTGAAGAAGGACCCGGCCGCCGCCGCCTATTTTTTCGACAAGGACGGCAACCCCTGGCCCGCCGGGCATGTGCTGAAGAATCCCGAGCTTGGGAAGGTGCTGCGCGAGATTGCGACGGGCGGCGCCGACGCGTTCTACAAAGGGCAGATCGCGCGCGACATCGAAGCCAAGGTCAAGGCGCATCCCGCCAATCCCGGCTTGCTGACCGCCGCCGACATCGCCGGCTACCAGGCCAAACTGCGCGTTCCGGTCTGTACCGACTACAAGGCATGGACCGTGTGCGGCATGCCGCCGCCCTCGTCCGGAGGCATCGCCATCGCGCAGATGCTGGGCATCCTCGAAACCCGCGACCTGCGTTCCCTCGCGCCGCGGGACGGTGTACCCGGCGCCGAGGCGATCCATCTGTTCGCCGAGGCAGGGCGGCTGGCCTACGCCGATCGCGCGCGCTATGTCGCCGACACCGATTTCGTGCCGCTGCCGGGCAATAGCCCCAGGGCGCTGCTCGACAAGCGCTACCTTGCCGGCCGCGCCGCGCTCATTTCGGACAAGTCGATGGGCCAGGCCAAGTTCGGCGTGCCGCGAGTCACGGCACTGGCCGGCGGCATCGACAATTCCCCCGAACTGCCGTCAACGTCGCACATTTCCATCGTCGATGCGGCGGGGAATGCGATCTCGATGACGACGACCATCGAAGACGCGTTCGGCTCGCGCCAGATGGTGCGCGGCTTCCTGTTGAACAACCAGCTCACCGATTTCTCCTTCGACCCAGTGGATGCAAACGGACCCGTGGCCAACCGCGTCGAGCCGGGGAAGCGCCCGCGCAGCTCGA
>NZ_DASRXF010000040.1:0-10570 GCF_035654295.1 Noviherbaspirillum sp. | reverse complement strand
TGCGCGGCGACCTTCTTCACCTTCCTGCCGTCGTTCATCTTCATCCTGGCCGGCGGCCCGCTGGTGGAATCGACGCGCGGCAACATCCGTCTGACCGCGCCGCTCACCGCCATCTCCGCCGCCGTGGTGGGCGTGATCGTCAGCCTCGCGGTTTTTTTCGCCGAACATACCTTCCGGCTCGACAGGCCGGCTGCCGAGTGGGACCTCATATCGATGTCGATCGCAGCCGCCGCGGCAATCGCCCTGCTCCGGTTCAAGGTCAATACCATCGCCCTCATCGGCGCCTGTGCGCTGCTTGGTCTCGTGGTATCTTAAGAGTGCCATGGCCAACAGAATCATCCCCGTCGCCGACCTCCGCCCGACACCATTGGTGCCGGACATTCCCTTGCCGCTCGAAGCGCCTGCCGGCCACCTCGAGGACAGCCTGGCGCGCCCGCTGCACGACTTGCGGATCTCGGTCACGGACCGCTGCAACTTCCGCTGCGTGTATTGCATGCCGAAGGAAGTCTTCGACAAGGACTATGCCTTCCTTCCGCATTCCGCCCTGCTTTCGTTCGAGGAAATCACGCGGGTCGCGAAGATCTTCGTGGCGCACGGCGTGCACAAGATCCGGCTTACCGGCGGCGAGCCGCTGCTGCGCAAGAACATCGAAAACCTGATCGAGATGCTGGCGGCCCTCACCGCGCCCGACGGCAAACCGATCGACCTGACCCTGACCACGAACGGCTCCATCCTCGCGCGGAAAGCGCGTGCCCTGCGGCAAGCGGGCCTGCGCCGCGTGACCGTCTCCCTCGACGCGCTGGACGATACCGTCTTCCAGCGCATGAACGACGTCGATTTCCCCGTCAGCGAAGTCTTGCGCGGCATCGAGGCGGCGCACGACGCCGGGCTTGGGCCGGTCAAGATCAACATGGTGGTCAAGGCCGGCATGAACGACCAGGAAATCCTGCCGATGGCACGCCGCTTCAAGGGCTCGCCATTCATCCTGCGCTTCATCGAATACATGGATGTCGGCGCCAGCAACGGCTGGAAAATGGACGAAGTCGTGCCCTCGGCGGAAGTGATCCGCCGCATCCATGCCGAAATGCCGCTCGAGGAAATCGAGCCCAACTACACCGGCGAGACCGCCGAACGCTGGCGCTACACGGACGACGGCAGCGAGATCGGCGTCATTTCCAGCGTCACGCAGGCATTCTGCCGCGACTGCACGCGTGCGCGGCTGTCCACCGAAGGCAAGCTCTACACCTGCCTGTTCGCCACCGGCGGCCATGATCTGCGCGCACTGCTGCGCGCAGGACGCAGTGACGAAGAACTGGCCACCGCCATCGCCCATCTCTGGCGCAAGCGCGCGGACCGCTACTCGGAACTGCGCACCGCCAGCACACCGGGAATCGACCCTGCCGTGCGCAAGGTGGAAATGTCCTACATCGGAGGATGAGCTTGGGCATGACCGGAATGATCCTGGCCGGCGGCCGCGGCACGCGCATGGGCAGCGTCGACAAGGGCCTGCAAGCCTTCCGCGGCAAGCCGATGGCAGCCCATGTCATCGAGCGCCTGCGCCCGCAGGTCGACAAGCTGGCGGTCAACGCAAACCAGAACCTCGACATCTACCGCAGCTTCGGCCATGCGGTATGGCCGGACCGCATGGAAGCCTTCCCCGGACCGCTCGCCGGCCTGCATACCGGCCTGCTCGCGTGCGACACCCCCTACCTCGTCACCGCCCCCTGCGACTCCCCCTTTCTGCCTATGGACTTGGTGGCGTGTCTCAAGGATGCTCTCGAACGGCACGACGCGAACATCGCCTTTGCCGTCACCGGCGACGACACGTCGCGCCAGGCCCATCCGGTGTTCTGCCTGCTCCGGGTGAGGGCCTGCCTCGCTCCCCTCGTGCAATACCTCGAGGACGGCGGACGAAGAATGGAAGCCTGGATGCGCGCGCAGGATGCCGTCGAGGTCGCCTTCCCCGACGACGACGCCTTCCGCAACATCAACACACTCGAAGAACTGAAAACACTCGACACACCATGACCAATCTCGCCGACATCGCAGCACGGATAGACGGATACAACCCGGATGCGCTGGAAGCCGGACATGCACAAGACATCATCCGCAGCAGCATCGCACCCATCGAAGGATGGGAAACGCTGACACTGACGGCAGCGCTAGGGCGCGTCCTTGCCGCCGACATCGTCTCGCCCATCAACGTCCCTGCGCACGACAATTCCGCGATGGACGGCTACGCTTTCAGCGGACGCGACATCGGCGAACATGCAGTGGAGTTGCAGGTTGCCGGCGTTGCATTCGCCGGCCATCCTTACACCGGCGGCGTGAAGGCCGGCCAATGCGTGCGCATCATGACGGGCGCCGTGATGCCGCCGGGCTGCGATACCGTCATTCCGCACGAACTCGTCCAGTCGATCTCGGAAACCGCGATCACGATCGCACCCGGCACCGTGAAGCCCGGGGACAACCGCCGCCTGCAGGGCGAAGACCTCGCCGCCGGAACGCCGGCCCTCAGGAAGGGCAAGATCCTGCGCCCGGCCGACCTCGGCCTGCTGGCCTCGCTGGGCATCGGCGAAGTGCCGGTGCAGCGGCGTCTGCGCGTCGCCTTCTTCTCCACCGGCGACGAGCTGCGCTCCATCGGCGAGAAGCTGGACGAAGGCTGCATCTACGACAGCAACCGCTACACCGTCTATGGCATGCTGACCCGGCTCGGCTGCGAAGTGATCGACCTTGGCGTGGTGTGCGACGATCCGGCTTCGCTCGAAGCCACGCTGCGCACGGCCTGCGAAACGGCGGATGCCATCGTGACCTCGGGCGGCGTCTCAGCCGGCGACGCGGATTACACGACGACGGTGATGGCCAAGCTGGGGGAAGTCCATTTCTGGAAGCTCGCGATGCGCCCCGGGCGGCCGATGGCCTTCGGGAAGATCGCGTCGAATGGAAAGAGTGCATACCTGTTCGGCCTGCCGGGCAATCCGGTCGCCGTCATGGTGAGCTTCTATTTCTTTGCGCGAGATGCGTTGCTGCAGATGATGGGTGCGCAGCGGGAAGCGTTGCCCATGCTGAGGGTCGCCTCGCAGTCGGCGATTCGCAAGAAGCCCGGCCGGACGGAATACCAGCGCGGCATTCTTTCGCTGGACGATGAAGGCCGCGCGCAGGTCCGTGTTACAGGGTCGCAGGGATCGGGTGTTTTGCGTTCGATGTCCGAAGCAAATTGCATGATTGTGCTGCCGCATGGGCAGGGCGATGTCGATGCAGGGGAGTTGGTCAACGTGGTTGTATTTGACGGGCTTTGTTAGCGGCACTACCTTGGAGCGCATGATGGGTTTCGCTACGCTCTACCCACCCTACAATTCTTTATGGGGCTGGTGGGTTTCGCTGCGCTCTACCCACCCTACCGTCCTTTATAAAGAAACGTAGGGTGGGTAGAGCGCAGCGAAACCCGCCAGCCCCCTCTCCCCTTCAATTCATCAACTGCGAAAACGCTTCCTCGCGGCTCGCATACACCGAAGGCTCGGTATGGTGGCGCCGGAAGGCGGTGCCGAAATAGCTGCGCATGAACGCGCTGCTGGTATACCGCGTCACCCGGCTGTAGAACCGCTCCGTGAGTTCATGCACCATCTCCACATAGCCGTCGAGCAGGTCGGGCGTAATGGAGAAATTGTCGTAGTTGACCACGGTTGGCACCTTCCTCCCGAGGGGGGCGAGAATCGCCTCCACCTGGTTGCGGATCGCCTCGATGTCGGCCACGTTCCTCACCTCGAACCCCTCGAAGTTCACGAAGAACACGTTGCGCTTGGCGTTGTAGGTGAGGCGCTGCTCCAGCGGGAGATAGAGGATGTCGTTGCGCAGCCCCATTGCTCCCGGGCGGAAGATGCGTTCATCCATGAGCTTGAGCTGCGGACTGATGACCGGACGGAAGCGCATCTGCGCGAGGATGTCCCGCTCCAGGTCGATCCCCGGCGCGATCTCGATCACCTCCAGCCCTTCCAGGATCAGCCGGAACACGCAGCGCTCGGTGATGTACAGCACACTTTGGGCGCGCTGCATCGCATATTCGCCGCTGAAGGTGCGATGCTCCACCTCGTCGACGAACTTCTGCGCCGACCCTTCACGCTTGATCTGCAGCTTGCCGGCCGCGACCGCGACCTCCAGGTTGCCGGCCGTGAAGGTGCCGACGAACACGACCTTCTTTGCATTCTGGCTGATATTGATGAAGCCGCCCGCGCCCGCCAGCCGTGGGCCGAACTTGCTGACGTTGAGGTTCCCGTGCCGGTCGGCCTGCGCCAGGCCGAGGAAGGCGACGTCAAGCCCGCCGCCGTCGTAGAAATCGAACTGGTAAGGCTGGTCGATGATGGCCGCGGGATTGGTCGCCGCACCGAAGTTGAGCCCGCCCGCCGGAATGCCGCCCACCACGCCGGGTTCGGCCGTCAGCGTGACGAGATCGAGCACCTTCTCTTCCGCCGCCACGGCGGCCACGCCCTCCGGCATGCCGATGCCGAGGTTGACCACATTGTTCGGCTTGATCTCCAGCAGGGCGCGGCGCGCAATGATCTTGCGTTCGCTCATTTCCATCGGCTGGATGGACGACATCGGCACCCGCATCTCGCCCGAGAACGCCGGGCTGTAAGGCTCGATGAAGGTCTGCATGTGGTATTCCGGCTTTTCCGCGACCACGACGCAGTCGACCAGGACGCCGGGTATCTTCACCTGGCGCGGGTTGAGCGATCCGCTCTCGGCGATGCGCTCGACCTGCACGATGACGATGCCGCCGGAATTGTGCGCGGCCATGGCGATGGCCAACGCCTCCAGCGTCAGCGCCTCCTTTTCCATCGTCACATTGCCTTCGGGATCCGCGGTGGTGCCGCGGATGATCCCGACATTGATCGGAAACGCCTTGTAGAACAGGACCTCCTGGCCGCCGACGGTCAGCAGTTCGACCAGGTCCTCGGTCGTCCTTTCGTTGATCTTGCCGCCCCCATGGCGCGGGTCGACGAAGGTACCCAGGCCGACGTTCGACAGCGATCCCGGCTTGCCGGCCGCAATGTCCCTGAACAGATGGGTGATGACGCCTTGCGGCAGGTTGTACGCTTCGATCTTGTTGGCGATCGCCAGTTGCTGCAGCTTCGGCACCAAGCCCCAGTGGCCGCCGATGACGCGCCTGACGAGGCCTTCATGTCCGAGATGGTTGAGCCCGCGGTCCTTGCCGTCGCCCTGCCCGGCCGCATACACCAGCGTCAGGTTGGACGGAGAGCCTTTGCCCAGCATCTCCTCCTCGCTTTCGAGGAAGCGCTTCTCCAGGGCCACCGCGATATTTTCGGCAAAACCGATGCCGACAAAGCCGCCGGTTGCGATGGTGTCGCCGTCGTGGATGAGGCGCACCGCTTCCGCGGCCGTGACGATCTTGTGGCGATGCGAGGGGCGGGAACCGCCGGCCATCGGGTCGGGAATGCGATGTACCATGACTGCCTCCGTGAGTGGGTCCAGCACAAGCTGCCTGGCGGCATTATGCCCGGAGCCGGGATGTCCTTATGTTCTTATGCCGGCTCGACCGGCGCGGCTTCCGGCTCGGACACCTTGGGCGTCGCCAGCACCTTGTCGATCCGCTTGCCGTCGAGGTCGACGATTTCGAATGACCAGTCTTCCCATTCGCAGCTATCGGCGGTCTGCGGCAAGCGCCCGAGCAGCAGCATGAGCATGCCGCTCAGGGTGTTGTAGCGCCCGCGCTCCTCCTCCGGCACCCCCTTCAGGCCGAGGCGGTCCTTCAGTTCCGGAACGGGGATCAATCCGTCGAGCAGCCATGAGCCGTCATCGCGCTGCACCGCCCATGCATCTTCCGCACGGTGCGTCTTGAACTCGCCGGTGATCGCTTCCATCACATCCTGCAGGGTGACGATCCCCTGCACCTCGCCGTATTCATCGATGATGAATGCAAGCTGCACGCCGGAATTCTTGAAATTTTCGAGCAGCTCCATGCCCGTCAGCGATTCCGGCACGAACACCGCCGGCTGCAGGTGCTGCATGAGCTCCGGCTTCTCGCCGCGCAAGGTTTGCGCCAGGAGCTGGCGCGCATTGGCCACGCCCAGCACTTCTTCCCAGCCGCCGCGCACCACCGGGAAGCGGGAATGGTCGCTCGCCTCGAAGCGCTTCAGGTTTTCTTCCAGCGGCTCGTTGACGTCGAAGTACACCACGTCACTACGGGGCACCATCAACGAAGCGATCTGACGATCGTCGAGGCGGAACACATTGCGCACCATCTGGTGTTCGTGCTGCTCGATCACGCCGGCGCTCGATCCTTCGGCCAGCATCAGGTTGATCTCTTCCTGCGTCACGCTCGGCTCCATGCGTTCGCTGACGCCGAAGGTGCGCAGCACCAGCTGGGTCGAGCCGGACAGCAGCCGGACGAAAGGCTTGGTCAGCGCCGCCAGCCAAAGCATGGGGCGCGCCACGAGACGGGCAATCGCTTCCGGGCTGATCTGGCCGAGCCGCTTGGGAACGAGTTCGCCGAGCACGATCGTGAAGTAGGTGATACTGACCACGACGAGCCCCGTCGCGCTGTATTCGGCCCACGGACTTTCCACACCGATCCGGTGCAGCCAGACCCCGAACGGATGAGCGAGCGTGGCCTCACCCACGATACCGTTGAGCACGCCGATCGACGTGATGCCGATCTGCACCGTGGAAAGGAAGCGGTTGGGATCGTCCCCGAGCTTGATGGCGGCCGCGGCAGCCGAATCGCCTTCTTCAGCCTGTTTCTGAAGCCGGGCCCTGCGCGCGGTGACCAGCGCAATTTCCGACATGGCGAACACGCCATTCAAAATGATCAAGCCGAACAGTATCGCTATTTCCATATTTCACAGGGTCTCAAAGACGGGAATGTTGTTATTGCCGGTACGGCATGCATCCGGACACGTTATCACAAATGCAGCACCGCCCCGCTCACTCATCGCCGGCCTCCCCCGGATCCGTCCCGAGCAGGAGCTGCGCCGTCTCTGATGGCAGCGCTTCGACCGATTTCAGCTTGCGCGTCATCTGCCGCGTGCGCGTCTCGGCCTGCTCGATATTCTTGGCCGCACGCTCCAGCGTAGTCTTGGTGGCGGCCAGCACATCGCCGAACTTCCCGAACTCGGTCTTGACCGCGCCCAGCACCTGCCAGACCTCCGACGAGCGTTTCTCCAGGGCCAGCGTGCGGAATCCCATCTGCAGGCTGTTGAGCAAGGCGGACAGTGTGGACGGGCCGGCAATCGTCACCCGGCACAGGCGCTGCAGTTCATCGGCCAGCCCCGGACGGCGCATGACTTCGGCATACAAGCCTTCGGTCGGCAGGAACAGGATCGCGAAATCGGTCGTCAAGGGCGGCGACAGGTACTTTTCCGAAATCGTCTTCGCCTCGATGCGCACGGCGCGTTCCAGTTCCCGTCCGGCGGCAGCCACGCCATCGGTGTCGGCCAGTTCGGCCGCCTCGGCCAGGCGTTCGTACTGTTCCTTCGGGAACTTGGCGTCGATCGGCATCCACACCGGACGCTCGCCTTCGTTCTGCCCCGGCAGCTTGACCGCGAACTCCACCCGCTCGCCGGTGCCGGGAACCGTCTCCACGTTCTTCGCGTACTGGTCGGGCGTGAGCACCTGTTCGAGCAGCATTTCGAGCTGCACTTCGCCCCAGGTGCCGCGCGTCTTCACATTTGTCAGCACGCGCTTGAGGTCGCCGACGCCCACCGCCAGCTGCTGCATCTCGCCCAGACCCTGGTGCACTTTTTCCAGACGGTCGGAAACCAGCTTGAAGGATTCGCCCAGCCGCTGCTCCAGTGTCGCATGCAGTTTTTCATCCACCGTGCGCCGCATCTCTTCCAGACGCTTGCCGTTGTCCTCCTGCAAGTCGCGGATCTTGGCTTCCAAAGTGCCGCGCACTTCCGCCATCCGCTGGGCGTTGGATTCCGTCAATGCCGCCAGCGCCTGGTTCAGCGTATCGCCGAAGCGCTTGAGCGCCGCCGCCTGCTCCTCGCGGCCCGCCTGCGCCTGAGTAGTAATCGCCTGACGCATGGAATCGAGTTGCAGCGCATTCGCCTCGTTCAACTTGGCGAGCTGCTGCGCAAAGGAATCGATCTGGTTGTTCTGGATGGTTGCAACGCTGGTGAGCTGGGCGGCGAGCGCCTGCTGGAACTGGCCTAGGTTGCCGCTCAACTCCTGACGCGTGCCCTGCGCGCTGGCTTGCACTTCAGTCCGCAGCTCGCGCTCGACGCGTTCGCTTCCCTGCTGCAACTGGCGCTGGATTTCCGTCTGAAAACCCTGCAGCTGCGCGGCGGTATCGTTGCCGCGCCCTCGCAAGAGAATGACGATCTGCAAGATGACTGCCACGGCAACAAGCAGCAGGGTGACGAGTTCGATGGTGTTCATGGTCCTCCCGGACGAGCCGGAGAAATTGTTCTGGTAAGAGGCAGGAGAAACTCAGCCCGCCTGGTTCCGCATCCAGTCCGCGGTCTGGTAGAAGGATTGCATCAGGCGTTGCTGCATGTCTTCATCCACGCCGACGTCCTGCATTGCCCACGCCATGCAGCGCAGCCACTGGTCCCTCTCGTTCGATGCGATTGCATACGGCAGGTGCCGCGCGCGCAGGCGAGGATGTCCGAAGCGCTCGATATAGTGATCCGGGCCACCCATCCATCCGCACAGAAACCAGAAGAGCTTGTCGCGCGATCCGTCGGTGGAGGCGGGATGCATCGCGCGTATCCCGGCGAACTCGGATTCGAGTTCCATCAGGTCATAGAAACGGTCGACGAGCGCGCGGAGTTTTTCTTCCCCTCCGACAAGTTCGAATGCGGTCTTTTGCGAAGTGTCTTCAGTTGTCATGTGCGAATGATAGCGCATCGAATGTCCGCAAGGAATCAAGCCTCTGCGAGCGGAATGATCGACCGCTCCGATGAATACACGAGTGATCGTTCAATGTGCTTGGCAGATGCGATGACACGCGGAAAAAAGAGCACGTTTTTTTGCCGTTCCGACACGCGGTGGATTTCGCACAACAGCAAGTTTGACTCGATGCAATGCGCTGTTTGAGCGGTCGCAAGCAAACACTACTTAGCAAATTGCGGTGTTCTTTAATGATTACTATTGCCTAAAAGGTAATAACAATTTTTCCTCTGTGGAGCACAGTTTTCCGTCGCGCAGCGACAGCGAAAACTGTCCGGAGCGAGTGCGAGAGTTGTTGTTACCGAGCGCTGCAGAAGCGAACCATGCGGCGCGGCAGCACGACAGCACGACAGCATACCGCGATCGTGCATCGGCAGCTTGATCCTGGTGCCACGACCACAGAGATGCCATGCGAGACTTGATCATCACAAATTCATCCCGGCTGGAATTCTCGATGCGCGTCATGGATGTCCTCGCGCTCGAGCTGGCCGGCGGTCTTGCCGGTCTGATCCATTTCCAGATCCCGCTCAGCGAGACGCCGCCCATCCACATCGTACTGCTGCACTTCTGCAGCGCGCTGGCCTTCCTGCTCTTCCCGCAGCTCGAGCTCTACGGCTCCTGGCGCGGGCGCTCCCTGGCGGACATGTTCCTCCGCCTCGCCGCGTCGTGGGGCCTGGTGCTGCTGATCGGGCTGTTCTTCAGCTTCCTGATCCACCACGTCGGCAACGTGTCGCGACTGTGGATGTTCTACTGGTACGCCAGCGGCGTCACCTTCCTCGCCGTCTACCGCATCGGGGTCTACTACGGCCTGCGCTACCTGCGCGCCAAGGGACTCAACAACAAGCGTGTGCTGCTGGTCGGCTATGGCAGCACGGGACAGGAAATGCACCGCCGTGCGTTGCAACAGGACTGGACCGGCTACGACGTCAAGGCGGTCTACGCCGAAGGCGACGACGCCGCGAAGATCGTTGATCCATCGATCGTGCGCATCAACAGCCTGCAAGAGATTCACGACTACGTGGTGCGCAACCACATCCATGAAATCTGGATCACGCTGCCGCTGATGGCGTCGCCGCGGCTGCAGGAAGTGCAATACCTGTTGCGCAACACGCTGGTCGACATCCGTTGGGTGCCGGACATCCTCGGCCTGCAGATGCTGAGCAACAAGATGGGCAACTTCCTCGGCCTGCCGGTGGTCGACCTGAACCAGCCGATCTCCAGCGGATTCAACGGCATCCTCAAGGACATCTTCGACAAGGCGTTCGCCATCGTCGCGCTGGTCCTGCTGCTGCCGCTGTTCATCGTGATCGCCGTCCTCATCAAGCAATCCTCGCCGGGACCCGTCTTCTTCCGGCAGCCGCGTCTGGGTCTGAACGGACGCCAGTTCAACGTCTACAAGTTCCGCACCATGAAGGTGCACCAGGAACAAGGCGTCGTCACCCAGGCCACGCGCAACGATCCGCGCATCACGCCGATCGGCGCCTTTCTGCGCCGCACCAGCCTGGACGAGCTGCCCCAGTTCATCAATGTGCTGCTGGGCGACATGTCGGTGGTCGGCCCCCGGCCGCACGCGCTCCAGCACAACGAGATGTACAAGGACTTGCTGGAGATGTACATGCTGCGCCACCGCGTGAAACCCGGCATCACCGGCTGGGCGCAG
>NZ_DASRXF010000039.1:0-46697 GCF_035654295.1 Noviherbaspirillum sp. | reverse complement strand
AGGATCTGGGACCAGCGGTAGCTGAACCAGCCGTTGCGGATCACCAGGCATTTCTTGCCGTTGGCGAACTGGCGGCACACCGCTTCCATGCCGAAGGTGCCGCTGCCGGGAACGACGATGGCGGAATGCGCGCCGTACACTTTCTTGAGCGTGGCGGAAACGTCGCGCATCACCCCCTGGAATTGCTGGGACATGTGGTTGATTGCACGATCGGTGTAGACGACCGAATATTCGAGAAGTCCGTCGGGATCGACGTGGGGTAACAAACCTGGCACTCGCGCCTCCATCGTTGTAAGAAGTTCCGGGCCCTTGCAATTGCCGCTGCGTAAGCCGCGCCTGCAAAACGTGCTGCTGTTCAGGCGATTCTACTGGAGCCGGCGGAAAAGGGCAGATAAGGGACAGATCCGCTATTGAACCAGAAAGTGCGGCGATGCACGAAGACCGCGGTCAAGAAAGCACCGGAATAGCGCAAGTCCGTACCGCGGCAGTACACTTGTCCGACACAAATACGACGGGAAAGCAGTGGAATGAACGAGTATCGAGACGCAAGCGCCGCACCCGGCGGCAGCCTGGCGCACTGGATGCGCGAGGGCGCGCGCGCCGCCTTCTTCCTGCGACCGCGATGGAAAGGCCTGCTTCCCACGCCGGCCATGGTCGCGCTGCTGGTGCTGTGCGGCATCCTGCTCAACATGGCGTTCGAACGCCTGTATGTCACCGGCGCGGCGGTCTTCGACTGGCGCGCCGTCGCCAGCGGCTGGCTGCCGACCCTGGCCGCCATCTGGGTCTGTTACATGATGCGCGGCCCGCAGCGCGGCACCGCCAGCCTCGTCTGCATGGTACTGGCGCAGTCGGTGTGCATCTCGCTGCTTACCGGCGCCGTGTATGCGCTGATGATCCACGCGCAGCTTTTCAACGCCCGCGCGCTCGGCACCGCCGGAATGTGGGGCCTGTTGCTGGCGCCGGGGGCGTGGAATATCCTGGCCCAGCTTGCGCTGCTGTGGCGCGAGGGAAACCGGAGGCCGCTGCCGCTGGCCGCACTGAGCCTGGCCGCCGCGGTCGCCCTGCACTACGCCGCACAGCCGCCCAGCTTCTGGCTGCCAGGCGACGATGAGCTGCAGGACCAGCGCAGGCAACTGAGCCTGACGCAGGAGCTGATGGAAGCGCAGCCGCAACTGCTGGCGCAACGCCTGAAGGAAATCCGCAAGCAGCGCCCGGGTACGATCGACGTCTACGCGATCACCTTCGCTCCGTATTCCGACGAGGACGTATTCCGCCGCGAAAGCGCGATGGTGGCCGAGGTCATGGCGCAGCGCTTCGGCGCGGAAGGCAAGAACCTGCAGCTGGTCAACCATGTGCAGACCCTCCAGCAGTGGCCGTGGGCCACGCCGCGCAACCTGCAGCGCGCGATCCAGCGCGTGGCGGAGCTCATGGACCGCAACGAAGACATCCTCTTCCTGCACCTGACTTCGCACGGCGCGCGCGACGGCCAGCTGGCGGCGGAATTCTGGCCGATGACGGTGGCCCCGGTCCGTCCCGCGGACCTGAAAGCCTGGCTGGACGAGGCCGGCATCCGCTACCGCGTGATCTCGATTTCCGCCTGTTACTCGGGAAGCTGGATCCCCGTGCTGGCGGGAGACGGCACGCTGGTGATGACTGCCGCCGACGCGGAGCACACCTCCTACGGCTGCGGCCGCGGCTCGGAACTGACCTTCTTCGGGCGCGCGATGTTCCACGAACAGTTGCGCAGCCGCACGCACTCCTTCGAGGCCGCGCACGCCGCTGCGCGGGACATCATCCGGCAGCGGGAAGAGGAAGCGGGCAAGGACGACGGTTACTCGAATCCGCAGATCAGCGCCGGACCCGCGATCAAGCCGCGTCTTGCCCGGCTGGAAGAACAGCTGAAGGCTCAGCTGCCGCGATAGGTGGAGTATGACCAGGGGGAAACGACCAGCGGTACATGGTAGTTCTGCGCCGGATCGGCGATGCCGAAAGCGATGATCACGCGGTCGATGAAGCGCGGTTCGGGCAGTTTGACGCCCTGGGCGGCGAAGTAGTCGCCGGCGCCGAACACCAGCTCGTACTGGCCGGGACGCATTGTGTCTCCGTGCAGCAGGGGTGCGTCGCAGCGGCCGTCGGCGTTGGTCACGGTGCTGCACAGGAGCGTTCTTTGCGTTGCCTCAACCGCGTACAGTTCGACCTCTACGCCGGCGCCCGGTTTGCCTTGTGTGACGTCCAGTACGTGCGTGCTCAGCTTTCCCATTGCTTTCTCCGGTGGAATTGATGGGGGAATGATATATCGGGGGATGATGCTGCTTATTCAAACTATCGTATAGGTGGCATGTGGGCGGGTGGATAAGGCGGCGCCATCCCTGCAGATTCCCCGTCGTCCCGGCGAATGCCGGGACCCAGTGGCGTTCGTGCGTCCGAAGAAAGACACTGGATCCCGGCCTTCGCCGGGATGACGGGGTAAGTGAGTGGATGCGATGCAACCGTTTGCGCCCGCATGCGCGCCCCTCTACAGGCTTTGCGGGCGGCTGCATACGCCCGCGACATCTCCACCCCTCCCCCGTCGTCCCGTCGAAGGCCGGGACCCCGTGGCGTTTGTGCATCCGAAGAAAGACACTGGATCCCGGCCTTCGCCGGGATGACGGGGTAAGTGAATGGAGGCGATGCAACGTTTGCGCCCGCATGCGCGCGCCTCTACTGGCTATGCGGGCGGCTGCATACGCCCGTGGCATCTCCGCCCCACCCCCGTCGTCCCGGCGAAGGCCGGGACCCCGTGGCGTTTGTGCGTCCGAAGAAAGACACTGGATCCGTGGCCTTCGCCGGGATGACGGGGTAAGTGAATGGAGGCGATGCAACGTTTGCGCCCGCATGCGCGCGCCTCTACTGGCTATGCGGGCGGCTGCATACGCCCGCGACATCTCCGCCCCTCCCCCGTCGTCCCGGCGAAGGCCGGGACCCAGTGGCGTTTGCGCATCCGAAGAAAGACACTGGAACCGCCCTTATATGCCACCCTGTATACCCACTATTGCACCCGTCATCTGACGCCCTAGCCCGCATCTTGCATGATGAAATTTTCAACGATCCTGCCGCCGCCCGATGTTTCCCCTATTGCACATCGAGGATACCCTGCATCATGTTCCGGATATAGCCCGGCGGCGCCCCGGTGCTAATCTAGCGCCACAACAATCCATGGTAGAGAAAGCATGACCCAGCCCATTCGTTTCATTTATCGCGGTGAAGTTCAGACGGTCACGGATGCGTCTCCCACCAGGACCATCCTGCAGCACGTGCGCGAAGACCAGCGCTGCACCGGCACCAAGGAAGGCTGCGCCGAAGGCGATTGCGGCGCCTGCACTGTGGTCATCGGCGAACTGAAGGGTAATACCGTCGCGTTGAAGGCGGTGAATTCCTGCATCCAGTTCGTTCCCACCCTGGATGGCAAGGCACTGTTCACCGTGGAGGACCTGAAGCAGCCGGACGGCGCGCTGCATCCGGTGCAGCAGGCCATGGTCGAGTGCCACGGCTCGCAGTGCGGCTTCTGCACGCCGGGCTTCGTGATGTCGCTGTGGGGCCTGTACCTGAAGCAGGAAGGCAAGTCCTGCCATCCGGAGCGCAAGGAAATCGACGATACCTTGTCCGGCAATCTCTGCCGCTGCACCGGCTACCGCCCGATCATCGACGCCGCGCACCGCATGCTCGACCTGCCGCAGGTGAAGTTCGACCGCGACACCCTCAAGGGCGCGCTGCAGACGATACAGCGCCAGGACATGCTGACTTATACCTTCGAGGGCCAGGCCTTCCACATCCCGCGCACGCTGGAACAGCTGGTGCAAATCCGCGCCGAGAAGCCGGCGGCCACCATCCTGTCCGGTTCGACCGACGTCGGCCTGTGGGTCACCAAGCAGATGCGCGAGCTCGGCGACATCATCTACATCAACGAAGTCGCCGAACTCCAGCGGCTGGTGGAAGACGGTGGCATGCTGGAAATCGGCGCCGCCGTCACGCTGGAGGATGCGTACACTGCCGTGTGCAAACACTACCCGCAGGAATTGTCCGAATTGCGGCAGCGCTTCGCTTCCCTGCCGGTGCGCAATGCCGGCACGCTCGGCGGCAACGTTGCCAACGGGTCGCCCATCGGCGATTCGGCACCCTGGCTGATTGCCCTCGGCAGCGAGATCGTCCTGCGCGGCAAGGAGGGCCGGCGCGTGCTGCCGCTGGAAGCCTTCTACCTCGACTACCAGAAGAAAGACCTGCGCCCGGGCGAATTTGTCGACGCCGTGCGCGTGCCGCTGCCGCAGCCGGACCTGCGTTTCCGCACCTACAAGCTCTCCAAGCGCTTCGACCAGGACATCTCCGCCGTCTGCGCCGCGTTCGCCCTCACGCTCGACGGCAGTACGGTGCGCGATGCGCGCATCGCTTTCGGCGGCATGGCCGCCATCTCGCGCCGCGCGCCGAAGGCGGAGACGGCACTCAAGGGCCGCGAGTGGAATGAAGCGGCCCTCAACGAGGCGATGAAGGCGCTGGCGGAGGATTACACCCCGCTCACCGACATGCGCGCCAGCAGCGCCTACCGCATGAAGGCCGCGCAAAACCTGCTGCGCCGCTTCTGGTTGGAAACCCGTCCCGATGCTCCGCTGCCTGCGCACGCGCTCAATGCCTTCGCCAGCGCATAAGGGGTGACACGATCATGAACAAGACCACCGAATCCTTCCTGCAACAGAAAACCGCGGACTGGGCGGAAGTGGGTGTGCCGCGCCCGCATGAATCCGCCGTCCTGCACGTGATGGGCGAAGCGACCTACACCGACGACATTCCCGAGCTGCACGGCACCCTGCATGCCGCGCTCGGACTGTCGCAGAAGGCGCATGCGCGCGTCAGGGGTATCGACTTGTCCGCGGTGAAGCAGTCGCGCGGCGTAGCCGCCGTCTACACCGCGCAGGACATCCCCGGCACCAACGATTGCGGCCCCATCATCCACGACGATCCCATCCTGGCCGACGGGCTGGTCGAGTATGTCGGCCAGCCGATCTTCCTGGTGGTCGCGGACACGCATGACAATGCGCGCCGCGCGGCGCGGCTGGCCAAGGTCGATTACGAAGAACTGCCCGCCATCCTCACGCCGCAGGAAGCGAAGAAGGCGCAATCCTACGTGCTGCCGCCGATGCGCCTGCAGCGCGGCGATTTCCGCAGGGCCTTCGAACAGGCGCCGCACCGCGTCAGGGGCGAGCTCTACGTCGGCGGACAGGAACAGTTCTACCTCGAAGGCCAGATTTCGTATGCGGTGCCGAAGGAAGACCGCGGCATGCACGTGTACTGCTCGACGCAGCATCCGTCCGAGATGCAGCATGTGGTCGCGCATGCGCTCGGCCTGCACTCGCACCACGTGGTCGTCGAATGCCGGCGCATGGGCGGCGGGTTCGGCGGCAAGGAATCGCAGTCCGCATTGTGGGCCGCCGCCGCTTCCATCGCCGCGGCGAAGCTGAACCGCCCGGTCAAGCTGCGTGCCGATCGCGACGACGACATGATGGTCACCGGCAAGCGCCACGATTTTCACTACGAATACGAAGTCGGCTACGACGGCGACGGCCGCATCCTCGCCGCGAAGGTGGAGATGGTGTCGCGCGCCGGCTACTCGGCCGACCTGTCCGGCCCGGTCGCCACCCGCGCCGTCTGCCACTTCGACAATACCTATTACCTGTCGGACGTCGACATCCTCGCGCTCTGCGGCAAGACCAACACCCAGTCCAATACCGCCTTCCGCGGCTTCGGCGGGCCGCAGGGGGCGATCGCGATCGAGACCATCATCGACGAGATCGCGCGCAATCTCGGCAAGGATGCGCTCGACGTGCGCAAGCTGAACTTCTACGGCCGCAACGACGAGGAAGGCCGCAATGTCACGCAATACGGCCAGAAGGTGACCGACAACGTCATCCACGAACTGGTCGCAGAACTCGAAGCCAACAGCGACTACCGGCAGCGCCGCGAAGCGGTGCGCGCCTTCAATGCCACGAGTCCGGTGCTCAAGAAAGGCATCGCGCTGACGCCGGTGAAGTTCGGGATCGCCTTCAACCTCACCCACCTGAACCAGGCGGGCGCGCTGGTGCACGTGTATGTCGACGGCTCGGTGCTGGTCAATCACGGCGGTACGGAAATGGGGCAGGGCGTCAACACCAAGGTGGCGCAGGTGGTCGCGCATGAACTCGGGCTCGACCTGTTGCAGGTGCGCGTGTCGGCCACCGACACCAGCAAGGTGGCAAACACCTCCGCCACCGCGGCATCCACCGGTGCCGACCTGAACGGCAAGGCCGCGCAGGATGCCGCGCGCCAGATCCGCGAGCGCCTGACCGCCTTCGCGGCGCAAGCCTGGAAGGCGGATCCGGGCGACATCCGATTTGCAGGCAATCACATCCATGTGGCCGGCACCGCGCATCCCTTCAACGAGGTGGTGCGCAAGGCCTACAACGCCCGCGTCCAGCTCTGGTCGGACGGCTTCTACGCCACGCCCGGCCTGCACTGGGATGCGGCGACGATGACCGGCAATCCCTTCTTCTACTTCGCCTACGGCGCGGCCGTCTCGGAAGTCGTGGTCGACACGCTGACCGGGGAATGGAAACTGCTGCGCGCCGATGCGTTGTACGACGCCGGCAATTCGCTCAACCCGGCGATCGACATCGGCCAGGTGGAAGGCGGCTTCATCCAGGGCATGGGCTGGCTGACCACGGAAGAGCTGTGGTGGAACCAGGCGGGCAAGTTGATGACGCATGCGCCGTCGACCTACAAGATCCCCGGCATCTCGGACTGCCCGCGCGACTTCCGCGTGAAGCTGTTCAAGAACCGCAATGTGTCCGACAGCATCCACCGCTCCAAGGCTGTCGGCGAGCCGCCGCTGCTGCTGCCGTTCTCGGTGTTCTTCGCGATCCGTGATGCGGTGGCGAGCGTGGGCGATTACAAGGTGAATCCGCCGCTCAACGCGCCGGCCACCAGCGAAGCGATCCTCAATGCAGTGGACGCGGTGCGTGTGGCATGAACTGGCTTGCGGCAATCCAGCTCCTCGCCGCCCGTGAAGAACCGGCGGTGCTGGTCACGGTGGCGTCCGTCGAGGGCTCCGCGCCGCGCGAACCGGGTGCGAAGATGCTGGTCACGCGCGACAGCCAGTTCGACACCATCGGCGGCGGGCACATGGAAATGCGTGCCTGCGAGCTGGCACGCGACATGCTGGAGATGTCCTCCGCATTACCGGCATCGAAACGCCGCCTCGCGCGCTTCCCGCTTGGTCCCAGCTTGGGGCAGTGCTGCGGGGGCGTTGTGCACCTTGCCTTCGAGCGCGTTGACCATGCTTGCTACGAAGGCCTCAACGAGCGTTGGACGCGCCGGGAGGATAGCTGGCGTGTCGTTGCACTTGACGACGGATCCGTGCCTGTCCTCCTTGTTACGCCGGATGAGACCCTGCCAGGATCGCTCCCCGGTATCGACCGTGAGCGCGGCTGCCATGTCGCTAAAGACGCCGAAGGCCGCCGATGGCTGGTCGATCCCTGCCTCGCCTGGCGTTCGCACCTGGTGCTGTTCGGCGCGGGGCATGTGGGAGCCGCGATCGTGCGTGCGCTTGCCGACCTCCCCTGCCACGTTACCTGGGTGGACGAGCGCGAGGACATGTTCCCGGCGGACGTGCCTGCCAATGTGGCGATCGAAGCGACCGATATACCGGAGGCGGTGGTTGATTCGGTTCCGTCCGGCGCCAGCTACCTCGTGATGACGCACAGCCACGCGCTCGACCAGCAGCTGTGCGAGGCCATCCTGCGCCGCAGGGATCGTGGCTGGTTCGGCCTCATCGGCTCGAAGACCAAGCGCATGCAGTTCGAGCACCGGTTGCGCGAGCGCGGCATCGCAGCGGAAGAACTGGAAACGATGATCTGCCCCGTCGGCATCCCCGGCATCAGCGGCAAGGCGCCGGCGGTGATCGCTGCGTCGGTGTGTGCGCAGTTGTTGCAGGTGTGGGAGGAACAGGCTGAGCGGTGGGTTTCGCTGCGCTCTACCCACCCTACCGTCCTCTATAAAGAATCGTAAAGAACAGCCACCCATAAAGAACCGTAGCGTGGGTAGAGCGAAGCGAAACCCACCAAGCGCCCAAAGAAGAATCCGCCCGTATCCGAAAACATCAAATGAGCATGAACCCCGCATCCCCCCGCTGCCACGCCTACCGCGCCGGCATCCTGCACTTCACCGCCGACCCCGCCTTCGACGACAAGTCCTATGCCTGGCATGAAGACGGCCTGCTGATCGTCGAGGATGGCCGCGTGAAGGCCGCCGGCGATTACGCGCAACTGCACAAGACCCTGCCGCAGGACGCGACGCTGCACGACTATCGCGGCAAGCTGATCATGCCCGGTTTCATCGACACCCACATCCACTACCCGCAGACCGATATGATCGCCTGCCCGGCCCCGGGCCTGCTGCCCTGGCTGGAAACCTATACCTTCCCCAACGAGCGCAAGTTCGACGATCCCGAACACGCGCAGGAAGTGGCGCGCTTCTTCCTCGACGAACTCCTGCGCTGCGGCACCACGACGGCGATGGTCTACTGCACCGTGCATCCGGAATCGGTAAACGCCTTTTTCCGCGAGAGCCACAGGCGCAATCTGCGCATGGTGGCGGGCAAGGTCCTGATGGACCGCCACTGCCCGGAATTCCTGCGCGATACCGCCGAGGGCGGCGTGCGCCAGAGCGAGGAACTGATCAAGTCCTGGCACAATCACGGCCGCCAGCTGTACGCGATCACGCCGCGCTTCGCGCCGACCTCGACCGAGGCGCAGCTGCAGCTGGCCGGTGAGCTGGCGCGCGCCTATCCCGACACCTTCCTGCAGACCCACGTAGCCGAGAACACCGACGAAGTCGCATGGGTGAAATCGCTGTTCCCGAACTCGCGCAGCTACCTGGACGTGTACGACAGCTACGGCATGATGCGCCCGCGCGCCATGTATGCGCACTGCATCTGGCTGGACGACCATGACCGCGCCCGCATGCGCGAGACGCAGTCGGCGGCCTCGGTCTGCCCCACATCCAACCTCTTCCTCGGGAGCGGCCTGTTCGACTTCCAGCGCGCCGACGCGGCACGCGTGCCGGTGGCACTGGCGACCGATGTCGGCGGCGGCACTTCCTTCTCCATGCTGCAGACCATGAACGAGGTGTACAAGGTGGCGCGCATGGGCGGCACCTACCTGCCGGCGCTGCGCATGTTCTACATGAGCACCCTGGGCGGCGCGCGGGCAATGCAGCTCGAAGGCACGATCGGCAATTTCGCGCCGGGCGTGGAAGCCGATTTTGTTGTTTTGGATCCACAGGCCACGCCGCTGCTCGCCCGCCGCACGGCACGCTCCGAAAACCTGGAAGAGCTGCTGTTTGCGCTGGCCCTGCTCGGCGACGATCGCAGTGTGGCTGCGACCTACAGCGGGGGGAACCGGGTCCACGCAAGAGGCGCGGAGCAAGTCATGACCCCATGACAGTTTGACAAAAAAAATTTGACCTCAGTCAAGTTCTCCAGCTTCACCTCAATTTCTCTTACGCAACTGCAAAAAGGATAAGTAGAATGGCTGCCGATTTCGAAGTCGGTGCTGAACGTGTATCGCGGATGCGTAAGTCTTACCGTCCGGGGAGGCCCGGCTTCTTCAACTGCATCGCAACAGGAGACCTCATGCAACAAGCAAGCCTGAAACTGAAACAAACGCTGCTCGCCGCGGCACTTTGCGCCGCCACCGCCGCACCGGCCTTGGCCCAGACCAATGTGACCGTGATGGGCCTGGTGGACACCTACGCAGGTTCCATGCGCATGGCCGGCGACGCGCGTTCGGTCAAAGCCGTCAACAGCGGCGGCCTGACCACCTCCTGGATCGGTTTCAAGGGCTCCGAAGACCTCGGCGGCGGCCTGAAGGCGAACTTCCTGCTGACGAGCTTCTTCCAGGCAGACACCGGCGTGCAGGGCCGCTTCCCCGGCGACACCATGTGGTCGCGCGATGCCGTGGTGGGCCTGTCCGGCGGTTTCGGCTCGCTGTCCTTCGGCCGCGAACTGGCGCCGCACTTCCTGCCGACCATCCTGTTCAACCCGTTCGGCGATTCCTATACCTTCGCCCCGCTGATCCTGCACGCAGACGTACCGCTGTTCAATGCATCGGGCTGGTCCAACTCGGTCGCGGGCGATACCGGCTGGAGCAACTCCATCCGCTACACCACGCCGGACTTCGGCGGCCTGAAGGCCAACCTGCACTACCAGTTCGGCGAGCAGGCAGGCAATACCGGCGTCAACAACATCGGTGCCAATGCGCTGTACTTCAACGGCCCGCTCGCGCTGACCGCGTTCTACCACACCGTGGAAGTGAACAACCCGACGCATACCCCGGGCTCGTCCGTCGGCTTCGGCGCCGCACGCCAGAAGGCATGGATGCTGGGCGGCAGCTATGACCTGAAGGCAGCGAAGCTGTTCGCGACCTACGGCCAGACCTCGCACAACGTCGACCTCGACGACAAGACCCTGTCGCTGGGCGCCACCGTGCCGCTGGGCGGCGGCAAGATCCTCGCCGCATGGGCGCAGACCGATCGCGAAGGCGCAGTCGTCGGCGCCGACCAGAAGCGCAAGACCGCTTCGCTGGGCTACGACTACGACCTGTCCAAGCGCACCGATGTCTATGCGATCTACATGAACGACCGCATCACCAACCAGAACAGCGGCAACAGCTTCGGCGTCGGCATCCGTCACCGCTTCTAAAACAGAATCAGGCAAGGGCGGCAGCCCGAACCTGACTGCCGGGCCGGCCACAAGCCCGCACGGCATGAAACGCAAACCCGGCTCACCGCCGGGTTTTTCTTTTTTAGGCCGGTTTCGCGACCATCAGGTAAAACACCATCACGAAGGCAAAGAATGCCGGGATGCCCAGCGCCACCCAGGTCCAGAAGTAGCGCCAGTAGGTCATGGAAAGCGGCGCATTCCGCTCAACCGCCTCGCGCGCCAGCGCGCGCATGCGGATCTGGAGCCAGACCACCGGCAGCCAGCACGCCAGCGCCAGCGCGTAGAGGATGACGGACCAGCGTATCCAGGTGCTCGACACCGGAAAGCCGGCCAGCCGGATCAGATAGAAACCGGTGAGCGGCTGCAGGATGGCGGTGGTGGTGGTGAACAGCCAGTCGGCCAGTACCACGGTGCGGGTGACGACGGCGATGGCGCGCACGTCGCGGCTGATGGAGGCGAACAACAGGTAGAACGCCGAACCGATACCGGTGCCGAAGAGGAAGGTCGACGACAGGATGTGCAGCCACTTCACGATGACGTAGTCCATCAGCGCCTCTCCATCTCCAGGAGCAACCAGATCGCGGCCAGCATCGGCAGGTTCTTCAGCAGCGGCCCGTAAGGATGCAGCCAGAACTCCGGCAGCCGCCAGCTGATGATCGCGGTATAGAACACGATCACGGCGATCTGTCCCAGCCATAGCCAGTGCCGCCGCTTGAGCAGCAGCGTGGCGATGCCGAACACCAGATCCAGCAGCGCCGCGCCGTAGAGCATCACAGGCGCCAGCATCCCGGTAATGCCGACACGCGCGAGCAACGCGTAGCTTTCCGCTACCGGATACAGCCCGAAGGAAACGATGCCGGTCACGATCCACACGAGCGCGATCGACACGCGCAGCATGGGCAGCAGCCAGTTGAGCTGGGCCGCCTGCCGGACGGCAGGTGCATCGGCGGCGGGAATGAATTCCGCAGGGCTGCGCGGCGTCCGGCCAAGCAGCCGGGTGATGGCATCCGGACTGGCAGTGTTGCCGCGCTCCAGCATCTCCAGCGTCTCCGTGTCGAGAATGCTGCCCGGCAAGGACTGTGCGATTCTCGCGCCCAGGCGGAACAAGGGCATGGGCGCCGCCAGGAAAAATGGCTTGCCGAGTCCCATTGACTGCCGCAGGCCGGCAAGAAAGGCACGGAACGTAGTGGGCGCCGGGCCGACCAGCGCCACGCGTTCGCCGCTGGCCGGAGGACGTGCAAGCAAGGCCATGACAGCGGCCGTCACATCGACGACGTGCACCGGCTGAATTTGCTGCTCGCCGCCGCCCGGCAATGCGGCAAGGGGCAGGCTGGCAAGCGTGGTGAACAGCCGCGCACTCGCCCCGTTTGGGCCGTAGACCAGCGAAGGCTGCACAATGACCGAGTGGACCGGCAGGCCGGCCAGAAAATCGTCCGCGCGCTTCTTGCTCAAGTGGTAGCGGCTGCGCGCCTGCGCATCCGCGCCGAGGGCGGACACTTGCAGCACCAGCCGCACGCCGCTGCGCGCGCAGGCGGCGAACAGGGCGCACGGCGCACGTTCGTGGATCAGCTCGAAGGTCTGGGCGCCGCTCTCGCGGATGATGCCGACGGCATTGATCACCGCATCCACGCCCGCCAGCCGCGGCAGCCAGGTTTCGGGGTCGACGTCGCGGGTGAAGTCCGCGGCCACGTAGCGGAAACGCGGATCACCGTCCTTGCCCGGTCTGCGCGTCGCGCACACCACGACGTGCCCGGCGCTCGCGAGTGCCTCGGCGACGTGTCGACCGATGAATCCGCTTGCGCCTGTCAGCAGCACGACCAAGTTCGTTTCCTTTTCCTTTTCGGGAACCGCCCGCGCGATTCGGCATCACAAAATGACAACGTTACGACCCGTTATCAGTGCGGCAAGTTCATTCGCCGCCAACTTGCATGGAGGAAGCATGAAAACCTGGCCGCAAGCCTTGCGCGACGGTGCCGTGTCCGGCAGCGTCGCAAGCATCCTGTCCACCGCGGTACTCGGCATACGCGGGCAGCAGGAAACCGGAACGCCTTTTGCGCCGACCAATGCAGTCAGCCACTGGTTCTATGGCGACCGCGCCGCGCGGCAAGACGAGCCGAGCGCGCGCTACACCGCGGTCGGCTATGCGATCCATCACGCCTCGGCTACCCTGTGGGCGGTGCTGTACGAAAAATGGTTCGGCGAGCGAGCGGAACGCCGCGAGCTCCTGCCGGCCGTCGCCGGCGGGGCGGCGGTGGCGGCGCTGGCCTGCTTCGTGGATTACAAGATGACGCCGGAGCGCTTGCAGCCGGGTTTCGAGAAGCGGCTTTCCACGCCCTCGCTGTTCATGGTCTATGCCTCCTTCGGCGCGGCACTGGTGCTGCGCGGCCTTGCTGCGTCGGGCAAGGGCCGCCGCTGAAGAAACACAATCCGCTTCGGTGGCCGGATGTACACTGGACTTTCCGGCACACGCGCAGAAGGGAAAGCGATCATGGGCAAAGGGCGTGCAAAACCGCGTAGCGGAATCAGCCGGCGCGAGGCGCTGCTGTTGCTGGGCGCTTCCATGCTCGCGGGGACTGCATCGGGGCAGACTCCGAGACCGACGTGCGTGGTGACGCCCGAACAGACCGAAGGCCCCTACTTTTCCGACTTCATGCTGAACCGGTCGGACATTCGCAGCGACCCGGCGGACGGCAGCGCGAAGCCAGGCGTTCCGCTCGTCCTGAGCCTGCGCGTCCATGCGGTCGACGGCGGACGTTGCACGCCCTTGCCGGGCGCGATCGTCGACATCTGGCATTGCGACGCGGCAGGCGTCTACTCGGATGCCGTCGACTCGTCCTTCGACACGCGCGGCAAGAAGTTCCTGCGCGGATATCAAGTGACCGATGCGGACGGCAGTGTCCGCTTTACGACCATCTACCCCGGCTGGTATCCCGGCAGGGCAACGCACGTGCACTTCAAGGTGCGCACCAAGGCACGCTCGGGGCGGGACGCGGAATTCACCTCGCAGCTGTATTTTCCCGATGCACTCAACGAGCGGGTACATGCCGCCGCGCCCTATGCGCGGGCGGGACGGGACAGAATGAAAAACGAAGGCGACGGCCTGTACCGCCGCGGCGGCCGCATGTTGATGCTCGCGCCGGAGAGCACGGCCGATGGCGGCTATGCGGCGCGCTTCGACATCGGCATTGCCGTGGTGTAAAAATCAGACGAAGCGCCCGATCTTCTTTTCCACCGCCGCGCGCACCGAGCCGCTCGTGACGAAGGATTGCGCCGCGCGGATATCGTCATGGAACCAGCGGTCGCCTTCCAGGCAGGCCGGAATCTGGCGCCGCACTTCCTCGTACGCCGCCTGCGTGCCCTGGCCGAGCACGAAGCCCGGCAGCAGCGATTCGGTCATCGTCAGCGCCTGCGCCGCCAGCAGCATTTCCACGCCCACGATGTACTGCGTGTTGGCCACCACCGTCGCCGCCTTGCGCGCGCACCAGGTCGAGTTCGATACATGGTCTTCGCTGTTGCCCTTGGCCGGGATGCTGTCCACGCTGCCCGGCATGCACAGCGTGCGGTTTTCCATCACCAGCGAACTCATCGAACACTGCACCACCGGATAACCGGTGTTCACGCCGCGGATGCCGCTCATCAGGTTGCGCGGCAAGCCCCAGGACAGCGTCGGGTCGATCAGGCGATTGATGCGGCGTTCGCAGATGCTGCCGAGGTCGGCGACGGCCATCGCCAGCAGATCCATCGCCTGCGCCAGGTACTGGCCGTGGAAATTGCCGCCGGAAATGATTTCGAAGCCGCCGCCCTCCTTGGAAAAGATCAGCGGATTGTCGGTCGCGGAATTGATCTCGCGGCTGACGATGGTATCGATGTAATCCAGCGCATCGAACACCGGGCCGTACACCTGCGGCGCGCAGCGCAGCGAATAGACATCCTGGATGCGCGGCGTGTACGGGATGTCGGTGCGGCGCAGCTCTTCCGGGAACTGGACGGCGCGCGCTTCATGCGTGGTGCGCGTCGATCCCTCGAGCAGCTTGCGCACGATGGCCGCGGCCTTGATCTGGCCGGCATGCGGGCGTGCCTGGTGGATACGGTCGTCGAAGGCCGACATTTCCGCGCGCATCGCTTCCAGCGTCAGGCCGAGCGACAGGCAGGCATCGGACAACAGGTTGCGCGCATCGTGCGCGGCCAGCACCGCCACCGCCAGCGACACGGTGCAACCGTTGATCAGCGCAGACGCGTCCTTGGCCTTGAGGTCGAATTTCACCGGGCCGATGCCGGATTGCCTGATCGCCTCGGGCGCGTTCATGCGCTTGCCCTGGTACATCACTTCCGCTTCATCGAAGCCGGCGACCGCCGCCGCGAGGTAGGCCAGCGGCGCGAGGTCGCCGGAAGCGCCGACCGAACCTTTCTGCGGCATCACCGGATGGATACCGGCGTTGATGAAGTCGAGCAGCCGGTCCACCACTTCCACGCGCGGCGCGGAATAATTGCTGGCGAAGGCGTTCGCGCGCAGCAGCATGGTGGCGCGGCTCACCTCTTCCGAAAACGGCTCGCCCATGCCGGCGGCGTGCGCGCGGATGAGCTGGGTCTGGAACAGCTCGATGTGCTCGACCTTGATGCGCGTGTCCTTCAGCAGGCCGACGCCGGTATTGAAGCTGTACATCATCGGCGCTTCGTCGTGCATCCAGGTGGATTCGATGTAATCGCGGCTCTGCTTGAGCGCGTCGCGCGAGGATTGGGCCAGGCCGACCTTGACCTGCGGATCGCGTGCGATGGCGATGACCTGTTCGGCCGTGAGGGTGAAACCGTCGATGAGAATCGTCGTCATGGTGGTGTCTTTCGTGTTCGTGTTGGCTGGCTTATTGGCTCACTTACTTGGCGCCCGCTTCATACCAGGCACCGACGAGCGCGCGCTCTTCGTCCGTCATGTTGGTCAGGTTCCCGATCGGCATGGACTTCAGCTGCACCGTCTGCTGGTACACCCGCGTCGCATGCTGACGCACCAGTTCGGGCGTATGCAGCAGCACGCCGGCAGGCGCCGTGGCGAAACCCGGCTGCGTCGGCTTGTCCGAGTGGCAGGTGGCGCAGCGCTGCTGGATCACCGGCATGAGCTTGGTCGTGTCGACCACGGCCGCACCTGCCACGGGCGTCGCCGCCGGCTTCGGCGCGATCGAGAACGCAACCACCGCCAGCAGCGCCACGCCCGCGGCCGGATAGCCCCAGGAAATCTGCCCCTTGTGCCGCAGGTTGAAGAAGTGGCGGATCAGCACGCCGGCCGCCATGATGCCCGCCAGGACCAGCCAGTTGTACGGATGGTTGTAGGTCATCGCGTAGTGGTTGCTGATCATGATGAACAGCACCGGCAGCGTGAAATAGTTGTTGTGCACCGAGCGCTGCTTGGCACGCTTGCCGTAGATGGGATCGGGCGACTTGCCGGCCTTCATCGCATCGACCAGCTTGCGCTGCCCGGGGATGATCTGCATGAGCACGTTCCCCACCATCATGGTGCCGATCATGGCGCCGACATGGATGTAGGCAGCGCGCCCGCCGAGGAATTTCGACAACCCGTATGCGGCAGCCACGAGCAGCACGTACATCACGATGCCGAGCAGTCCCTCGCGCTGGCCGAGCGGCGACTTGCACAGCAGGTCGTACACGATCCATCCCGCGGCCAGGCTGCCGAGGCCGATGAGCACGGCCTGCGTGCCGCTGATGTCGGCCACCGACTTGTCCACCATCATCGCCGGCGCATTGAAGTAGTAGACGATGAACAGCAGCGCGAAGCCGGACAGCCAGGTGCTGTAGGCTTCCCACTTGAACCAGTGCAGTTCCTCGGGCAGCTGCTTGGGCGCGACCAGGTATTTCTGCGGATTGTAGAAGCCGCCGCCGTGCACGGCCCACAGTTCGCCCGCCACGCCGGCCTTTTCCAGGTCGGACCCGGGCTTGGGCGGCCGGATCGAGTTGTCCAGCCAGACGAAGTAGAAGGAGGCGCCGATCCAGGCGATGCCGGTGATCAGGTGGAGCCAGCGAACCAGCAGGTTGAGCCATTCGACGCCGTAATTGAGCAGCAAAGCTTCCATGTATTCCTCATAGACAGAAGCTCGTCTGCCTCCGCGGGCGCTTCAGACGAGGGGGATTGCTCCCGGGGTGGTCGCGAACTGTTGAGAGCTCCGCTGCGACCGGTTCCGGACCGTGCATGCCGGGTTTCGCTTCGCTCTACCCAGCCTACGGTCCTCAATACATGCAATGCGAATTTGAATATACCCGGCATTCGCTCCGGGCCATTTGACGCACTGCCGTAACAAGATAGACTTTTTTCTACCCCGAAACATCGGGTGTCCAGTATATTTTACATAGCCGAATCATTATAGAGGGGACGGAATGTCGGGCTTGCCGGAGCACTTGGATATCCATCTTATACGGATCCTTTACCTGCTGCTGTCCGAGAAGAATGTTTCCCGGGTCGCGCTCAAGCTCAACCAGCCCCAGCCCTCGATCTCCGCATCGCTGCGCAAGCTGCGCGAACTCACCGGCGACCCGCTGCTGGTGCGCGGCGCACGCGGCATGGTGCCGACGCAGCACGGCGAGAGCCTGCTCAAGCCCGCCAAGCAGATCCTCGACGAGACCGAGAAGCTGTTCGCGCAGAAGACCGCCTTCGTGCCCCAGCACGATGCCCGCACCTTCCGTATCGCCGCGCCGGACTACCTTGACAGCCAGTTCCTGCCCAACATCGTCGCCAGCGTGCGGCGCGAGTCGCCGAAGAGCCGCGTTGTCATCCACAACATGGGCGCCGACAGCGATTACCTGAAGCTGCTGTCGGACGGCGAGCTCGACGTGGTGATCGCCAACTGGGACGAGCCTCCGGAACACCTGCACCTGTCCAAGCTGTTCGAGGACGAGATCGCCTGCATCATGCGCGCCGACTGCGCCTATGCGCTGCGCACCGGGCCGGACGAAATGACGGTGGAAGACTATCTTTCGCTGCCGCATGTCGCACCGTCGCAGATGCTGCCCGGCTACTCCGGCGTGATCGAATCTTTTCTCGCCAAGCAGAACCTGCACCGCAATGTCGTGGTCGAGTCCTCCTACTTCGGCCTGATTCCCTACATGCTCACGCGCAGCGACCTGGTGCTCACCACCGGCCGCCAGTTCATGCGATTCTACGAGAAGAACCTGCCGCTGAAAATCTTCACGGTGCCGGTCAAGTTCCCGGCGATGCGCTTCTACCAGCTATGGCACGAACGGGTGCACCATGCATCTGAACACAAGTGGCTGCGGGAATTGATCGCTGCCACGGCGAAATCGCTGTTGTCAAAATAAGCCGCGTATATTGACGCGCTGAAGCCGCATATCAGCCGCCACTTATACCGCGGCAGCGATGGCGATTTACTATCGAGCATCAACCACCATGGGTCAAAGCGTGACTGATACTACCAACAACTACCCCCGCGACCTCGTCGGCTACGGCCGCAACCCGCCGCACGCGCGCTGGCCGGGCGGCGCCCGCATCGCGGTCCAGTTCGTGCTGAATTACGAGGAAGGCGGCGAGAACTGCGTGCTGCACGGCGACAAGGCGTCCGAAACCTTCCTGTCCGAGATCATCGGCGCGCAAGCCTTCGAGATGCGGCACATGAGCATGGAGTCGATCTACGAATACGGCTCCCGCGCCGGCCTGTGGCGCCTGCTGCGCATGTTCGAGGAACGCCGGCTGCCGCTGACCATCTTCGGCGTATCGATGGCGCTCAAGCGGCATCCGGAAGCCGTGGCCGCCTTCCGCGAGCTCGGCCACGAGATCGCCTGCCACGGCCTGCGCTGGATCAGCTACCAGCACATCGACGAAGCCACCGAGCGCGCCCACATGCAGGAAGCGGTGCAGATCATCCGCGAGTTGACCGGCGAAGCGCCGCTGGGCTGGTACACCGGGCGCGACTCGCCCAATACGCGCCGGCTGGTGGTCGAGCACGGCGGATTTGCCTACGATGCGGACTATTACGGCGACGACCTGCCGTTCTGGGAATCGGTGACGATTACCGGTCCCGACGGCAAGCCGGTGAGCAAGCCGCACCTTGTCGTTCCTTACACGCTGGATGCGAACGACATGCGCTTCGCCGCGATGCAGGGTTTCAACTCCGGCACGCAGTTCTTCGACTACCTGAAGGATGCCTTCGACGTGCTGTACAAGGAAGGCGACCCCGATGGCCTGGACCGGCCGAAGATGATGTCGGTCGGCCTGCACTGCCGCCTCGTGGGCCGCCCGGGCCGCGCCGCCGCACTCGCCCGCTTCCTCGACTACATCCAGTCGCACGACAAGGTGTGGATCACGCGCCGCATCGATATCGCCAACCACTGGAGTGCGGCGCATCCCTTTACCGGAACCAGCACATGACCACCACCCTGCAGCAGCTCAACGCCTGCGACAGCGCCGAATTCGTGCGCGTCCTGTCCGGCATCTACGAACATTCGCCCTGGATTTCCGAGCGCGCCGCCGCCCGCCGCCCCTTCGCCAGCCTGACCGCGCTCAAGCAGGCGCTGCAGGCGGAGGTGGACAGCGCCCATGAGGAAGAGCAGCTCGGCCTGATCCGCGCCCACCCCGAACTCGCCGGCAAGGCTGCCATCGCCGGCCAGCTGACGAAGGAATCGACCGGCGAGCAGGCCAAGGCGGGCCTCAATAATTGCAGTCCGGAAGAATTCGCCACGCTGCAGAAACTGAATGCGGACTACAACGCGAAGTTCGGCTTTCCCTTCATCCTCGCGGTGAAGGGCCCGGACGGAAAGGGCTTCAACCGGCAGCAGATCATCGCCGCCTTCACCCGCCGCCTGAAGAATTGCCGTGCCGACGAAATGGCGGAAGACCTGCGCCAGATCCACCGCATCGCCGAACTGCGCCTGAACGACCTGTTCGGCTACACGCCCGCGGTGGGCAACACCATCATGGAATGGGCCGAGACCATCGGCGCCTGGAGCGACGACGACGCGGGCCTGACCTGCGCCTACATGACCGCGGCGCACCGCAAGACGGCTGCCCAGCTCGCGACATGGATGCGCGAGGCGGGGATGGAAGTCCATATCGATGCGGTCGGTAACGTCGTCGGCCGTTACCTGTCCGACAGGCCGGACGCAAAAACCCTGATGACCGGCTCGCACTACGATACCGTCTGCAACGGCGGCAAGTACGACGGCCGCGAAGGCATCCTGCTGCCGATCGCCGTCGTGCGCCACCTGCACGAGCGCGGCGAGAAGCTGCCCTTCCATCTGGAGATCGTGGGTTTCTCGGAGGAAGAAGGCGTGCGCTACAAGAGCACCTTCCTCGGCAGCAATGCGATCGCCGGCCGTTTCGACATGACGCTGCTGGACAAGCTGGATGCCGAGGGCATTTCCATGCGTGCCGCGCTGATCGACGCCGGCCACAACCCCGATGCCATCCCGCAGATCGCGCGCAAGCCGGAAGACTTGCTCGGCTTCGTCGAAGTGCACATCGAACAGGGCCCGGTGCTGCTCGAACGCGGGCTCCCAGCCGGCATCGTCACCTCGATCGCCGGCAGCTGCCGCTACCTGGTGGAACTGACGGGCGTGGCCAGCCATGCCGGTACCACGCCGATGCACATGCGCAAGGATGCCGCCGCCGCGGCAGCGGAGATCATCCTGTTCGTCGAACGGCGCTGCGCGCAGGCGCCCTCGCTGGTCGGCACCGTCGGTCAGCTGCAGGTGCCGCACGGCTCTGTGAATGTCGTTCCCGGCGCCTGCCGGCTGTCGCTCGACATCCGCGCCGCCGACGATGCGACGCGCGATGCCGCGCGCGACGACATCCTGCGCGAGATCGAAGCCATCTGTGCACGCCGCAACATCGAATTCAAGATTGACCTGCTGGTGAGCGCGCCGGCCGTGCCCTGCGCGCCGTGGCTGATGGAACAGCTCTCTGCATCCACCGCGCGCGCCGGCATCGCTCCCTTCAAGCTGACTTCCGGCGCCGGCCACGACGCGATGGCGATCGCCGCCGTCACCGACGTCGCCATGCTGTTTACGCGCTGCGGCAACGGCGGCATCAGCCACAATCCGTTGGAGACCATGACCGCGGACGATGCCGAGATATCGGCACAGATCTTCCTCGACTTCCTGAGAAATTTCCGGCGGGATGGGGGAAAATAAGGCCTCCGCCTTATCCGAACTCCCCCCATGGAAAAAACCCTCCTCATCCGCCACGCGCGCGTCCTCGTCACGATGGACGACGCGCGGCGCGAGATTGCCGACGGCGCCGTTTTCGTTCGCGGCAACGTGATCGAACAGGTCGGGCCCAGCGCCGAGCTGCCGCAGGACGCGGATGAAGTGATCGATGCGCGGCACCACGTCGTGCTGCCCGGTCTCGTCAACACTCACCACCACATGTTCCAGAGCCTGACCAGGGCCGTGCCCGCGGCGCAGGACAGCGAACTGTTCAACTGGCTGCAGCACCTGTACCCGATCTGGTCGCGCCTCACGCCGGACATGCTGCGCGCCGCCACGCTGACGGCGATGTCGGAACTGGTGCTGACCGGCTGCACCACCACCAGCGACCACCTCTACCTGTATCCCAATGGCTGCCGCCTGGAAGACAGCATCGAGGCGGCGCAACAGATCGGCATGCGTTTCCATGCGGCGCGCGGTTCGATGAGCCTGGGCGAATCGCAGGGCGGGCTGCCGCCGGACAATCTGGTCGAGGACGAAGCGGCGATCATGAAGGATATGCAGCGCCTGGTCGAGACCTGGCACGATCCTGCGCGCCACGCGATGCTGCGCATCGTCGCCGCGCCCTGTTCACCGTTCTCGGTCTCGCGCGACCTCATGCGCGAATCGGCGGCGCTGGCGCGCCACTACGGCATCTCGCTGCACACCCATCTTGCCGAGAGCAGGACCGACATCGACTACAGCCGCGAGCGCTTCAACATGACGCCCGCGCAGTACGCCGAGGAGTGCGGCTGGGTCGGTCACGACGTGTGGCACGCCCACTGCGTGCAGCTGGACGAGCACGGCATCCAGCTATTCGCGCACACCCATACCGGCGTGGCGCACTGCCCCTGCTCCAACATGCGCCTCGCTTCCGGCATCGCCCCGGTGCGCCGGATGCGCGAGGCGGGCGTGCCGGTCGGGCTGGGCGTGGACGGCTCGGCGTCGAATGATGCCGGCCACATGCTGGGCGAAGCGCGCATGGCGATGCTGCTGCAGCGCGTGGGCCACGGACCGGATGCAATGACCGCGCGGCAGGCGCTGGAACTGGCCACGCGCGGCGGCGCGAAGGTATTGAACCGAGACGATATCGGCGCGCTGGCGCCGGGCATGAGTGCGGATATCGTTCTGTTCGACACCCGCCAGATCGGCTTCGCGGGCGCGCTGCACGATCCGGTGGCGGCGCTCGTGTTCTGCACGCCGCCGCAGGTCGCCTACAGTGTGATCAACGGAAAGATCGTCGTGCGCGACGGCGAGTGCACGACCGTCGAGACGGCGCGCGTGATCGAGCAGCACCAGGTGCAGGCCGCCCGCATCATGGGCGCCTGATTTCTCATTCGATCAGGATCGCGCGGAAGTCGTTGACGTTGGTGCGCGTCGGCCCGGTGGTGACGAGGTCGCCCAGCGCGCTGAAGAAGCCATACCCGTCATTGTTGTCGAGCATCGCCCGCGCCCGCAGGCCGAGTTGTTTGGCCCGCGACAACGAATCGGGCTGGCAGATGGCGCCGGCATTGTCCTCGGAACCGTCGATGCCGTCGGTGTCGGCGGCAATCGCATGGACGCCGGGCAGGCCGTTCAGCGCCGTGCAAAGGCTGAGCAGGAATTCCGCATTGCGCCCTCCCCGCCCGTTGCCGCGCACCGTGACCGTTGTTTCGCCGCCGGAAAGGATCACGCAGGGACGCGCGAACGGTTGGTTGCGCAAGGCTACCTGCCGCGCCAGCGCCGCATGCACCAGACCCACGTCGCGCGCTTCGCCTTCCATGTCATCGGACAGGATGTAGGGCGTTACACCGGCGGCGCGCGCAACCTCGGCCGCCGCTTCCAGCGCCTGCTGCGCGGTAGCAATGATGTGTTGTGCATTGCGCGAGAAGCGCGGGTCGTCCGGTTTCGGCGTTTCGCCGGCGCCGGTGGCCAGATGCCTTTCCATGTTTTCCGGCACGGCGATGCGGTACTTGCGCAGGATGGCGAGCGCGTCCTCGCAGGTGGTCGGGTCGGGCAGCGTGGGGCCGCTGGCGATCACACCGGGATCGTCGCCCGGCACATCGGAGATGAGCAGCGTGACCACACGCGCCGGCGCGCAGGCCAGCGCGAGCCGGCCGCCCTTGATTGCGGAGAAATGCTTGCGCACGCAATTCATCTCGCCGATCGTCGCCCCGCTCTTGAGCAGCGCCTTGTTGACCGCCTGCTTCTGTTCCAGCGTGATGCCCTCCGCCGGCAGGGCGAGCAAGGCCGAGCCGCCGCCGGAGATCAGGCACAGCACGAGGTCGTTTTCCGTCAGGCCCTGCACCATGTCCATGATGCGGCCCGCCGCGCGCCGTCCGGCTTCGTCGGGCACCGGATGCGCCGCCTCGACCACCTCGATACGTCGGCAATCCGCGCCGTGCCCGTAGCGGGTCACCACCAGCCCGCTCAGTTCCCCCTGCCAGTGGTCTTCCACCGTCTTCGCCATGGCTGCCGCACCCTTGCCGGCGCCGATCACGAGCGTGCGTCCCGCCGGCGGCTGCGGCAGGAAGGGAGGCAGGCACTTGCCGGCGCTGACGGCGGCGGTGGCGCTGGAGAACATGTCGAGCAGCAACTGGCGAGCTTTCATCGGATGCGTCCTTTTGTTTCCGGCTATTTTACGCGTCGGCGATCTGGTGGTTGGACAGCAGCTCGATCGCGCGGCACAGCGCCGAATGGTCGAGCCCGCCCATGCCGTGCGCGGCGCAGGCGTTCATGAGTTCCTGAGCGGTCGCGGTGTTCGGCAGCGACACGCCGAGCGCCTTCGCCCCCTGCAGCGCGAGGTTCAGGTCCTTCTGGTGCAGCTCGATGCGGAAGCCCGGATTGAATGTGCGCTTGACCATGCGTTCGCCATGCACCTCCAGGATGCGCGACGAAGCAAAGCCGCCCATCAGCGCCTGGCGCACGCGCGCCGGGTCTGCACCCGCCTTCGAGGCGAACAGCAAGGCTTCGGCCACCGCCTGGATGTTGAGCGCGACGATAATCTGGTTCGCCACCTTGGTGGTCTGGCCGTCGCCGTTGCCGCCGACGAGGGTGATGTTCTTGCCCATCAGTTCGAACAGCGGCTTGACGTCGTTGAACGCGCTCTCCGAACCACCCACCATGATGGTCAGCGAGGCCGCCTTGGCGCCGACTTCGCCGCCCGATACCGGCGCGTCGAGGTACTCGCAGCCGAGGGCGTTGATGCGCTTGGCGAAATCCTTGGTCGCGATGGGCGAGATGGAGCTCATGTCGACCACGATCTTGCCCTTGTCCAGCCCCTTGGCGACGCCGTGCTCGCCGAACAGGACCGACTCCACGTGCGGCGTGTCGGGGACCATGATGATGATCACCTCGGCGCGGCGGGCGACTTCCTCGCCGGAGGTGCACACCGTCGCGCCGCCTTCGATCAGCTCGAAGGGCGGGTTCTTGTGGTCGTGCAGGTAGAGCTTGTGGCCGCCCTTCTGCAGATGCCCCGCCATGGGCGCGCCCATGATGCCCAGTCCGATGAAACCGATTTTTGCCATTGCTTTCTCCGTGTAAAAATTCGCGATTGCTTGCACGCGGGCGGATGCGTTTTGCATGCCCGCATACTCTCCCCCGTCGTCCCGGCGCATGCCGGGACCCAGTGGCGTTTGTCGCGCCGGTGAACGACGCTGGATCCCGGCGTTCGCCGGGATGACGGGGAAAGAAAATGCGGATATTCATCCATCACGTCCCGCATGCATTCTTCCTCGCACTCCGTACAAATGCATGCGTTCCCCCTCCCTCAAACCCCATGCCCCGCACGCCACCCAAGCCCTTCCACCGTCCCCGCGCGCGGCTTGTACTCGCAGCCTATCCATCCGTCATACCCAAGCTCCTCCAGCATCTTGAACAGGTAGCCGAAATTGATTTCCCCCGTCCCCGGTTCAAACCGCCCCGGATTGTCCGCAATCTGAATGTGCCGGATGATGTCCAGGTTGGCCTTGATCGTGTTCGCCAGTTCGCCTTCCATGCGCTGCATGTGGTAGATGTCGTACTGCAGGTAGATGTTGGACGAGCCCGTCTCCTTGATGAGGTCGATGGCCTGCTGCGTGTGCGTCAGGAAGAAGCCCGGGATGTCGTAGCTGTTGACCGGTTCGATCAGCAGCCGGATCCTGTTTTCCTGCAGCATATCCGCGGCGTATTTCAGGTTGTTCACCGTTGTCTTATAAACGGTATCGGCATCCACCCCTTGCGGCAGCTTGCCGACCAGGCAGTTGAGCTGTTTCACGCCCAGCACTTTCGCGTAGCGGAGCGCTTCCTCCACGCCCTCGCGGAATTCGCCCACGCGATCAGGATGGCAGGCGATGCCGCGCTCGCCGGTTTCCCAGTTCCCGGCCGGCAGGTTGTGCAGCACCAGATCGAGCTGGAACGCATTGAGCTTGTCGGCGATCTGGTCCGCATGAAATGCATACGGGAACAGGAATTCGACGCCGCGGAAGCCGGCACGCGCGGCCGCCTCGAAACGGTCCATGAAGGGATGCTCGTTGAAGAGCATGGTCAGGTTGGCTGCAAGTCGTGTCATCTTTCCCTCCTCAATCCAGCAAGGCAATCGCGGTCGGCGCGTGGTCCGGCGAGGTCGCGAGTTCTTCGAATTCGTTGATGTTGTCGATCTCGGTGCCCATGGCGATGTTGGTCACGCGCTCGAGGATGATCTCGACCACGACCGGCACCCGGTATTGGCGCATCCACGCCCGCGCCTGGCCGAAGGCATCCTGGATGTCTTCGTGCCGCCTGACGCGGATCGCCTTGCAGCCCAGCCCTTCGGCGATGGCGACATGATCGACGCCATAACCCTCCAGCTCCGGCGCATTGATGTTCTCGAACGACAGCTGCACGCAGTAATCCATGTCGAAGCCGCGCTGCGACTGGCGGATCAGGCCGAGGTAGGAGTTGTTCACCACCACATGCAGGTAAGGCAGCCGGAACTGCGCGCCGACGGCGAGCTCCTCGATCATGAACTGGAAGTCGTAGTCGCCGGAGATAGCGACGACCTGGCGCTCCGGGTCCGCCGCGCACACGCCGAGCGCCGCCGGCACCGTCCAGCCCAGTGGCCCGGCCTGGCCGCAATTGATCCAGTGCCGCGGCTGGTACACATGCAAAAATTGCGCGGCGGCGATCTGCGACAGGCCGATGGTGCTGACGTAGCAGGTATCGCGTCCGAAGGCACGGTTCATCTCTTCATACACGCGCTGCGGCTTGACGGGCGCGTTGTCGAAATGCGTCCTGCGCAACATCGTGCGCTTGCGCTCCTGGCACTGCGACACCCAGGACGCGCGGCTCTTGAGCTTGCCGGCGGCCTTCCACTCCTGCGCCACCTCGAGGAACAGTTTCAATGCCACACCCGCGTCGGACACGATGCCGAGGTCCGGGCCGAACACGCGGCCGATCTGGGTTGGTTCGATATCCACATGCACGAATTTGCGCCCCTTCGTGAACGCATCGATGGAACCCGTGTGCCGGTTGGCCCAGCGGTTGCCGATGCCAAGCACGAAATCTGATTCGAGCATGGTGGCATTGCCGTAACGGTGGCTGGTCTGCAGGCCTACCATCCCGGCCATCAGCGGATGGTCGTCGGGGATGGCGCCCCAGCCCATGAGGGTCGGGATCACCGGCACGTTGACGGTCTCGGCGAAGGCCACCAGCAATGCCGCCGCATCCGCGTTGATGATGCCGCCGCCGGCGGTGATCAGCGGCCGTTCTGCCTCGTTGAGCATCGTCAGCGCCTTCTCGATCTGCGCACGCGTGGCGGCCGGCTTGTACACCGGCAGCGGCGCATAGGTCTCGGGATCGAACTCGACCTCCGCCATCTGCACATCGAACGGCAGGTCGATCAGCACCGGGCCGGGGCGTCCGGAACGCATCAGGTGAAAGGCTTGCTGGAACGCACGCGGCACCTGCGCCGGCTCGCGCACCGTCACCGCCCACTTGGTCACCGGCTTGGCAATGGCTTCAATATCCACTGCCTGGAAGTCTTCCTTGTACAGCCGTGCCCGCGGCGCCTGGCCGGTCACGCAGAGGATCGGAATCGAATCCGCCTGCGCCGAATACAGCCCCGTGATCATGTCCGTGCCCGCCGGGCCGGAAGTGCCGATGCACAAACCGATATTGCCCGCCTTCGCGCGGGTATACCCCTCCGCCATGTGCGACGCTCCCTCGACGTGCCGCGCGAGGATGTGCCCGATGCTCCCCCGCTTCCTCAGCGCCGCATAAAACGGATTGATCGCCGCGCCCGGCACACCGAATGCCTGGACAATGCCCTCCCTTTCCAACACATGCACTGCGGCTTCCGCCGCCGTCATCCTTGCCATACGTCCTCCTGAGAACAGTGGTATCCGATGGAAGGATGCTAATGGCAAACAATATGTTTGATAAGAAGACAAACTATCGCTGTATTCGATACTTGGAGTATGGAATAATGATGAGCGAAAGGCGGAGAACGGCACTTTCTTCGGTGACCCGGTTGCGGTTGGTTCTCCGTTGTTACTTGCCGGGACTGGCCCCGGCGGGCCACTCACTTTCTTTGCTTCGCCAAAGAAAGTAAGCAAAGAAAGGCGACCCCGGTACGCAGCCCCCTTCGGGGGTTCCCGAAAAAATGCAGCGGAAAGCGGGAAGCGCGGAAACTCGCCTTCGGCTCAGACACTCCGCGCTTCTTTATCCGCTTTCCACTGCATTTTTTCGGCTGCGTACAGGGGCCTAACTGCCGAAACCCATCCCCACCCTAACCCTCCCCTTGAAGGGGAGGGAACTGTTGGGCTTGGCAAGCGGTGAAGATGGCTCGAAGAGAGGCTGTTAGTTCCCTCCCCTTCAAGGGGAGGGCTAGGGTGGGGATGGGTTTCGGTGTTAATCCCTTGTACCGACGCCAAAAGAGCGGACGCAAAATCGGAAAAAGAAGCGCAGATGTCTGAGCCGAAGGCGAGTTTCTGCGCTTCCCGATTTTGCGTCCGCTCTTTTGGGGACCCCCGAAGGGGGCGGCGGTACAGGGTCGCCTTTCTTTGCCTACTTTCTTTGGCGAAGCAAAGAAAGTAGGTCGCCCGCCGGGGCGAGTCCCGGCAAGCGTCCACGAAGAGCAGAACGCGTTGCACCACCGAAGAGAAGCACGCCACCGATTCCCGCCTGCGCGTGAATGACTAAAAGGTTGAAACACCATGGACAAATTCAAGCAGATAGAAGCCTTCGTCGACGTCGTAGAAAAAGGCAGCCTGGCCCGCGCCGCCCTCGAACAAAACATCACCCCCGTCATGCTGGGGCGCCGCATCGACGCCCTCGAACGCAGGCTGGGCGTCAAGCTCATGCACCGCACCACCCGCCACCTCACGCTCACCGAAGAAGGCACCGTCTTCCTCGACCACTGCCGCAAGCTGCTGGACGAACTCGACTTCGCCGAAAAGATCATTTCCGAGGGCAGGCACAAGGCCACCGGCCACCTCGTCGTCTCCGCCCCCGCTGCCTACGGAAGAAAACACGTCGCCCCCCACGCGCCCGCCTTCGTCGCCGCCAACCCCGACGTGCGCATCTCCTTCAACCTGACCGACCGCGTGGTCGACCTCGTGCGCGAAGGCTACGACGTCGGCATCCGCATCGGCGGCGTGATCGACCCCAACTTCGTCGCAGTCAAACTGGCCGCCAACCGCCGCGTGGTGTGCGGCAGCCCGGCCTACTTCGCAAGACACGGCATCCCGAGAACGCTGGCCGACCTCGAACAGCACAACTGCCTCGCCTTCAATCTGCAGGGCGGCCAGCAGCGCGGCTGGTACTTCCAGCAGAACGGCAAGCCCGTCACCATCAAGGTCAACGGCAACCTCGACTGCAACGACGGCGAACTGCTGCATCGCTGGGCCTGCGAGGGCCTTGGCCTGGCGTGGCGCTCGACCTGGGAAATCCAGCCCGAGCTCGCCGCCGGCCAGCTCATCACCGTGCTCGACGAATACGCGCTCGACAATTACGACATCATGGCCGTCTATCCGCAGCAGCGGCACCTGCCGGCGAAGATCCGCTTCTTCATCGACATGCTCAAGGCGGTGTACGCGCAGCCCGGCTACTGGAACCGGCCGCAGAACTGGTGACGAAAAAAAGCCCGCATCTGCGGGCTAATCCTGTCCACTTGCGGTGGATTCCACCACCGTCATCCCGACGAAAGTCGGGATCCAGCGACTTGCATGCGGTATTCAACGACACTGGATTCCTGCTTTCGCTGGAATGACATCCTTGCCCTGCTCAGGCGGCGGCCTGATCGAGCGTCGGCCGCCCCTTGCCGGTGACGACGCCGCAGTAGGCGGGCGCGGCTGCGCCGCAGTAAGCCGCGGCCTTTTCCGCGGCGATGTCGCAGTAAGCCGCAGAACCCTTGTCGGCAGCAATGCCGCAATAGGCCGCCGACGCCTTGTCCGACGCTACCCCGCAGTAGGCGGTCTTTTCGGCAGCGACGCCGCAATATGCAGCCGCCGCCACGCCGCAGTAGCCGGCGTCCGGCTGTTTCGCGGCGCCGAACTCCTGGCGGTACAACTCCTGGGTCCTGCCCGATGCCTTGGCAAGATTGGCGGCATCCTCTTCGTCGCGCATGCCGAAGTAGGGGAAGTGGTGCAGGAAGTAGCCGAACACGTTCCGGCAGTCCTCCGCATACTTCATCGTATCCAGGATGTGGCCGTGCCAGAACTTGTCCACGTTCTTGTCCGGCACGATCGCTTCCTCCGGATATTTCGCGACCAGCGCCAGGAAGCGCTTGTATTCCAGTTCGTGCCGGTCTGCCTCGGCACGCGTCCAGCCATAGCCCTCGTCGGCGTCCATCAGCTTGAACTTGATGGGGTCAAGGTCAAGCGCGAACACGGCTTCAACGATCTGTTCCGGTGTCTTTTGCTGAGCATGCTGGTTCATTTTTCGGTCACCTCTCGATGTTGTTGACTTCAGGTTTGATTCGACGAAAAGGCATTCCTGGCGTTGTTGTCCGGCACCCTTTCGGACGGCCAATGTAGCATGCGGCTCCCGTTGCAGACTTGTAACACTGTTGAGGAAAATCAAATTTCCTGTGGGGTACAAGCATGGGCCGCAGCGAGCCTGAAACAATACGCTTGCATGACCGCCGCTGCCCGGCAGGGCGGCAATGCCCGTGTCATAATTTCTCGACAGAAATCGATATACACTGCTGTTTTCCTCCGCCGCAACGCATGCGGAGAGACGCCCCGACCACCGCACAGTCACCGTACCGATGCCCATCTCCAGACGCTTTGTCAGGTCGCTTTTTGCTTCTCCCGCCTGGTGGGTCGGGGTGGCCGTATCGCTCGTGCTGTACCTGCTGGTGGAGCAGGCCATCACCCAGCGCAGCCAGGCCGAGTTCGAGTATCGCGTCGAGAACGCGCAACTCTCGATACAGAACCGGGTGCGCTCGTACGTGGACGTGCTGCGCGGCGCTGCCGCCCTCTTCCATACCGCCGACGAGATCACGCGCGACCAGTTCAGGGCTTACGTCCGGGAACTGAACCTGCAGCAGACCTTCCCCGGCATCACCAACCTGAATTACGCCCGCCGCGTCACTCGCGAAGAGAAGGCGGCCTTCGAGGAGGCGGTACGCGCCGATACGCGCATCGACAAGCGGGGCTATCCGAACTTCGCCGTCAAGCCCGCCGGGAACCGTCCGGAATACCATGTCATCACCTATATCGAGCCGATGGAAACCAACCTCGTCTCGTTCGGCTTCGATATTGCTTCCAACGCTGTCGTCGCCAATTCCCTGGACGTGTCGCGCGACAGCGGCCGGCTGGCATCGTCGGGGCGGCTCATCCATATCACCGGCCCGTACCAGCATGTTGCGCTGGCCATGCGCATGCCGCTTTACCAACGCGGCATGCCGACCGGCACTGTGGCTGAGCGGCGGCGCGCGTATGTCGGTTCGGTCGGCGCGGGATTCGATATCAACAAGCTGATGCTCGGCGCGGTGGACAAGAACACCCTCGACCGCATCCGGTTGCGCCTGTACGACGTCGGCCGTGGGGACGGTTCCGCGAGTGCGGAGACCCTGCTCTTCGACAGCAGCGCCGGGCCTGAGGCGACGCCTGCCCATGGACTGGACGCACCGGATTCGCGCCTGTTCGTGAAACGGGTGTCGATGAGCGTGGGTCCGCGCGTGTGGTCCGCCGAATTCACCGCCCACAAGTCGTCCATGATGAACAGCTTCGAAGCCTATCTGCCATGGCTGGTGCTGGCGACCGGGCTGGCGGCATCGCTGCTGCTCTACGGGGTGTACTACTCGCTGGCCACGGCGCGCCGCCGCTCGGTGGAGCTGGCGCGGGAAATGACCAAGGACCTGCGCGCGAGCGAGGCCAGCCTTGCCGAGGCGCAGCACATGGCGCGCCTGGGAAGCTGGGTGCTGGATCCGTCGAACGGCAGCATGTCGTGGACCGCCGAAACTTATCGCATCTTCGGCATGGACCGTTTCAACGCCACGCCGACGCAACTGGATTTCATCCACCGCATCCACGAAAGCGACCGTGCGCACGTCGAGGAAGGCCTGGAGAAATGCCTTGCCAGCGGCATCGAGTTCGATACCGAGCACCGGATCACGCAGGTGGATGGCTCGGTGCGTTGGGTGCATACCATTTGCCGGCTGGGCTATAGCGGCAGCACCAGGCTGCTGCGCGGCACCATCATGGACGTGACCGAGCGCAAGGATACGATGGAGGCATTGAAGCGTTCGCAGGAATTGCTGCGCGAACTGACGGCGCACCAGGACCGGGTGAAGGAAGATGAACGCAAGCGCATCGCGCGCGAGATCCACGACGAACTCGGGCAGACGCTGCTGGCGCTGCGCATCGACGTCTCGATGCTCGACGCCCGCACCGGCCAGTCGCATCCGCGCCTGAACGAAAAGGTGCGCGGCGCGCTGCAGCACATCGATGCGACGGTGAGGACCATCCGCACCATCATCAACAACCTGCGTCCGGCGGTGCTCGACCTTGGCCTGAACGCAGCCATCGAATGGCAGGTCGCCGAATTCCGCCGCCGCACCGGCATCGAATGCGAGCTGCGCATGGGCGAGGCGGAGATCGTGGTGGACGACATGCGCGCCACCTCGCTCTTCCGCATCCTGCAGGAGTCGCTCACGAATGTGATCCGCCACGCCCAGGCGACGCACGTCGTGATCGAGCTGTACCAGGAGGACAAGCGCCTCGTCATGAAGATCACGGACAACGGCATCGGCATCTACCCCGAGACCCGCAAGTCATCGAACTCCTTCGGCCTGGTCGGGGTGGAGGAACGCGTCAATGCGCTCAACGGCGAATTCATCATCACCAGCGCGCCGGGCAAGGGCACGATGCTGACCATCTACATTCCGCTGGAGAGCGGCGGGCAGGACCTGTACGGCTTCAAGCTGGTCGACAGCGGCCGGTAAGGCCTAGCGTATCAGCTGGATGCCCACCAGCGCCCACGACATGGCAGCCGCCGCGGTGGCCAGCTTCAGGTGCGTGATCTCGCGCTGTTCGGCCTTCTTTTCATCCAGCCGGCGCCGGAATGCTTCATTCCTTTTCTTTGCCTGCCGGCGCAGGCGCTGCCGCGCCGCCGGCGACAGTTCCGCATCGAATAGCTCCATGATGTTCCCCCTGATGTATTTGTCATTCTTATTCTCTTGGCAACTCGCCGGGTAAATTTGCGGTGGCGCAAACCCGCCCGGGCGGGAGTTAGGGAAAACTCAAGGAAAGTGAGGCTGAGTAAGTTTATGTCCGTAGGGAAACGGAACAATCAGAGCCTTGCGCCGACCAGGCCGGCGAGCTCCGCATCGTGGAGCACGATCGGGTTGGTGCGCATGCTGCCGCCCCGGCTGCCCTCGACGATCCTGCCGATGTCGCTCGCCGTCACGCCGAAGTCAGCGAGCCGCGGCAGGCGCAAGCGTTCGGTCCATGCGCGGAGGATGTCGACGAGCGCGTCGCACCCGTCCGTCTCCGATGCATCGGATGCAGCACCGAGGACGCGACCGGCATCCGCATATTTTTTCAGGGACGGCGACTGCGGCGCCCTCTCCCGCAACGCGCGTATATTGAGCGCGGTCGCTTCCGCCACCAGGGTGCCGCAGACCACGCCATGCGGAATCGGGAAGAATGCGCCGAGCGGCGAGGCCAGTCCGTGTACCGAGCCGAGGCCTGCCTGCGCGAGCGTGATGCCGGACATCAGCGATGCATAGGCCACGCCGGAGTAGCCCTCGCGCTGGCGCGGATGGCCCGGTTCCCATGCGAGCCAGAAGCCTTCGCGGAATGCCTGCAGCCCGGAGCGCGCCAGCGCATCCGTGAACGGGCTCGCATTCGTCGACACATAGGACTCCAGCAGCTGGGTGAAGGCATCCATGCCGTTGGCGGCAATCAGGTCCTTCGGGCATCCCGCGAGCAGATCGGGATCGACGATGGCCACGCGCGCCACCAGCGCATCGTGGCGGAAGGATTTCTTGAACCCGTCGCTGCCCTGCACGCTGAGCACTGCATTCTTGGTGGCTTCGCTGCCGGTGCCTGCAGTGGTGGGGACGGCGACGAAGGGGACCGCCGGTCCGACATAGGGCACGCCGCGGCCCACGCCTTCGAGGTGGTCCATCACGGAATTGCCCGTCGCCAGCAGGCCGGCGATGGCCTTGGCGGCATCGAGCACACTGCCGCCGCCGATGCCGGCGACCACCTCGATGCCCGAGGCGCGAAAGCGCGCAACGGCCTCATCGACCAGTGCAGGCGAAGGCTCCTGCCTGACCTGCATGCTTTCCCATGCGATGCCCTGCGCGGCGAGCGATTCCTGCAGTGCCGGCCACTGCGGCGTGGCGACGAAGGAGCGGCCCCCGGTCACGATCAGCGCCTTGCGGCCGAACTGCGCCAGCACCTCCGCCGTTTCCCTGATCCGTCCCGGACCGAAGCGGATCTCGGGCAGGCGTGCAACGGAAAATGCGGGGATGTTCATCGGCGCGTCCTCGTGGAGTGAAGACCGCACTATAGCGCGATCCAAAAGAAAACGCCCCGTGCCGGACGGGCACGGGGCGTCTCTCCTTACTGTAAAGGGATCAGCGGGCCCCGGCTATCTTTCCGAGCGCGACGCTGAGCGCCACACCGCCGAGGGTCTTGCCTGCGTGCGGGTCCACGGCGAAGAACTCGCTCATGCGATCAATGATCGACGGGTCATCCTGCGCAGCCTCGCGCGCGAGACGGCGTATCACCTCCGTATCCAGGCCTTGCACCAGGCCGGTGTCCACCGGCACCTCGGGGTGCCCGCTGCCGTTGGCGGCCCGCGGCAGCAGGCCGTCGTCGATCAGCGGTTTCACCGCAGCCGGACTGGCGCCGTCGATCAGCTGTTTCAGCATGGCCGCGCGCAGTTCGTCCGAACCGCGCTCGTAGGCATCGCCCACCATGTCTTCGAAAGGAGGCGTTTGCTCCGAGTGCATTGCTTCGGCGAGACCGGTCGTTACATGCTCGGCCGGGACATGCTGCGCAACGGCCACGAAATCCTGCTCGACCTTTTGCACGGAATGCACACCGGTTTCGGCTGCGTACTGTTGCAGCACTGCACTCACATCGTTTTCTCGACTCATCGTTTCTCCTTGAAAAAAACGTGGCGCAGGCAGTTGCCCGCGTCACGTGTGTAAGGCGGGGAAAGCGCGCGTTAGTTCGCGGTCGAAAAAAATTTCATATGGATGAAACATCCGGCGGGGGTTTCGGTTCGCCGAGATTGACGAGGTCGGGTACATCCTGCTGCGGCACTTCCACCGGCTGCAGCTGGCCTGCATCGAGCTGGTGCGAGAAGTTCTCCACCGAATCGAGCCGCTCTTCCCGGTCTTCGGCCAGCGTCGGCCCGCTCTGGATGTAGACAGCCAGGAGTTCCGCCAGGTGCACCAGCACCGACAGGTGGGTGCGCTCGTAACCGTGCGAGGCATCCGTGCCGAAGCACAGCAGCGCGGTGCGCACGTCGCGGCCGGCGCTCACGGCAGCCCCCGCGTCCGAGTGATAGAAACGGAACACGTCACGACTGCAAGGAATCCCGTGCTCGCCGCACAGGCGCAGCAGACGGCGCGTGAGGTGATAGTCGTGCGGCCCGGCGGAATCCATCATCGGGATGGTGACGCCGTGCTCGCGCGCCCCCTGCCCCGCCGCCACCGGGCCGATGTCGATCCCGATCACTTCGCTGACATCATCCTTGATCACGGCGCGCGCCCCGGAACCGACTTCTTCGGTCACGGTGAAGACCGCATGGCAGTCCATGGGTATGGACGCGGCGTTGTCTACCACCGCCTTCAATGCCGCCAGCACCGCCGCCACGCCGGCCTTGTCGTCGAGGTGCCGCGACACGATGTACCCGTTCGGCAGCCATTCGGGATTGGCATCGAAGGCGACGAAGTCGCCGATCTGGATGCCGAGCGCGACCACGTCGGCCGCACTCGCGATCTGCTCGTCGATGCGAAGTTCGAGCTGGTCCCAGCTGACCGGCTGGGTATCGATGGCTTCGTTATACACATGTCCGGATGCCAGCAGCGGCAACACCGATCCCCGGTAGCGCCCGGTCTCGGTGAACAGCGTGACGCGCCCGCCTTCCGCCCAGCGGCTCGACCAGGTGCCGACCGGCATCAGCGACAGCCTGCCGTTCGGCTTGATCTCCCGCACCATCGCCCCCAGCGTGTCGAGATGCGACACGATGGCGCAGGCGGGGCTGGACTTGCGGCGTTCCGGCAGCGTGCGCGGCAGGATGGCGCGGATGGTGCCGCGCCGCGTCAGTTCATAGGACACGCCGATCGCATCCAGCCGGCCGCCGGTGTAATGCACGATTTCATCGGTCAGCCCGGCCGGACTTGGAATGGCAAGCAGTTCGAGCAGCGTTGTCTTCAGGTAGTCGGCATCGATGCGCAGCTTTTCCATGACGGATCAGGTTTGCACGGCAGTGAAGGGAAAGAGCAGGTCGACGAAGCGTTGCGCGGTCGGCTGCGGGTCGTGATTGGCGAGGCCCGGGCGTTCGTTGGCTTCGATGATCACGTACTGGTCCGAGTCCGGCGAGGGCACGAGGAAGTCGAGGCCGACCACCGGGATGCGCAGCGCCCGCGCCGCGGTCTCCGCCACCTCGCGCAGTACCGGATGGAGCTCGGCGGTGACGTCGTGGATGGTGCCGCCGGTGTGCAGGTTCGCCGTCTTGCGCACCTTCACCGGCTGTCCGGCTTCGAGCACCGAATCGTAATCCAGGCCCTGCGCGGCGAGGCAGCGCTCGGTTTCCGTGTCCACCGGAATGCGGCTTTCGCCGCCGGTGGCCGCCGCGCGCCGCGCGCTCTGCCGCTCGATCAGCTGGGCCACGGTCGACGTGCCGTCGCCGACGATCTCCGCCGGCTTGCGGATGGCCGCGGCAACGACCCTGTAGCCGATGACGACGATACGCAAGTCCTGGCCCGAGCAGAATTCCTCGATCACGACGTGGCCGCCTTCCTTCGCCGCACGCTCGATGGCTTCGGCCAGGTGCTCCTCGGTGCGCACGTCGACGCTGATTCCCTTGCCCTGTTCGCCAAGCGCAGGCTTGACGACCACGGACTCGCATTCCTGCAGGAATTCCGCATTGTCCTTCGGGTCGCCGGCGACGATCTGCTTCGGCACGCGCAGCCCGATCGAAGCCAGCCGGCGCGAGGTGAGCACCTTGTCCTGGCACCATGTCATGGCCACGCCGCCGGTCAGTTCGGTGAGCGACTCGCGGCACAGCATTTCATGGCCGGCGTTGCGCAGCTTGAAGATGCCGGCTTGCGCATCGATCACCTCGACGCTGATGCCGCGCCGCCGCGCCTCGTTGATGATGATCATCGCGTAGGGATTGAGGCCGCCGATATCGGTGCTGTCGACGAACAGCTTTTCATTGATGGCATTCTTGTTCTTGACCACGAAGCCCGGCGCCTGCTCGAAGCCGAGCTTGCGGTAGAGGCTGATCGCCGGCTCGTTGTCGTGCAGCACCGACAGGTCGAGGAACTTTCGCCCGCGCGCGGTGAAGTGGCCGATGAGGTAGTTGACCAGCGCGCGCCCGGCGCCGCTCAGCCCGGTCTGCGGATCGACCGCAAGGCACCAGAGGCTGCAGCCGCCCTCGGTGTCGCCGAAGGCTTCGGCATGATCGATACCCATCGCGGTGCCGACGATCTCGCCGGTGCGGTCGTCTTCCGCGATCACGAAGTGGACTGCTGCCGAATTGCGCTGCCGCCACACGGTCTGCTGGTCCACCGGCACCATGCCGCGCATGCTATAGAGGCGGTTGATGGCGGCGATGTCGGCGCGCGTGGTGAGGGGACGCACGGCAATGCCGGACATGGGCGCTTCCTCGGGCATGTCACCCAGGGGCCGGCGGAAGATCAGGGACGGGTCGAGGAACAGTTGGGACGGCGCTTCGGCAAGCACCAGTTGCGGCGACTCCACATGCAGGGCGATGTCGCGCTTTCCCGGCTCCTCCTGCCGCAGGGACTCGGCGAGCACTTGCGGCGATTCAAAGGACGGTCCGTATAGCAACCGGCCCCAGCCGCAATCGATGAAGGCGTTCGGACGGCACGACGCACTTTCTTCCCGGGGAAGCGGGTCGCCGTCGTCGGCATGCCTGAACAAGGCATGGTGCTGGTGGCTTCCATTGATGGAAAGCTCGTGAGGGGAGACGCTCATATTGCTGTCCTCCGAAATAAGATTGATCTGGTATGGCTGGAAGCCACTCAACGCCGGTCAGAGGCCGTTGGTCTGCAACCATGCTTCGAGCAGCGCGATCTGCCAGACCTTGGAACCACGCAAGGGCGTGAGGTGGCTGTCGGGCGATTCCAGCATGTGCTCGATCGCATCGCCGCGGAACAGGCCGCGTTCGCGCGCCGCCCGGGAATCGAGCGTGTCGCGCACGTACTGCAGGAAGTCGCCGCGCAGGTATTTCAGCGCCGGTACCGGGAAATAGCCCTTGGGCCGGTCGATCACCTCGGCCGGGATCACGCTGCGCGCAGCTTCCTTGAGCACATGCTTGCCGCCGTTGGCGACCTTGTGTTGCGCCGGAATGCGGGCGGCCAGCTCGACCAGTTCATGGTCGAGGAAGGGGACGCGCGCCTCGAGACCGAAGGCCATCGTCATGTTGTCCACGCGCTTGACCGGGTCATCCACCAGCATCACCGTGGTGTCCAGGCGCAGCGCGCGGTCGATGGCGCTGTCGGTGCCGGGACGCGTGAAGTGGGCGGCAACGAAGGCGCTGCTCGCGTCCTCGACGCCGATGCCGGGCGCCAGCAGTCCGCACAGCTCCTCGTGGCTGCGGTCGAAGAAGACGCGCTTGTAGACGTCGAGACCGGTATTCGAATCGTGCACGTCGGTGAGCGGCGGATACCAGTGATAGCCGGCGAACACTTCGTCCGCGCCCTGCCCGCTCTGCACCACCTTGCTGTGGCGCGAGACGGCCTGCGACAGCAGGTAGAACGCCACGCAGTCGTGGCTGACCATCGGCTCGGCCATCGCGGCGATCGCCTCGGGCAAGGCCGCCAGCAGGTTGTCGGCGGGGATGTGCAGTTTTTCATGCACCGTGCCGTAGCGGCTGGCGATGAGGTCGGAATACGCGTATTCGTTGCCCGCCTCGCTGCCGACCGACTCGAAACCGATCGAGTAAGTGCGCAGTTCGGACGTGCCGGCTTCCGCCAGCAGGCCGGTGATCAGGCTGGAATCGAGCCCGCCGGACAGCAGCACGCCAACCGGCACATCCGATACCAGGCGGCGCTTCACCGACAGGCGCAAGGCATCGAGCACCTCCGACTTCCAGTCCTCGAAGCTGCGCTTCTCGTCGTCCTCGTTGCGCGTGAAGTCGAGCCGCCACCATTCGCGCACGCTGCAATCGCCGTCCGGCGTCACCTTCATCCAGCAACCGGGCGGCAACTTGCGCACGCCCTTGATGATGGTGTGCGGCGCCGGCACGACGGCATGGAAGCTCATGTAGTAATGCAGCGCCTGCAGGTCGAGCGCCGTATCGACGCCGCCGCCCTTGAGCAGGGCCGGCAGCGTGGAGGCAAAGCGCAGCCTCCGCTCATCCCGCGTGTAGTACAGCGGCTTGATGCCCAGCCTGTCGCGCGCGAAGTATGTGATGCCGCTGTCACGCTCCCACAGTGCGAACGCGAACATGCCGTAGAAGCGCTCCAGCGCCTGCGGCCCCCAGGCATGCCAGGCCTTGATGATGACTTCGGTATCGCCGGTGGAGGCGAACTGGTAACCCTTCTCGCGCAGCTCCGCGCGCAGTTCGTGATGGTTGTAAATGGCGCCGTTGAAGACGACGCCCATGCCGAGCTGGTTGTCCACGAATGGCTGGTGCGCCCGGCTGCTCAGGTCCATGATGGACAGGCGGCGGTGGCCGAAACAACGGCTGCCGAGGCTGAACACCCCTTCGCCGTCGGGCCCTCTCCGCGCCATGCTTTCCGCCATGTCCGCGACCGCTCGAATATCCGCGAATTGCTGGTCGAAACGCAATTCCCCCGCAATTCCACACATGAAGATTCACTCCGGAAAAAAAAAGAAAAGACAGCATGCCTGTCATGCTGCCCACCCTCGTGTAGAGGTTTTGCAAGCAGGTTTTGTTCCTGACAACTTGCCGGACAAGAAAGCTCCTCAATATGCGGAACGTTTTGCCGTCCTGCCAATCAACACCTTGTCCGTCGCATACATTTTTGCAACTTTCCCATGAGAACCTTCCACTGCGACAAGTGCGGGCAGCTCGTCTTCTTTGAAAACGTACGCTGCGAGAATTGCGGCAGCATCCTCGGCTATATCCCGGAGCAGCTCGCGATCTTTGCCTTTGAGAGCGACGCGGAGGGGCTCTTGTGCAGCCCGAATCCCGAGCTCTCGGGCCGCCGCTTCAAGAAGTGCATCAACTATTCGCGTGAAGACGTGTGCAACTGGATGCTGGACGCGGATGAATCGAGCGAGCTGTGCGCCTCCTGCCAGCTCACCCGCATCATTCCGGCGCTCTCGTCCGAGAAAAACCGCGTGTACTGGCAGCGGCTGGAAGCGGCCAAGCGGCGCCTCCTGTACACCTTGTGGGCGCTGCACCTGCAGCCGACGCCCAAGCTGAACGATGCCGACGCCGGGCTTGCCTTCGAGTTTCGCGAAGACATGCCCGGTGAGCATGTGATGACCGGGCACGCTGACGGCGTCATCACCATCAACATTGCCGAAGCCGATCCGGCGCACCGCGAGAAAACGCGCGAGCAGATGCACGAGCCTTACCGCACCCTGCTCGGGCATTTCCGTCATGAAAGCGGCCATTTCTATTTCGACCGCCTGCTCAGCGGGGGTGACTGGCTCGACCGTTTCCGCGAACGCTTCGGCGACGAACGGCAGGACTACGGCGCCTGCCTGCAGCGCCACTACGACAACGGCCCGCCGCCGGACTGGTCGCAGAACTTCGTCAGCGCCTATGCCACCATGCACCCGTGGGAAGACTGGGCCGAGACCTGGGCGCATTATCTGCACATGGTCGATACGCTCGACACCGCCTACGCCTGCGGCATGATGCTCAAGCCGAAACGCCCCGATGAACCCGAATTGGTGATCGACGAACAGCCGGTGCGCAGCGATGATTTCAGCGACATCATCGACGGCTGGTTCTCGCTGTCCTACGTGCTCAACAGCCTCAACCGCAGCATCGGCATGCCCGATCCGTATCCGTTCACGCTGTCGACGCCGGTCATCGACAAGCTGCGCTTCGTGCACGACGTCGTCCGTTCGCGTGCCGGCGGCCATCAATGATTCGTGCAGTCATGCGGTGAGGGAATTTATCGGCCTCATCGTTGTCAGTTGCTACATCCGCCAACGCGAAGCAACGAAGGTCCAATGACTCAACGCCACACCCCGGAACTGTTCGATCCGAACCGACTGTTCGATACGCTGCTGCAGATGCTCGACCTGGAGAACGACGAAGCGCTTGCGCACAGGCTCCATGTCGAGCCTTACCTCGTCAAGCGCGTGCGCGAGGGACAGCATCCGCTCGATCCGTCGCTCTTGATCCGCATCAACGAAGCTACCGACATCAACATGCGCGAGCTGCGCCGGATGATGGGCGACCGGCGCAATGAATACCGGCTCGACCAGGTGCCGCAGCCCGTGGTTGCGCCGGTGAAGGAAGCGGTGGAAAAGCACGAGGAAGGCGAGGAACGGGAAAAGCTGCGCCGCTCCTTCGAGCGCGACGATACCGGCCTGCCCAACTTCGTGCAGTGGTCCTGAGACCGCTGTCTCCTGAACCGTCCTAGATCGGCTGCATCTTCTCGAACATCGGCGACGCCTTGATCGCATCGCGCACGTCGGCATACCGCGTCTGGTACTCGCTGACCTGCGCGTCGTACTCCTCGCGCCCGATATGGTTTCCCAGCTGGTAGGCGATTGCTTCGGTCAGCTCCTTGCTCAACGGCGACGATAGGTCGAAATGCCGCACCGCCCAGATCTTGCGCGATGCGCGGTCGACCAGCACGAGCTGCAGCCGGTACCTGCCATCGCGCGTCAGGATCTCCGGCGTCGGCCGCGTTTCGGGCGGATACAGGAAGACATGGAATTGCGCATCCCCGCTCATGTGGTCGCCGATCTGCCACGGCACGATGGCGATGTCGCGCTCGCGTAGCAGGCCGAGCCAGCAATCCGCATCGTTCACATGGCGGGCGATATCGTCGGTAATGCCGGAAAAAAACAGGCGCAGTTCCGGCCCCTCCTTTGAAAATTCGAAAACGGCCGCATCTTCATCAGGCAGATTGCCCGGATACAGTTTGCCGGCTTCCAGCATGTCAGGCGTCATAGGCTCTCCCGGTTGTTGACCGTTTGAGTACGCCATGGGCCGAAAAATCCGGCACCGGCGGGAGCAAGGGATGCTCCATGTCAAGAACAGGGATCGTGGAGGCTGGCATTCTTATTGCACGTTCTCGTGCACTTGTACTGATTTTCGGATTTGCAAGCGGCGGCTTCACCCATGCTTGTCGTATGGCCGGCGCACTCCGATCCCGAAGGCAACCGGCGAGCAATCTGAAGCCTTGAACCACCCAATTTCAAGAAACGTAAAAAATGCAAACAATGACCTACTACATGGATAATCTGAAGGCCACTGCAGAGATCCAGGAAACCGACGTCGGCGGTGGCCGCATCCTTGCTGTCGTCTCCATCCTGGAGGGTTCGCACGAACCTTCCCAGCGTTCGCACCACACCATCGTGTTCGAGCCCGGCACGGGCAAGAGCATCGTCGAAGCCACCAAGACGCTCGTGCATAACCTGATGCACAAGCACCATCTCCGAAAGCCTGCCGCGTAAAAATTACGCAGCAATCCTCCAACTCAGGCGCGGGTGCCTTGCACCTGCGCCCCCCGTTTCCCCGCGCGCTGGCGCATGGCCCGGTTTTGCGACTGCAGGATGCCGTCGATGCGCTCCGAGGCCACCCGCGCCATGTGCTGAGCCTCTTCACCATGGGGAAAGAATTCCGGGCAGCGATAGCTCAGCCATGCATAGGCCGAGTACAGCTTGCAGTTGTCCTCCACCTCCTGCAGCGTTTCGCGCGACGCGTGCGTGCCGATCGATTCGAGCGTGCTCGCATGTCCGCGCGCCAGTGCGCGCGCCCACTTCTGCCACGCTGCATGCAGTGACGGAATGCGCGACGAGATCGGCACCAGCGACAGGGTGAACTTGTCGGCCAGCGTCAGCGGCAGCGTGTCGAGCCAGAGCGCGCGTTCGGCCTGCTCTTCAGTGATGCGCGGAGCGAAGAAGCCGTCGGGAACATCGATATCGGTCTCGAAGCGCTTGAGCAGCTTCGCCAGCGCCTGTTCGCCGGTGACCGAGGTGATGCGGTTCAGGTGTTCGAGCGTGGGCGCGACGGAAAAGCCGAGTGACGAGACCGGCGGCACCTTTTCCTTGAGCAGCGCGCGGATCACATAGTGCGTGTCGTCGTCGAAGCCGGCGACGAAGCCTTCCTCGTGCACGCCGAAGCGCCCCGCCCGTCCGGCGATCTGCTTGGCAAGCGCGGCCGTCAGTTCTTCTTCCTCGACGCCGTTGTACTTGACGGCGGTAGTCATCACCACGCGCTGGATCGGCAGGTTCAGGCCCATCGCGATGGCGTCGGTGCCGACCACGATATCCGCGCTGCCCTCCCGGAAGCGTGCGGCCTGCGCGCGCCGCACTTCCGGCGAGAGGTTGCCGTACACGGTGGCCACCGAGAATCCGCTTTCGGTGATCATGTCGCGCCACATCAGCACTTCGCGCCGCGAGAAGGCGATCACGGCGTCGCCGCGCCGCAGGTTGCGCAGCTTGCGCACTGGTTGTCCTTCCATCGACAACGGCGCCTTGCGGGTGAGCGTCTTCACTTCGAGCGGACAGTCGAGGCGCTTGGCGAGCGCTTCGATGGCGCGGCGCGCTTCGGGGGCGCCCACGAGATACACGACGTTGGCCGGCGCACCGCACACCGCGGCTGTCCATGCCGCGCCGCGGTCGCGGTCGCCCAGCATCTGGATCTCGTCGATCACGGCAACCTCGACACGCGTCTTGGTATCGAGCATTTCCACGGTGCTGGCGACGTGTGTGGCGCCCTCCACTTCCCGGCGCTCTTCGCCGGTGACGAGGCTCACCTTGAGCCGCTCGCCCTTGCGCTCCACTTCGCACAGGCGCTCATAGTTTTCCAGCGCCAGCAGGCGCAGGGGGGCGAGATAGACGCCGCTCTTTGCCTTGGCCAGCGCTTCCATCGCCTCGTGCGTCTTGCCGGAATTGGTCGGCCCCAGCAGCGCGATGAAGCGACGCGGCAGGCGATGCGCGAGCTCGAAGGTCGCCGGGTATTCCGCAAGGTTGATGCTCTCGCGCGTACGCGCCGCGTTCCATGCTTCCTGCTGGCGCTCGATGGCGTGGATCAGGCGCTGCTCGATGCGGTCGAGCACATGGTCGACCGGCGATGAGGATTCCTTCAGGGCAAGCACATGCAGGAAGTCGGCGGCATCGAGGCCGTGATCGTCCGCACGGGACGCAAGCGCCTCGACGAATTCGCACACCTTGGCATGCAAGGCGCGCCTTGCCTTCGGGTGCACGCGTTCCCGCACCAGCGCGAGTCTTTTCTCGCCGGACAGGTTGCGCCATTTGCTCGCGTTGGCGAGCACCCCGTCAGGCGGAACAAGATCATAGGGAATGTGCAGGCCGCCGGCTTCGGCTATGCCTGCAAAGCGGATCATGACGCGGCCTTCGAGTTTGGCCAGTGCCGCGCCTTCCGCACGGAGGTGCTGCTCCAGGGCATCGGCCAGCACGCTTTCATTGTCGGGGACCTGCCCCGGGGTTTCCTGCTCGGTCGGGTTCATGCGAATAGGATGTCTTGCCTGAGTTGCGGTTCCGCGCAGTATGCCATTCCCTGCGCAAACCGTTCTTGCCGCAAGACATCCCGCCGCTGCCGCCTTACATCAGTTCGACCGCCATCGCCGTGCCTTCGCCGCCGCCGATGCACAGCGTTGCCACGCCGCGCTTGAGCCCGCGCTTCTTCAGCGCCCCGAGCAGGGTGGCAATGATGCGTGCGCCGGAGGCGCCGATCGGATGGCCAAGCGCGCAGGCGCCGCCGTTCACGTTCACGATGTCGTGCGGCAGGCCGAACTCCTTCATCAGCGCCATCGGCACGGCGGCGAAGGCTTCGTTGACTTCGTACAGGTCGAAGTCCCTGGTCGATGCATCGATTCGGTCCATCAGCTTGCGCACCGCGCCCACGGGCGCCGTCGTGAACCATGCGGGATCCTGCGAGTGTGTGGCATGGCCGAGGATGCGGGCCACCGGCGCGACGCCCAGCCTGTCCGCTGTCGAGGCGCGCATCAGCACGAGCGCCGCCGCGCCGTCGTTGATCGACGACGAGGATGCGGCCGTGATCGTGCCGTCCTTTTTGAACGCCGGCTTCAGCGACGGAATTTTTTCCAGGCGTGCCTTCGTCGGGCCCTCGTCCTTCGTTACCTGGATCGTTCCTTCGCGCGTCTCGACTGCCACCGGCACGATTTCCCAGTCGAAGCTGCCGTCGGCGGATGCAGCCTGCGCGCGCTTGACCGATTGCACGGCGAAGGCATCCTGCTCCTCGCGCGTGAAGCCGTACTTCGCCGCGCAATCTTCGGCGAACACGCCCATCGCCTGGCCCTTCTGGTAGGCATCCTCGAGGCCGTCCAGCGCCATGTGGTCATAGATGGTGCCGTGGCCGATGCGGTAGCCGCCGCGTGCCTTCGGAATGAGGTAAGGCGCATTGGTCATCGATTCCATGCCGCCTGCCACCACCACATCGTTGGTCCCGGCCAGCAGCGAGTCGTGCGCGAGCATCGCGGCCTTCATGCCGGAGCCGCACATCTTCGACAGCGTCACGGCCCCTGCCGAGTAAGGAAGGCCCGCCTTGATCGCCGCCTGCCGCGCGGGCGCCTGCCCCTGGCCGGCCATCAGGCAGTTGCCGAACAAGACTTCCTGGACGGCGTCGGTGGCAATGCCGGCGCGCTCGATCGCGGCCTTGATGGCTGCGGCGCCAAGGTCGTTGGCCGACAGGGAAGAGAACGCGCCCTGGAAAGCGGCGATCGGCGTGCGGGCCGCGCTGACGATGACAATCGGATCTTTCATGATGATGCTCCTTTACGGTTTACGGGAGTTTCTGTTGGAGGAAGGCGACGGCCTTGCCGATCACGGCCGGGTCTTGCACGATGCGGCGATGTCCGAGCCCGGTGACTTGCATCAGCTCCGCCGATGGCCAGCGTGCCTGCAGCCGGCGGCTTTCCTCGCAGGGCACTTCCTTGTCGGCCTTATCGTGGATCAGCAGCGCCGGATGTGCCAGGCCGCGCACGATGGCGTCCTCTTCAAGCTGTTGCGGATCGATGCCGATCGCTTCGTGCACCAGTCCGCGGAAGCGGATGAATCCCGCTTCGTCGAGTCCGCAGGCTTGCGCGAAGCGCTGCAGCACGCGCTCGAACGATGCCGGCCCGGCGATATGGACGCTGGCGCCGGCGTTCAATCCATGCGTCATTGCGTAGAGCGACGCAGGAGAGCCGGCGGAGTGGGCGATGACGGCATCGATCGTCCCGATCGCCTCGCGCGATGCGAGCACCGCCTTGCCCATTTCGACGACGTGACCCTGCGCGCCTTCGGAATCGCCATGTGCAGGAGCATCGAAGGCAGCCACACGGAATCCGGCCTGCAGCAATGCCTGCGCAAAGCCATGCAGGTGTGCGGCGAGGCTTTCCCAGCCGTGCACCAGCAATACCGTCTTCGTGCCGCTGCCCGCGGTGTAGCCGCGCAAGACGTTGCCTTGGTAGCGGAAGGCGAGCGGCGTGGCGCCGGGGAGCGCGGTTACGGTTTGCGCGCTATTGCCGTTGCGGCGCGGATAGAGAAAATACGCACAGGCGGTTTCGGGGGACATGGTCGGTATCCTTGTTCAGGCCGTAGCCGCGGCGGCGGTGCGCGGCACCGGCTTCGCTTCGCGGATGGGCAGGTTGGCGATCGCCGCGGCAAGCGCGAGGACGATGTCCGCGTACCACATCCAGTTGTAATTACCGAAGCCGGCGAAGGCGAGACCACCCAGCCAGGCACCGAAGAAGCCGCCGATCTGGTGCGACAGCAGCGTCAGGCCGAACAGCGTCGCGAGATAGCGCGTGCCGAACAGCTTGCCGACGAGGCCGGCGGTGGGCGGCACCGTTGCCAGCCAGGTGAAGCCGAGCGCGGCGGCGAAGATGTAGAAGGTCCATTCGGTCTTCGGCGCAAGCAGGTAGATCACGATCATC
>NZ_DASRXF010000038.1:0-32200 GCF_035654295.1 Noviherbaspirillum sp. | reverse complement strand
GACATCGTGCCCACGCCGTCATAGGAGACGGCCGAGCCGTCGCTCTTGAGCTTGGCGCCGACGATGCGTCCGCTGTCGTCGTGGACATTCTCGACTTCGTGCGGCCAGAAGTATTCGATGGCGCCCTGCGGTGTGCGGCGGGAATAGATGTGGTTCAGCACCATGCCCTGCGTCAGCAGGTTGGTGAAGGGCTCGTCGACCTTGACCAGGCCGAGGTCGCGCATGACCTTGGTCCAGAAGCGCGCATACAGCAGGTGCAGGATGGCGTGCTCGATGCCGCCGATGTACTGGTCCATCGGCATCCAGTAGTCGGCGCCGCCGGCGACCATCTGCTCCTCGTTCTTGGGGTCGCAATAGCGCATGAAATACCAGGACGAATCGACGAAGGTATCCATCGTGTCGGTTTCGCGGCGGGCCGGCTTGCCGCACTGCGGGCAGTCGCAGCGCAGGAAGTCTTCGCGCTTGTTCAGCGGATTGCCGCTGCCGTCCGGCACGCAGTCCTGCGGCAGCACGACCGGCAGGTCTTTCTCGGGGACCGGGACGGAGCCGCAGCTGTCGCAGTGGATGATCGGGATCGGCGTGCCCCAGTAGCGCTGGCGGCTGATGCCCCAGTCGCGCAGGCGCCAGGTGGTCTTCTTTTCGCCGTTGCCCTTCACGGCCAGATCGGCGGCGATCTTGTCCACCGCGGCCTTGTAGCCCAGGCCGTCATAGGCGCCGGAATTGACGGTCGTGCCGCGCTGCTTGTCGGCGTACCATTCCTGCCACGCATCGGTGGAGTAGGTTTCGCCTTCCACGGCGATCACCTGCTGGATCGGCAGATTGTATTTCTTGGCGAAGGCGAAGTCGCGCTCGTCGTGCGCCGGCACGCCCATCACGGCGCCGTCGCCGTAGGTCATGAGCACGTAGTTGCCGACCCAGACCTCGACCTGCTTGCCGGTCAGCGGATGGGTGACGAACAGACCGGTGGGCAGGCCTTCCTTTTCCTTGAGCGCCAGTTCGGCTTCGGTAGTGCCGCCGCGCTTGCATTCCTCGATGAAGGCGGCGAGTTGCGGATTCGATGCGGCGGCATGCGTGGCCAGCGGATGCTCAGGCGCCACCGCGCAGAAGGTGACGCCCATGATGGTGTCGGCGCGGGTGGTGAACACGAACAGCTTGCCGTCCTGGATCAGTTGGCCCTGCGCATCGCGGATCTCGTGCGGGAAGGCGAAGCGCACGCCCTCGCTCTTGCCGATCCAGTTTTCCTGCATCACGCGCACGCGCTCCGGCCAACCGGGCAGCTTGTTGACCACGTGCTCGAGCAGTTCTTCGGCGTAGTCGGTGATCTTCAGGTAGTAGCCCGGGATCTCGCGCTTCTCGACCAGCGCGCCGGTGCGCCAGCCGCGGCCGTCGATGACCTGCTCGTTGGCCAGCACGGTCTGGTCGACCGGGTCCCAGTTCACCACCTGGGTCTTGCGGTAGGCGATGCCTTTTTCCAGCATCTTCAGGAACAGCCACTGGTTCCACTTGTAGTAGCTCGGGTCGCAGGTCGCCACTTCGCGCGACCAGTCGATGGCCAGGCCCATCGCCTGCATCTGCTTCTTCATGTAGGCGATGTTGTCGTACGTCCACTTCGCTGGCGGCACGCCATTCTTCAGCGCGGCGTTCTCGGCGGGCAGGCCGAAAGCGTCCCAGCCCATGGGCATGAGCACGTTGTAGCCGTTCATGCGCAAGAAGCGCGAGAGCATGTCGTTGATGGTGTAGTTGCGGACGTGGCCCATGTGCAGCTTCCCCGACGGGTAGGGCAGCATGGAGCAGGCGTAGAACTTTTTCTTTTCCTGGCCGTTGCGGTCCTTGGCGTGCTCGACGGTCTTGTACGCGTCGATCGCAGTCCAGTGTGCGTGCGCCGCTTTTTCGACGTCGCCGGGAAGATATTTTTCTTGCATGGCGGATGAGGCTGGTAAAAGTGGATGTAAACCAGCGATTATACCGCCCCGCACAGGTCTGATGCGCCGCAGCGCGGAGGTAATTTGAGGCCCGATTCAGCGCAACAGCAGGCTCAGCGGTGGCCTCTGGCCGTATTCGATGCAGCGTTCGTTGACCTCGGCGGCGCATTCTTCCAGCGCCTCGAGGATTTCCGGCGCTTCCTGCCGCAGGAAATCGGCGTGCAGGACTTCGATGCGGAGCATGTCTTCAGGGAGGAGGGTGAACTTGGTCATGCCGTCGCCGTCGCGCAGGCCGCCCAGGCAGTCGATCCAGGCATCCATGTTGCGGCCGTAGAAATCGGGGAAGCCGAAGACCGCCTGGCATTCGTCGTGGAAGGCCTTCCAGTTGGCGATGCGGCGTCCGTCTAGCGTCACGGAAGACATGGTCTTATTTTTCCTTGGCGTCGGTCACGAAACCCAGCTTGGTCATGCCGTTGGTCTGCGCGGCCGACATCACGCGGGCGATCACTTCATAGCGGGTGGCCTTGTCGGCGCGCAGCTGCAGTTCGGGCTGCGGGTTCTTTTGCGCTTCCTGCGCCAGGCGCTTTCCAAGGTCCGGTTCTTCAACCGGATCATTGTTCCAGAAAATCCGGCCTTCGCCATTGATCGATAGCGTGATCGTTTCCGGTTTTTGCGGCGACACCGCCGCCGGAGCGTTCGGCAGGTCGAGCTTGATCGCATGGGTGAACAGCGGCGCGGTGATGATGAAGATCACCAGCAGAACGAGCATCACGTCGACCATGGGCGTGACGTTGATCTCGGACATGGGCGCCTGCTGCTTGTTGTCGTTGAATCCGCCGAAGGCCATGCTGATCTCCTTATTTGCCGACGCGGGTGCCGGTGGTCAGGAAGGCGTGCAGGTCGTGCGCAAAGGCGTCCAGTTCGGCGAGCGTGACGCGGTTGACCCGGGTGAAGGCGTTATAGGCGAGCACCGCCGGAATGGCGACCACGAGGCCGAGCGCCGTCATGATGAGCGCTTCGCCGACCGGCCCGGCGACCTTGTCGATCTGCACGGTGCCGGTGGTCGAGACCGCGACGAGCGCATGGTAAATGCCCCATACGGTGCCGAACAGGCCGACGAAGGGCGCGGTCGAGCCGACCGAGGCCAGCAGGGTGAGGCCGTTCTCCAGCCGCGAGGACACGCGGTTGATCTCCTGCCGCAGGGTGCGGGTGATCAGCTCGCTCGGATCGATGCTGGCATTCAGCGAGCCGGCCTGCGCGGTGACGTTGGCAGCCTCCGCGCTCTGGATGGCCAGGGGCGCGTAGACGTTTTCACTGTCGGCATTCCTGACCACGGCAATGGCATCGCTCAGCGTGGGCGCTTTCCAGAAACCCTCCAGCGCGCTTGCGCTGCGGCGGATGCGCCACGAGCTCCAGGTCTTGGAAAAGATGTAATACCAGCTGACGACCGACATCAGCAGCAGCAGATAGGCGACTGCGTGCGTGACGGCGTCGCCCTGGGCCCAATAATGCGCAAATCCGAGAGTCTGGTTCATGGCTTTCCAAGGAGATCAATTGTCTTGAAGTTTAAACGGAATGGGTACCTCATACCACTCCGCGACGGGCTTGCCGTCGACTGTCGCCGGCTTGAAGCGCCAGGTCATGACGGTCTTGCGGGCGGATTCGTCGAGCAGCGGGAATCCGCTCGAGCTGCGCACCTGCACCGCGCCGGCGGTTCCTTCCGCAGTCACGAGTACCCGCAGGACGACCGTGCCCTCGTCGCCATTGCTGAGCGAGATGCGCGGGTAGGGCGGTTTGCGGTTGGTGGATGCATAGCTCGCTTCCGAGGCGCTGGTTCTGGTTGCTGCGGTTGCGGGAGCTGGCGATGTCGTGATGGGGGGCGCCGGCTGCGCGGCCGCCGGGGGAGGGCGTGCATCGATGTCAGGCGCAGGGGCGGCGGGGGCTGGCCTTGCCTCGGGTGCGGGCTTTGGCGCTGCAGGTGCGGGACGGGCGCGGCGCTCCGTCCGCGGGGCTGGCTTTTCCGGCTGCAACTGCGGAGGAGCCGGGGGCTGGGGCGGCGGCGGGAGCGCCGGTTCGGGGGCAAGCAGCTGGATCTTCAGCGGCTCAGGCATGTCCGGTTGCGGACCGGATTCCAGCCCGGCCACCAGAGCCATGAACAAGGCCGCATGCAGTGCGACCGTAGCCGCGGCGGCAAACAGCCTTGCCTTGTTCATCGAAGCGTGCGGGCCGGCGCTTCTTTTACTTCAGGCCGAGCACATCCTGCATGTCGTACAGGCCGGTCTTCTTGTCGGCGAGGAAGCGGGCGGCGCGCACGCTGCCCTGGGCATAGCTGAAGCGGCTGGACGACTTGTGGCTGATCTCGATGCGCTCGCCGATGCCGGCAAACAGCACGGTGTGGTCGCCGACGATGTCGCCGCCGCGGATGGTCGCAAAGCCGATGGAGGACGGATCGCGCTCGCCCGTCACGCCCTCGCGCGCGTACACCGCCACGTCCTCGAGATCCCGGCCGAGCGCGGAAGCGATCACTTCGCCCATCTTGATCGCCGTGCCGGAGGGCGCATCGACCTTGTGGCGGTGATGCGCCTCGACGATCTCGATGTCGTAACCGTGCGAAAAGCTCTTCGCGGCCATCTCCAGCAATTTCAGCGTCACATTGACGCCGACGCTCATGTTGGGGGCGAACACGATGGCGGTTTTCTCGGCAGCGGCGGCGATGGCTGCCTTGCCGGCTTCATCGAAGCCGGTGGTGCCGATGATGACCTTGATGCCGTGCTGCGCGCAGTATTCGACGTGCTTGAGCGTGCCTTCCGGACGCGTGAAATCGATCAGGAATTCCGCATCGGCAAGGCCCTTGGCGAGGTCGGATTCGATCGCCACGCCGGCCGGCTTGCCGAGGAAGGCAGCGGCATCGGTGCCGACGGCCGGCAATTGCGGCAGGTCGAGCGCGCCGACGAGGGTGGCGTCATCCGCGTTCTGGATGGTTTCGATCAGCATGCGGCCCATGCGGCCGGACGCGCCTGCAACGGCGATTTTCAGTTGGCTCTTCATCGGATGCTCTTACTTGCCGGCGCCGCCGGCGATGAGTGCGAGGTATTCCTGTTCGGTCGGCAAGGTATCGCCCTCGATGTTGACGAGGCGGTTGTCCTTGAAGAATGCGGTCACGCGGCTGGCGATGACTTCGCCCGAACTCTTCTTCAGGCGGAACACGTAGTCCCAGCGGTCGGCGTGGAAGACGTCGGTCAGCAGAGGGGTGCCGAGCACGAAACGCACTTGCTCGCGCGTCACGCCTTCCGGGCGCTGCATGCCTTCCTTGAGCTGTGCGACCATTTCGCGCGAAACGAAGTTGCCTTGCTGGATGTCGATGCGATAGGGCGTGAAGAAGCCGACCACGCGCTGGAAGCCGGTTGGTTTCGAGGTCGTCACGGCACCTGCCGCGGACTGCGAGGCCGCAGCCGTTTCATTAGTGAGGGGATTCTTGCTCGCACAACCGGTGAGGACGGCGGCGGCAAGGCAAAGCGCTGCCGCAAAGGCTGACCGGTGAGTGCTGAAAGACGGCATTCGCATAAAGAGTGTTTTCAATTCGGGTTTTCAATTCGTTGAGCAATCGGCCCAAAACGCTATATGATAAAGCACATAACCCAAAACCGACCAACAACATGACTAACACTCCCAATGATCTGAAGGCGAGCGGCTTGAAAGCGACGCTGCCGCGGCTCAAGATCCTCGAGATTTTCCAGACGAGTTCCGTGCGCCACCTCAGCGCGGAGGACGTGTACAAGATTCTCCTGACAGAGAACATGGATGTCGGTTTGGCAACGGTTTATCGCGTCCTGACCCAGTTCGAGCAGGCCGGCCTGCTCCACCGTAACCATTTCGAAACCGGCAAGGCGGTGTTCGAGCTGAACGAGGGATCGCACCATGACCACCTCGTCTGCCTCGATTGCGGCAGGGTGGAAGAGTTTTTCGACGATGAGATCGAGAAACGGCAACAGAAGATTGCGAAGGAGCGCGGCTTCGATATTTCCGAGCACGCGCTGGCCCTCTACGGCCACTGCACCAAGCCTGCCTGTCCGCACCGGTCCCGATGACTGCGCTGCCGGCATCCGCCGGCAGTTCCCCAGCGTTGTTTGCCCTTCCGGGCGCTTGTATTTCCACGACGGCGCGCAAAGCCGTGCCGGCCATGTTTCCCTCATGAGCAAGAAACCCGAAACCCGAAATTATCCGCGCAAGGTCCTGCGCGGCCAGGCCCGTATCGCCTTGCCCGGCATGCCCGCGACGCGGGCCAAGACCTTAGACGTGTCGCTGGGGGGGATTTGTCTCCTGGTGCCGGAACAACTGCCTACCGGTCGTATCTTCAACGTCGGGTTCGAGGCGCCGCTGAACGGTAACATGGTCCGCGTCTTTGCCGCGGGCAAGGTGATCTACAGCATTCTCGCCGGGACCGAAGGCTTTCGTACCGGACTGCAGTTTACTGAAATCGATGCGGCCAACAACAAGCTGCTGGCCGAGCTGATGATCTAGCGGGTGCTCAGTTGTGGCTGAGCGCGTTGGAGAGCAGCTTCGCGGTGATATCGACGATCGGGATCACCCGTTCGTAGGCCATGCGGGTGGGACCGATCACGCCGAGGGTGCCGACAATCTTGCCGTTGACCTCGTAGGGCGCGGTGACGATGCTCATCTCTTCCACCGGGACGAGCTGCGATTCGCCGCCGATGAAGATCTGCACGCCGGTCGCCTTGCTCGACATGTCGAGCAGCTGCATGAGGCTGGTCTTCTGTTCGAACAGGTCGAACAGCTTGCGCAGCGAGTTCATGTTGGAGGCAAGGTCGGTCACGCTCAACAGGTTGCGTTCGCCGGAGATGACGACGTCTTCCTCGTTTTCCGCCAGCGCGTCGCTGCCGGCTTCGACTGCCGCCTGCATCAGGCGCGTCATGTCGTCGCGCAGCTGGCGCAGTTCGTTCTGCAGGCGCAGCCGCACTTCGTCGAAGCCGAGTCCGCCGTAGTGCTGGTTGATGTAGTTCGCCGCCTGCACGAGCTGGGACGGGGTGTAGTCGACGTCGGTCAGCAGTAGCCTGTTCTGCACATCGCCGCCCGGCGTGACGATCACCAGCAGGATGCGCTTTTCCGACAGCCGGATGAACTCGATCTGCTGGAACACCGATTCATGCCGCGGCGTCAGCACGACGCCGGCGAACTGCGATAGCGAGGACAGCATCTGCGCAGCGTTGGAAATGATCTTTTGCGGTGATGCCTTGTGCAGCCGGGGCTGCAGTCTTGATTCCACCGTCGTCTCGTCGATCGGCTGCACCGTCAGCAGGGTATCGACGAACATGCGATAGCCGCGCGGGGTCGGAATGCGGCCCGCCGACGTGTGCGGGCTGCAGACGTAGCCCAGCTCTTCCAGGTCCGCCATGATGTTGCGTATGGTCGCCGGGGAAAGATCGAGGCCGGAAATTTTTGCGAGCGCGCGCGAACCCACCGGCTGTCCGTCGGCGATGTACCGTTCGACCAGTGCCTTGAGCAGCGTTTGTGCGCGGGAATCGAGTTGCATACGGCTATTCTAGCGAGCCGTGCCGGCGGGTGCCAGCACATATGTTGCCCGCAGGTGTCACCTTTCCTTGTCTCTTGTCAGAGCTTCATTGCATTTCCAGCCACCGTTCCAGGTCGTACAGGTTGCCGAAGACGGCATCGGGACGAATGTGCTCCGGCAGCGAACGGTCCGGGCCCAGTTCGGCGCGGTTGATCCACGCCGCGCGCAGCCCTGCGTTCTGCGCTCCTTCCACGTCCAGCAGCGGATCGTCGCCGATATACAGCGCTTCCTCCGGCGCTACGCCGAGCGCCCGGCATGCCTCGTGGAAAATCGGTGCATCCGGTTTTGCACAGCCCACGCGGTATGCCGCCACCGACGCCCGGAAATAATGCGCCATCCCGATCACATGCAGATCGGCAACGCCGTTCGACACGGAGCCGAGGATGTAGCGGTCTTGCAACCTCTTCAAAGCGGGCAGGACATCGTCGAAGGGCGTGACCTCGTTGCGCGCCTTCGTGAATACCTGCATCACGGAATCGACCAGGCGCACATCCAGCCCGGCCTCGTTGAACGCTTCGAGCAGCACGGCGCGGCGCAGGAGGGCGAGGTCGAGCTGGTAAACAGGATCGGTCGCCATCAGCTGCTGCCGGCGCGCGCGCATGCTTTCGATGGTCACCCGCTCGGTAATGGCGGGTGCGTGCTCTTTCAACCATGCGTAGAGGAGATTCTCCGCGCGCACGATCACGGGCACGATCGGCCACAGTGTATCGTCCAGGTCGAACAGGACAGCGCGTATGCTTGACATAGGGGTTGGGTTCAATCGTTTCAATGCCTGTAACAGAGCGTCAAATTATGGTCTAATCTGCTGCATGTTGCCTTTCAAGCCATTCGACCGTGCCGTCGCTTTCCAGACAGTTGCCATCATCGGCAAGTACATGGCCGCGGGTATTCAAGAGTCATTGTCCGACATTGCCGGGTTTCTCGCCAAATCCGGGCGCAAAGTGCTGCTCGAGGCAGAAACGGCGCAGAACGTCTCCCTTCCCGGCGTGCCCACGGTGACGCCGGCCGAGATCGGTCAGAACGCCGACGTCGCCATTGTGATCGGCGGGGACGGCACCATGCTCGGCATCGCACGCCAGCTCGCTCCCTACAACGTGCCCCTGATCGGAATCAACCAGGGGCGCTTGGGTTTCATGACGGACATTCCGCAGGAAGGCATGATCCAGGTGTTGTCGGAAATGCTGGACGGAAATCTGGAATCGGAGCAGCGCACCCTCCTGGAGGGCTCCGTGCTGCGCGACGGCGAGCCTATTTTCCACGCGCTCGCGTTCAACGATGTTGTCGTGGCGCGCGGTTCCACCACCGGCATGGCCGAACTGAAGGTCGAGGTCGACGGGCACTTCATGTACAACCAGCGATCGGATGGCTTGATCGTCGCCACGCCGACCGGTTCGACGGCCTATGCCCTGTCGGCCGGCGGGCCGCTGCTGCACCCGAGCCTGTCGGGGATGGTCCTGGTGCCGATTGCACCGCATGCGTTGTCGAACCGCCCGATCGTGATTCCCGACAGCTGCACGGTGATGATCGAGATCATGGGCGGGCGCGATATCAGCGTCAATTTCGACATGCAGTCGCTGGCCAGCCTGCAGCATCACGACCGCATCTTCATCCGCCGTTCCGCGCATACGATTACCTTCCTGCACCCGCTTGGCTGGAGCTATTACGATACCCTGCGGGAAAAGCTGCACTGGCACGAATATCCCTCCGTGGCGGGGAAGTTAAAATAGCAGGCTGTTTTTGCCCGATAAGTCCCAATAAGCCATTCCCGACATGCTTCGCACTCTCTCCATCCGCGATTTCGTGATCGTTGATTCGATCGAACTCGAGTTTGCTCCCGGCTTTACCGTCTTCACCGGCGAGACCGGCGCGGGCAAGTCGATCCTGATCGATGCGCTCGCCCTAGCCCTCGGCGGCCGCGGCGACGCCAGCGTCGTCCGCGAGGGCGCGGCGAAAGCCGACATCACCGCGGAGTTCAGCACCCACGCGCAAGTCGATGCCTGGCTCGCCGAGCAGGAATTCACCAATGACGAAGGCACGGTACTTCTGCGCCGCGTGATCGACAACGCCGGCCGCTCCAAGGCATTCATCAACGGCATTTCGGCAACGGCCGCGCAGCTGCGCGAGGTGGGCGAGATGCTGGTCGATATCCACGGCCAGCATGCACACCAGTCATTGCTCAAGCTCGACGCGCAGCGTGTCCTTCTCGACACGCAGGCCGGCCTGCTTGACAACGCCAAGGCGGTTGCCGCCGCGTTCAAGGAGTGGCGCGCCATTGCCCGGCAACGCGAGGAATTCGAGACCAATGCAAAGAATGTCCTGCTCGAGCGCGAGCGTCTCGAATGGCAGGTGGGCGAGCTGGAAAAGCTCGCGGTGAAACCCGGTGAATGGACCGAGATCAGCAATGAGCACAGCAGGCTGGCGCATGCGGCGAGCCTGCTCGAAGGTGCGCAGGAAGCGCTGAACGTCATTTCCGAATCGGAGTCCAGCCCGATCCTGTCGCAGCTATCCGCGCTGACTCTGAAGCTGGGCAAGCTTTCCGATGTCGACGCCGCGCTCAAGCCGGTGGTCGACGCGCTGGAGCCGGCGCGCATCCAGTTGCAGGAAGCCGTGTATGCATTGAACGATTACCTTGGCCGCGTCGAACTCGATCCCGAGCGCCTGCAGGAAGTGGAGGCGCGCCTGGACGCGATCCATTCCACCGCGCGCAAATTCCGCGTCGCGCCCGAGGACTTGCCGCAGGAATACGAAACCCTTTCCGTGCAATTGAAGCAGCTGGCCGATGCCAGCGATGTCGAAGCGCTGCGCGCGCAGGAAGAAAAGCGCAAGGCCGAGTACATGAGCGCCGCCGGCAAGCTGTCGAAAGCCCGCGCTCGGGCAGCCGAGGCATTGAGCGAAGCGGTGACGGCGGCGATGCAGGACCTGAGCATGGCGGGCGGCCGTTTCGTGGTCGCGCTGAATGCATGTGAACCGGCCGCCTACGGCCTGGAGCAGGTGGAATTCATGGTTGCCGCCCATGCGGGAACCTCGCCGCGCCCGCTGGCCAAGGTGGCGTCCGGCGGCGAGCTGGCCCGCATCTCGCTTGCCATTTCGGTGATCACCTCGACCGCGACCGTGACCCCGACGCTGATTTTCGACGAAGTCGACAGCGGCATCGGCGGCGGCGTGGCCGAAGTCGTGGGGCGCCTGCTCAAGCGTCTCGGCCAGGATCGACAGGTGCTGTGCGTGACGCACCTGCCGCAGGTGGCGAGCCAGGCCAACCAGCATTTCCAGGTCAGCAAGCGCAGCGCGGAAGGCCGCACCCTGTCCAGCATCGACGCGCTCGATTCGAAGGCACGCATCGAGGAGATCGCCCGCATGCTCGGCGGCCTCGAAATCACCGCCACCACCCGCAAGCACGCGCGCGAACTGCTTGCATCGTGACTCCATAACAAGGCACAACTCAGGATGCGTCCCAACACGGAACCGCCGCACACCCACGGCACGCTTGCACAGACCGGCCTCGTACTGGTCAACCTCGGCACGCCCGACGAAGCAACCACCCCCGCCGTCAGGCGTTATCTCAAGCAGTTCCTCTCGGATCCGCGCATGGTCGAAATCCCGCGGCCGGTGTGGTGGCTCATCCTCAACACGCTGATCCTGCCGTTCCGTTCGTCGAAGTCGGCGGCCAAGTATGCGTCCATCTGGATGCCGGAAGGATCGCCGCTCCTGGTCCACACGAAGAAGCAGGCCGCGCTGCTGCAGGGCTATCTCGGCGAGCGGGGGCACGACGTGCGCGTTGCCTTCGCCATGCGCTACGGCAGCCCGTCCATCCCGGACGTCGTCGACAAGCTGAAGGCGGATGGCTGCGACAGGATTCTTGTCCTGCCCGCCTACCCGCAATATTCCGCGACCACGACGGCCTCCACCTTCGATGCCGTGTTCCGCCATTACGCAAAGGTGCGCAACGTGCCGGAGCTGCGGCTGGTCAAGCATTACCACGACGACGAGGGCTACATTGACGCGCTGAAGAAATCGGTGCTCGCCCATTGGGACGTGAACGGCCGCCCCGACAAGCTGCTGATGAGCTTCCACGGTGTGCCCAAGCGCACGCTGCTCCTCGGCGACCCGTACCACTGCGAATGCCACAAGACCGCGCGCCTGCTCGCAAATGCGCTGCGCCTGTCGCCGGAACAGTACATGGTGACGTTCCAGTCCCGTTTCGGGAGGGCGGAGTGGCTGCAGCCTTATACGGCGCCGACGGTGCAGAAGCTCGCGAAGGAGGGTGTCCGGCGGATCGACGTGCTGTGTCCCGGGTTTACCGGCGACTGCCTCGAAACCCTGGAAGAGATTGCCATGGAGGTCAAGCAGGACTTCCTCACCGCCGGGGGCAAGGAATTCCATTACATTCCCTGCCTCAATGAATCACCGGCCTGGATCAGTGCGCTGGCCGGCATCGCCGAACAGCACATGGCCGGCTGGCCGACGATGCTGACGCCGCAGATGCGCGAGGATGCGCGCAGGGAAGCAGATGTCGCGCGCCAGAGGGCGGTGCAATTGGGGGCAGAGAAATAGCGAGTACGCGGCCTGGCAGGGCGCGACTCGATCAAACAGGGCCGGTTCCGGTCCTGTCACATTGGTAGCAGGTCAACCTGGCAGATCCAGGCCGTCGCCAGCAAGCTGTAGGCGACGACGGACGCCGTAATCAGTGGCAGTTTCATCATCTCAACTCCTTGCAGCCGGACAAAACCCGGTTGCAACATGATCAAGGTCATCGTAGTACGCCTGCCGCGGAATTGAAGCCCTTCGAGCCGTAAAGTGTGTAACAAGGCTTTACATCTTGAGGCAGTGTAATTTTTCGCAAATATTGCTCGCCATTCCCCTTGAAAATGTAAGGCATACCCCCATTTAGTGTTGCAATCGAAACTAAGTCATTGATTTTCTGGAGACTTTTTGTGATGCAAGATCAAGAGAAGATGCAGGAACAGGTGGAACAGGCCGTTCCGCCGCAAGAGAGCGCAGCGCCCGAACCGGCGCAGTCGCAGGGTGGCTCCAGCTTTGAAGAGCGTCTCGCGGCCGCTGAAGCCAAGGCGACCGAGATGCAGGACGCCTACCTCCGCGCCAAGGCCGACGGCGAGAACATCCGCCGCCGTGCCCAGGAAGACGTGGCCAAGGCACACAAATTCGCGATCGAGAATTTCGCCGAAGCGCTGGTGCCGGTGAAGGACAGCCTGGAGATGGCGCTCAAGCTCGACACACCCTCGGTCGAGTCCCTCAAGGAGGGTGTCGAAATGACCTTGAAGCAGCTTAACTCCGCCTTCGAGCGCAACCGTTTGCAGGAAATCAATCCCGTTCCGGGCGAGAAGCTCGACCCGATGAAGCACCAGGCGATCTCGATGGTCCCGGCCGACCAGGAGGCCAACACCATCGTCACCGTGCTGCAGAAGGGATATATGATTGCCGACCGCCTGTTGCGGCCGGCGCTGGTTACGGTGGCGCAGTAAAAAATCGGAGAATGGCTGCAAAGGCGCTTGAAAGACGCACTTTGTTCCGCATATACAACACATTAGAAAACTCTCGTTTTAAAGGAACACATCATGGGCAAGATCATTGGCATTGACTTGGGTACGACCAACTCCTGCGTCGCTATCATGGAAGGCGGTCAGCCGAAGGTTATCGAGAACTCCGAAGGCTCCCGTACCACTCCTTCCGTGATCGCCTATCAGGACGATGGCGAGATCCTGGTCGGCGCACCGGCCAAGCGCCAGGCCGTCACCAACCCGAAAAACACGCTGTACGCGGTCAAGCGTCTGATCGGACGCAAGTTCGAAGAAAAGGAAGTCCAGAAGGACATCAACCTGATGCCCTACCAGATCGTCAAGGCCGACAACGGCGACGCCTGGGTGGGCGTGCGCGACAAGAAGCTGGCTCCGCCGCAGGTGTCCGCTGAAGTGCTGCGCAAGATGAAGAAGACCGCCGAGGATTACCTCGGCGAGGAAGTGACCGAGGCCGTGATCACCGTGCCGGCCTACTTCAACGACGCGCAGCGCCAGGCGACCAAGGACGCCGGCCGCATCGCCGGCCTGGACGTCAAGCGCATCATCAACGAGCCGACCGCGGCAGCGCTGGCGTTCGGTCTGGACAAGAGCGGCAAGGGTGACCGCAAGATCGCCGTGTATGACCTCGGCGGCGGCACCTTCGACATCTCGATCATCGAGATCGCCGACGTCGATGGCGAAATGCAGTTCGAAGTGCTGTCCACCAACGGCGACACCTTCCTCGGCGGTGAAGACTTCGACCAGCGCATGATCGACTACATCATCGACGAGTTCAAGAAGATCAACGGGCTCGACCTGTCGAAGGACCCGATCGCGCTGCAGCGTATCAAGGCATCGGCCGAGCGCGCGAAGATCGAGCTGTCGTCCTCGCAGCAGACCGAGATCAACGAGCCGTACATCGCGATGGTCAACGGCGCGCCGGTCCACCTGAACATGAAGATCACCCGCGCCAAGCTGGAATCGCTGGTCGAGGAACTGATCGCACGCACCATCGAGCCCTGCCGCATCGCCATCAAGGATGCCGGCGTGAAGGTTTCCGACATCCAGGACGTGATCCTGGTGGGCGGTATGACCCGCATGCCCAAGGTGCAGGAAAAGGTGAAGGAATTTTTCGGCAAGGAGCCGCGCAAGGACGTCAACCCGGATGAGGCCGTTGCCGTCGGCGCCGCGATCCAGGGCTCCGTGCTGTCGGGCGACCGCAAGGACCTGCTGCTGCTGGACGTGACCCCGTTGTCGCTGGGTATCGAAACCCTGGGCGGCGTGATGACCAAGATGATCCAGAAGAACACCACCATCCCGACCAAGTTCAGCCAGGTGTTCTCGACCGCCGACGACAACCAGCCGGCGGTGACCATCAAGGTTTACCAGGGCGAGCGCGAGATGGCGACCGGCAACAAGCTGCTGGGCGAGTTCAACCTCGAAGGCATCCCGCCGGCACCGCGCGGCATTCCGCAGATCGAAGTGACCTTCGACATCGACGCCAACGGCATCCTGCACGTGAGCGCGAAGGACAAGGCCTCCGGCAAGGAAAACAAGATCACCATCAAGGCCAACTCGGGTCTGTCCGAGGACGAAATCCAGAAGATGGTGAAGGATGCCGAGCTGTACGCCGACGAAGACCGCAAGCTGAAGGAGCTGGCCGACGCGCGCAACCAGGGCGATGCACTGGTACACTCGACCCGCAAGGCGCTGTCCGAGTACGGTGACAAGCTGGACGGCGGCGAGAAGGAAAAGATCGAAGCAGCGATCAAGGATCTGGAAGAAGCCCTGAAGGGCAACGACAAGTCCGTGATCGACGCGAAGGTCGCCGCGTTGTCGACTTCCGCGCAGAAGCTCGGTGAAAAGATGTACGCCGACGCCCAGGCGCAGCAGGCCGGCGCGGCCGGTGCTGCCGGCGCAGCAGGTGCAGGAGCGGGCGCGGGCGCATCGGAAGCCAAGGCCAAGGAAGAAGACGTCGTCGACGCCGACTTCAAGGAAGTCAAAGACAAGTAATATCCCTCATTGCGGCGTGCGCCGCGATGGCCCGCCGAGCCGATGCGATCGTTCAGATCCGCGACTCGGCGTTTTGCGTTTAGAGATGCGGATTGATGGAATGACATGCCGCATCAGGGCGCGATGTCCAGAGCGGCATCGTGCCGGAGTGTTGACTGACAGGACGCCTAAAAAATGGCAAAGCGTGACTATTACGAGATTCTGGGTGTAGCGAAGAACGCCTCCGAGGAAGAGCTCAAGAAGGCATATCGCAAGCTCGCGATGAAATACCACCCGGACCGCAATCCGGACAGCAAGGGCGCGGAAGAGAAGTTCAAAGAGGCCAAGGAAGCCTACGAGATGCTTTCCGACCCGGGCAAGCGCGAGGCATATGACCGTTACGGGCATGCCGGCGTCGATCCCAACATGGGCGGCGGCGGATTCGGCGCCGGTGCCGCCGGCTTCGGCGGGTTCTCCGACGCATTCGGCGATATCTTCGGCGACATCTTCGGCCAGAGTGCGCGCGGCGGCCGTGGCGGCCCGCAGGTGTACCGCGGCGCCGACCTGCGCTACAACCTCGAAATCACCCTGGAACAGGCGGCGCACGGTTACGACACTACTATCCGCGTGCCGTCCTGGGACGAGTGCGAAACCTGCCATGGCTCCGGTGCCAAGCCGGGCACGTCGCCGACTACCTGTACCACCTGCGGCGGCCAGGGCCAGGTGCGCATGCAGCAGGGCTTCTTCAGCATCCAGCAGACCTGCCCGAAGTGCCACGGCACCGGCAAGATGATCCCGAACCCCTGCACCACCTGCAGCGGCGCCGGGCGCATCAAGCGCAACAAGACCCTGGAAGTGAAAATTCCGGCCGGTATCGATGACGGCATGCGCATCCGCTCGTCCGGCAATGGCGAGCCGGGCATGAACGGCGGCCCGCCGGGTGACCTGTATGTGGAAATCCGCATCAAGCCGCACCCGGTTTTCCAGCGCGATGGCGACGACCTGCATTGCGAGATCCCCGTCTCCTTCGCCAAGGCCGCTCTAGGCGGCGAGGTCGAGGTGCCGACGCTGAACGGAAAGGCTTCCTTCACGCTGCCCGAGGGGACGCAGTCCGGCAAGACATTCCGCCTGCGTGGCAAGGGCATCAAGGGTGTGCGCTCGGGTTACGCCGGCGACCTGTTCTGCCATGTCGTGGTCGAGACGCCCGTCAAGCTGACCGACCGCCAGAAGGAGCTGCTGCAAGAGTTCGAGAAGCTGACCACGGCGGGCGGCTCCAAGCACAGCCCGCAAAGCAAGTCTTGGAAGGACAAGGTCAAGGAATTCTTCGAATAAGCCTGCCGTTCCCTCTGCAAAAAAGCCGCCGGTCCTTGCGACCCGCGGCTTTTTTTGTTTCACGAATTAGAGTCGTTCCTCTAGTTTTTCTCCGCATAATGAAACGCTCGTACTATTGCTGCCCATAACTACTTCCCCGGAGACAATATGAAGCTTGGCATTCGCGCATCCCGCACGCTCGGTCGCATCGCCGCCGCAGCTGCATTGTCCATCGCCACCGCCGCCGGTGCTGCCGATATCGGCGGCGTCAAGCTGGACGACACCGTCCGTCTTGCCAACCAGGAGCTCAAGCTCAACGGCGCGGGCATCCGCTACAAGGCGATTTTCAAGGTGTACGTCGCCGGCCTCTACCTGACCGAAAAGAAATCCACGGTGCCGGACGTGCTCGCGGCGAACGGTCCGAGGCGCGTCACCATCGTCATGCTGCGCGACATCAGCAATGAAGAGCTGGGTCGCGGGTTCATGAGCGGCATCCAGCAGAACAGCGACAGGAACGAAAAAGCCAAGCTGATCATGCAGCTGCAAAAGTTCGGTGAGATCTTCGCCTCCATCCCCGAGCTGAAGAAAGGCGACGTGCTCACCACCGACTGGATCCCGGGATCGGGGACGGTCGTGCATGTGAACGGGAAGAAGGTCTCCGACACGCTGCCGGACGTCGCGTTCTACAACGCCTTGCTGAAAATCTGGCTGGGCGACAAACCCGTGGACGCCCAGCTCAAGCCCCTGATGCTCGGCGAGAAGCCGGATACCAGCGCCCGCGGGAACAATTCCTGATCCTGCTGAAGCACCGGTTTTGGCCGGTGCCAGTCTTGTCCTCTGTATAATGCGCGGTGCGCCCGGACCGCCGGGCGTAATGCCGTCCGCGCGCCGTCGCAAACTTCGCTTAAATTCGCGCATCTCCGCACATCCGCGTTCGGTCGGCTTGCCTATCCCTGTTTCCGACTGACGAAGATGACTGAGAACGACAAGAACTCCGTAACACTGGAACACCTGTTCCAGAACAACCGCGAATGGGCCTCCGCGATGGTGGCCGATGACGCCTCCTTCTTCAAGAAGCTCGCCGGCCAGCAGTCGCCGGAATACCTGTGGATCGGTTGCGCCGACAGCCGCGTGCCGGCCAATGAAATCGTCAACCTCCTGCCGGGCGAACTGTTCGTCCACCGGAACATTGCCAACGTCGTGGTGCATACCGACCTGAACTGCCTGTCGGTCCTGCAGTTCGCCATCGACGTGCTGGGCGTGAAGCATGTGATCGTGTGCGGCCATTACGGCTGCTCGGGCGTGCATGCCGCGCTTGCCCGCCGCCGCGTCGGCCTGGCCGACAACTGGCTGCGCCATGTCCAGGACGTCCACCAGAAACACGAGCGCTACCTCGGCGAAGTGCTGCCGCTGGGGGTCAAGCAGGATCGCCTGTGCGAGCTGAATGTGCTGGAACAGGTGGTCAACGTCTGCCAGACGACGATCGTGCAGGATGCGTGGGAGCGCGGCCAGTCACTGACGATCCACAGCTGGATCTATGGCCTGAAAGATGGTTTGCTGCGCGATCTCGGCCTGACGGTCAGCAATGCGGAAGACCTCGCGGCGAAGCTGCCGCAGAGCCTGGCCCGCTACGAAGAAAGCGCGTAACGCGATTTGTAGGGTGGGTAGAGCGAAGCGAAACCCGCCTAAAGCACCCGTCTTGAGCGCTTGGCGGGTTTCGCTTCGCTCTACCCACCCTACGGTCCTTTAAATCAGAAGCAGTGTTCGGCGGCTGGGAAGGATTTGTCCTTTACCGCCGTAATGTAGGCACGGACCGCTGCTTCGATGCTGGTTTGCCCGTCCATAAAGTTCCTGACGAAGCGGGCCTTCCTTCCGGGGAACACGCCCAGCATGTCGTGCATGACCAGCACCTGGCCAGAGCAATCCGGCCCGGCGCCGATGCCGATGGTGGGCATTGCCAGCATGTCGGTGACTTCTTTCCCGAGCGCGGTCGGGATGGCTTCGAGCACGAGAATGGAGGCACCTGCTTCCTGCAGGGCGAGGGCGTCGGCCTTCAGCTTGTCTGCGCCTTCCGCCGTCTTGCCCTGTACCTTGAAACCGCCGAGCTGATGCACGGACTGCGGCGTGAGCCCGAGGTGGGCGCAGACGGGCACCGCGCGTTCGGTCAGGAACTTCACCGTTTCGACCAGCCATGCACCGCCTTCCAGCTTCACCATCTGCGCGCCGGCCTGCATCAGCTTCACCGCGTTGTCGAACGCGGATTCCGGCGTGGCATAGGTGCCGAAGGGCATGTCCGCAATCAGCAATGCGGTCTGGTTGCCGCGTGCGACGCAGGCAGTGTGGTAAGCGATATCGGCCAGCGTGACCGGCAGCGTGGAGCTGTGTCCCTGGCAGACGTTGCCGAGGGAGTCGCCGACCAGCAGGACGTCCACGCCGCACTTGTCCATCAGCGCGGCGAAGCTCGCGTCATAGCAGGTCAGCATCGCAATCTTTTCGCCGGCGTTCTTCATCGCCAGCAGCGACGGTACGGTGACAGACTTGCTGCGGACCGCCTGTTCGCTTTCTTGCAGATATCCCGACATCATCATTCCCCAAGGTTGAAAAATTCCCGCTTGCCGCGCATTTCTCCGATGCGCCTGAGCAGCAGGTTGAAGTCCTCTTCGCGATCGATCGGATTCAGGTTTTCCGTATTCACGATCAGCAGCGGAGCGGCGTCGTAATGATAAAAGAAACGGCTGTAACTTTCACAAAGACGATAGAGGTACAGCTCGGAAATGCCCGCCTCCATTGCAAGAGCGCGTTTTCTCACGCGCTCGACCAGGGTTTCCGGCTGCGCCTGCAGGTAGATCACCAGGTCGGGCACCGCCGCCTGCGGTCGCAGGTGGGCATAGAGCTGCTCGTAGAGGTTCAGTTCGTCATCGCCGAGCGTGAGCCGCGCGAAGATCGGGTCTTTGTCGAGCAGGAAGTCGGACACGATGCGCGTGCTGAACAAGTCAGTCTGCGCCATGTCGCGCAACTGGTTCATGCGCTGGAACAGGAAGAACATCTGCGCCGGCAGCGCATAGCGCGACGGGTCGCGGTAAAACTTCTCAAGGAAGGGGTTGTCCTGCGGCAGTTCGAGCAGGGTCTGCGCCGCGTAGGTTGCGGCGAGCTTGCGCGTCAACGTGGTCTTGCCGACGCCGATCGGTCCTTCGACCACGATGTAGTTGTAGCGCTCGAGGCTCATGTGCGGAAAATGAAGTAAACGGCGCCGACCAGGCACAGGCCGGCCCAGACATAGTCGAGCTTGAACGGCTGGTTCATGTAAATCATGGCGAAGGGAACGAACACCGTCAGCGTGATCGCTTCCTGCATGATCTTCAGCTGCGCGAGGCTGAGCTCGGTGTAGCCGATGCGATTGGCCGGGACCTGCAGCAGGTACTCGAACAGGGCAATGCTCCAGCTGATGATGGCGGCAATCCACCACGGTTTGCTGGAGAGATTTTTCAGGTGCCCGTACCACGCGACCGTCATGAAGACGTTCGACAGGGCGAGCAAGCCCACGGTTTGCACGACGACGGGTATTTGCATGTGACTCTGATTCAGATCTTGCGGATTGCCTGGCCGGCGACGCCGGGAACGAAAGCATGGGCCGGACCTAGCCCCGGAATGGTAATGAAGGGATCGATCTGGAGCAACGGGATCAGCACGAATGCGCGCTGCGTCATCCGCGGGTGCGGCACGGTCAGCGCATCGGATGCGATGACCTGGCTGCCATACACGAGGATGTCGAGGTCAAGCGTGCGCGGCGCGTTGCGATAGGGACGTTCCCTGCCGAAGTCACGTTCGATCGCCTGCAAGGCATGCAGCAGTTCCAGCGGCTGCAGCCCGGTATCGAGCCTGACGACGGCATTGATGTAATCGTCGCCGCCGGCGTCCACCGGGGCGGTGCTGAACAGGCTGGACTGCGCGGCAAGCCGCGTCTGCGGCAGCTCGCCGAGCATTGCAATGGTCCGTCTGACGGTGTCCTGCGCGTCCCCGAGATTGGCGCCGATGCCGATGTAGCACGGCGTTGCGCTCATGTGGCGCTGCCCTCGACCGGCGCCGGCTTGGCCTTGTTACGCCCGCCGCGGCGGCGGCGCTTCTTCGGCGCTTGCGCTTCGCCTTCGACGCGCGGCTTCTTCGCCAGCAGCTCTTCGCGGCCGGGGCCGTCGGCGGCGATGAAGGCCGTCCACCATTCGCCGACCTCGGCATCGAGTTCGCCCGATTCGCAGCGCAGCAGCAGGAAGTCGTAGCCGGCGCGCATGCGCGGGTGTTCGAGCAGCTTGTACGGCGACTTGCCGGTGCGGCGCTCGAAGCGCGGCTGCATGGCCCAGATGTCGCGCATGTCGCTGGTGATGCGCCGCTGCAGCGCGAGCTTTTCGGTCTGGGTGTTGAGCACGTCGTCGGCGGCGAGGTGCAGGGCAGGGATCGGGTATTCGCCCGCGGCCTTGTAGGCGTTCCACTTTTCCAGCACCTGGTGCCATAGCAGCGAGGCGAACAGGAAGCCGGGCGACACGCCCTTGTTCTGGCGCACGCGCTCGTCGGTATTGGCCAGCGCCAGCGTCACGAACTTCTCGCCCAGCGGCTGTTCCAGCACCACGTCGAGCAGCGGCAGGAGGCCGTGGTGCAAGCCTTCCTTGCGCAGTTGCTGCAGGCAGGCGAGCGCATGGCCGCTCAGCAGCAGCTTCAGCATTTCGTCGAACACGCGGGCCGCCGGCACGTTGTTGATCAGCGGCGCCATGACCTGGATCGGTTCGCTGGTCGCGGGATCGATGGTGAAACCGAGCTTGGCGGCGAAGCGCACCACACGCAGCAGGCGCACCGGGTCTTCGCGGTAACGCGCCTCGGGCACGCCGATGATGCGCAGCGTCTTGCTGCGGATGTCGGCGATCCCGCTGTGGTAGTCGAGCACCGTCTGCGAGGCCGGGTCGTAGTACATCGCATTGATCGTGAAGTCGCGGCGCACGGCGTCTTCGTGCTGTTCGCCGAAGGTGTTGTCGCGCAGGACGCGGCCGTGTTCGTCCTTCGGCGCGCTCTCGGCGGAGGCGCCGCGGAAGGTAGTCACCTCGATGATCTCCTGGCCGAACATCACGTGCACGATCTGGAAGCGCTTGCCGATGATGAAGGCGCGGCGGAACAGGCGCTTGACCTGTTCCGGCGTGGCGTTGGTGGCGACGTCGAAATCCTTCGGTTTCACGCCGAGCAGCAGGTCGCGTACCGCGCCGCCGACGATGAAGGCCTTGAAACCGTTTTCCTGCAGCGTCTGCGTGACGCGCACGGCGTTGGAGGAGAGCAGTTGCGGGTTGATGCCGTGTTCCTGCGCCCCGAGCATCACCGGCTGGTGCTTGTTGTCTGCCTTCTTCTTGCCGCCGCCGAGAATGCGCTTGATAAACTTTTTAATCATCGAACAGTGTCAGGATAGGCCAGCCTTGCGCTTGTGCGTGTGCTTTGAGCAAGGCGTTCGGGTTGGTGGCGACCGGGTGGGTGACGGCCGACAGCAGGGGGATGTCGTTCTGGGAGTCGCTGTAGAAGTAGCTGCGTCCGAAGCTGCCGAGCGATTTTCCCTGGGAGGCGAGCCATTCGTTGGTATGGACCACCTTGCCCGGACCGGAGGTCGGGATGCCCACCAGCTTGCCGGTGATCTCGCCCTCCGCCGTGGTTTCCGGTTCGGCCGCAATCAGGGTCTCGACGCCGAAGACTTCGGCGATCGGCTCGGTGACGAAGCGGTTGGTGGCGGTGATGATGGCGACCTTGTCACCGGCCCTCTGGTGCTGCTTCACGAGGTCGGTGGCCGCCGGACGGATGTCCGGCAGGATGACTTCCTCCATGAACTGCCGGCGCCATGCGTCCAGCTGCTTGCGCGGGAACTGCGCCAGCGTGCCAAGCGCGAACTCCAGGTACTCCACCGGATCGAGCGTGCCCGCTTCGTATTGCGCGTAGAAAGCGGCATTCCGCTTTGCGAATTCATCCGGGTCGACGGCGCCGACGCGGACAAGGAACTGGCCCCATTCGTAGTCCGAATCGAGCGGTATCAGGGTGTGGTCTAGATCGAATAAAGCGAGATTCATTATGCCTTTGGTTCACCTTCGAGCTGCAGCAGGCTGCGCAACAGCGGGAGCGTGATCGGCCGCTGGGTTTCCAGCGAATACTGATCGAGCGCATCCAGCATGGTGGACAGGGACCGCATATCCCGACGGAAATGGGTGATCAGATAGGGTAACACGCCGGGCGACAATGTTATGCCCCGCGCCTGCGCCGCCTGCGTCAGCGCGGCGATTTTTTCCTCGTCGGTCAGACTGTGGACCTGGTAGATCAGGCCCCAGCCGAGGCGGGTGCGCAAGTCTTCGCGCAGTGCCAGTGCGGCGGGCGGCTTGTCGCCGGCGGTTACCAGCAGGCCGCCGTTTTCGCGGACCTGGTTGAACAGCGCGAACGCGGAAATTTGTGCATCGGGCGACAGCAGCTGGCAGTCGTCCATCAGGTACAGCCGGGTGTGCTCGTCGAACAGGTACTGATCATCGCCGGCGCCCGCCGGAATGTAGCGCGCGCCTGGTGCCGCAGCCAGCGCGTGCAGAAGGTGCGACTTGCCGGCGCCAGCCTCGCCCCAGAGGTAGACGAAGCGTTCGCCCGGCATGACCGACGCATGCTGGGCGAACTGGTGCAGCAGCTGCGCCAGCTCCGCATTTTGTCCGACGACGAAAGTATCCAGGGTCTGCGGTTTTTCCGCGCCCAGGTCGAGCAGCATTTGCCTCATGACTGACGATAGAAACTGCTGTTGATATATTGCATGCGCAGGTGGGACAGCGCCACGGCGAGGATGGCCGACGCGGGCAGGGCCAGCAGCACGCCGACGAAACCGAACAGGTGGCCGAATGCCATCAGCGCGAAGATCACGGTTAGCGGATGCAGGCCGATGCGCTCGCCTACCAGGCGCGGCGTCAGGAAAAAACTTTCGATGACCTGTCCGGCCCCATAGATGCCGGCGACGACGAACACGCCATACAGGCCTTCGAACTGCAGCACGGCCGCGATCAGTGCGAGCACCAGGCCGAGGCCGAAGCCCAGATAGGGAATGAACACGAGCAGGCCGGTGATGACGCCGACGGGGACGGCCACATCGAAATCGAAGAGCGCCAGCGCCGCGGAATAGTAGAACGACAGCACCAGCATCACCGCCAGCTGGCCGCGCAGGTATTGCGCCAGCAGGCCGTCCGCTTCGCGGCCGAAGTTGACGACCTGGGCGGCCCAGCGCCGGGGAATGACGCTTTCGGCACGTGCCAGTACCGCGTGCCAGTCCAGCAGCAGGTAGAACAGGGCGATCGGGATCAGCGTGAGGGTGGCGAGCCAGCCGAGCACCGCGGCGCTGCCGACCTTGGCCGAGGCCAGGACGGAGCTCCAGATCTCGTCGCTGCTGGTGGCGAAATACTGCGAGACGAGCCGCTTGATGCCGACCTCGTCCAGCCGCACGCGTACCCCGATATCCGCCAGTTTCGGCGACAGGAAGGCGTTCAGGCGGGTCAGCGCGCCCGGGATCTTTTCCTGCAGGAGTGGAATCTGCTTTTGCATGATCGGCAAGACAACCAGGATCAATGCCAGGATTGCCGCCAGCAACAGCAGCATGACGACGATCACCGCCAGGCTGCGCGGAACGGCAACCCGGCCGGGGCGCCGCAATGACAACCAGTCAACTGCCGGATTGAGCGCGTACGCCAGGATGGCCGCCGCGACGAAGGGCGCGAGCACCGGCCCGAGATAGCCCAGCAATGCCACCAGCACCAGCCCGATCGCCAGCCACAGGACGGTCTGTTTTTGCTCCGGATTGAGGGAAAAAGGCATATTTCGGCAGCTTGGGGCAGGTTGGACGGATCGGGTTTGTTAAAATAGCGGTTTCGCCGGGCTTGCAAGCCCAAACCGCTTATTTTACCGCCTCTGCACCTATTCCAGACATGAGTTCCACTTCCAACGTATCCCTTTCCTACCGCGACGCCGGTGTCGACATCGATGCCGGGGACGCCCTGGTCGAAGCGATCAAGCCTTTTGCCAAGCGCACCATGCGCGAAGGCGTGCTCGGCGGTATCGGCGGCTTCGGTGCCCTGTTCGAGATCAGCAAGAAGTACAAGGAGCCGGTCCTGGTCTCCGGCACCGACGGTGTGGGCACCAAGCTGAAGCTGGCCTTCCACTTCAACAAGCACGACACGGTCGGCATCGACCTGGTCGCGATGAGCGTCAACGACATCCTGGTGCAGGGCGCGGAGCCGCTGTTCTTCCTCGACTACTTCGCCTGCGGCAAGCTCGACGTGCCGTCCGCGACCGATGTCATCAAGGGCATCGCCAAGGGCTGCGAACTGGCCGGCTGTGCGCTGATCGGTGGCGAAACCGCGGAAATGCCGAGTATGTATCCGGACGGCGAATACGACTTGGCCGGCTTCGCGGTCGGTGCGGTCGAAAAGTCGAAGATCATCGACGGCAGCAAGATCGTGCCGGGCGACGTGGTGCTGGGCCTGGCTTCTTCCGGCGCGCACTCGAACGGCTATTCGCTGGTGCGCAAGATCATCTCCGTCGCCCAGCCCGACCTGAACGCCGATTTCCATGGCCGCCGTCTGGCGGATGTGATCATGGAGCCGACGCATATTTACGTGAAGCCGCTGCTGTCGCTGATGGAAAAGCTCGAGGTCAAGGGCATGGCGCACATCACCGGCGGCGGGCTGGTCGAGAACGTGCCGCGTGTGCTGCGCCAGAACCTGACCGCGGTCCTGCGCCGCGACGCCTGGACCATGCCGCCGCTGTTCACCTGGCTGCAACAGCATGGCGGCGTGGCCGACGCCGAGATGCACCGCGTGTTCAACTGCGGCATCGGGATGGCGGTGATCGTGTCCAAGGAAAATGCGGACGCCGCGATGGCCCACCTGAAGGCGGCCGGCGAAACCGTCAGCCGCATCGGCGAAATCCGGGAGCGCCAGGGCGACGAGGCGCAGACGATCGTGCAGTAAGGACGGTCTTCGAATGAAAAACGGCTGCAGGTTCTGCAGCCGTTTTTTTTTGGCACCCTCAGTGCTGCCTGTTCCCGCTGTCCTGCTGTGCCAGTGTCTGCAACGGCGCCGGATGGGGATTCGCGTTCATCAGGCTGTGCGGCGGCAGCATGCGCACTGGCTGGCTGTGAGCATTGGCCGTCGACAGCACGTTTGCGCCCTGGTCCGGGGAAGCGTTCCACACCGGGTCGGAAATGCCTTCAAAGACGGCTTTCAACTGCTGTCCCCAGGTGCTGCGGATCATCTGGAAATACTGGTTCTTTTCGTCGATGGTCACGAACTGCGTGACCGCCAGCGTGTCCTGTTCATAGATCAGCAGGTCCAGCGGCAGGCCGACCGAGATGTTGGAACGCAGCGTGGAATCCATCGAAATGAGCGCGCACTTGGCTGCTTCGCTGAGCGGCGTCGCCGGCGTGATGACGCGGTCGATGATCGGTTTGCCGTATTTCGCTTCGCCGATCTGGAAGTAGGTATTTTCGTTGTGCGCTTCGATGAAATTGCCGGCCGCGTAGACCTGGAAGAGGCGGCAGCGCTCGCCCTGGATCTGGCCGCCGAAAATGATGCTGACGTTGAAGTCGATGCCGAATTCGCGCAGCGTGCGCGCGTCACGTTCGTACACGGTGCGCACCGCTTCGCCGACGATCTGTGCGGCTTCGTACATGGAGGCTGCGGTCCAGACGGTCTTGCCGCCGCTGGTCGTCCGCTCCGCGATGATCTGGCGGATCGACTGCGAAATCGACAGGTTCCCCGCGGTCATCAGGACCATCATGCGGTCGCCCGGGTTTTCGAACACCGTCATCTTGCGGAAGGTGCCGACCTGGTCGACCCCGGCGTTGGTGCGGGAGTCGGACAGGAAGACCAGCCCCGAATCGAGGCGCATGGCGACGCAGTAAGTCATGATGGCAGGACAGGGAACAAAATTGGAATTCTACAGGACGAAACTGCGGCCCAGCCCGGAAAGACAGGCCGCGGTGTCGCGAAAAGACCGAAGGAAAGAATCGGTCAGGAAACGATTGGCGAAACGCCAACGCGCACGCTGAGCGATTCGGTTCCGCCCCCGTGGCGCACGCCGCGCACCGGAGCGGCGGAGTCATAGTCGCGTCCTATCGCCAGGCGGCAATACGCGTCGCCGGCATAACGGGCATGGGTGACGTCGATACTGACCCAGCCCGAAAAATCGGCTTCCTCCACCCAGGCGTCGACCCAGGCGTGGCTGGCGGCATGCTCGGTTTCGCCGGGATCGATATAGCCGGAGACATAGCGCGCGGGAATGCCGTGCACATGGCAGCAGGACAGGAAGAGGTGGGCGTGGTCCTGGCACACCCCCTGTCCGAGCTGCAAGGCGTGCGACGCCGGCGTGGTGACTTCCGTTGCGCCAGTACGGTAATCGACGGATGCGCGGATGGCCTCGGCCAGCGCGAGCAGCGACGCGCTCCGGCCGCCGGAAGGCATGTGCCGCGCGGCGAATGCGGCGATCTGTTCATCCGGCTCCGTCAACCGGGTCGGCACGGTGAACACCAGCGGCGACATTGCATCGGTGCCGGGAAGCCGGCCGCGGTCGAGCGGCTCGACGGAGACGGTGCCGCCGGCGAGGATGCGGACCTCGTCGTGCTGGCCGGTGATGGTCAGCATGTGCCCGAGGTTGCCGAAGGCATCGAGGAAGGCATTGCGCCGGCCGGCGGTGGCGACATGCCAGGACCGGACTTGCTGGTGCGGTTCTGCACGCGGCGAAAGCCTCAGCTGCTGGATCGTGTAGGTCAGCGGCGCCGTGTAGCGATAGGTGGTTTCGTGGCGGATCGATAGGAGCATGATCAGGCGGTCAGCGGTACCAGGAAATCGCGGCTGATACGGTTGCCGACTTCATAAATGCGTTCCAGGAATTGCGTGAGGTAGGCATGCAGCCCGGACGAGAGGATCTCGTCGATCTTGCTGTACTTGAGTTCCGCATGCATCTTGCCGACGAAGCGCTCGGTATCCGCCGATGCATCGTTGCGTACCTGCGCCAGGTTGGAAGACACTTCCTCCATGCAGGCCAGCAGCGAGCGCGGCATGTCGGCGCGCAGCATCAGCAACTCCGCAACGCGCTCGGGTGTGATGACATCGCGGTACACCTTCCTGTAGATCTCGAAGCCCGACACCGAGCGGAGGATGGCGGTCCAGTAATAGAAGTCGTGGCGCGCTTCCTCCTCGGCTTCCGGGTCGGCAAAAAGGCTCTTGTCGGCACCGTGGAATTTCACGTCGAGGATACGCGCCGTATTGTCCGCACGTTCGAGGAAGGTGCCGAGGCGGATGAAGTGGAAGGCTTCATCCTTGAGCATGGTCCCGATGATCACGCCGCGCGACAGGTGGGAACGGTACTTGACCCATTCGAAGAATTGGCTGGGATCTTCATCCAGCAGCCTGCTCCTGAGTTTGTTCTGCAGTTCCAGCCAGGTGGCGTTGTGCGTTTCCCAGACTTCGGTCGTCAGCGCGCCCCGCACCGCGCGCGCGTTCTCGCGCGACTGCCGCAGGCAGGACACGATGGAGGAGGGGTTGTCCGGATCGCGCACCATGAAGTCGAGGACGTCCCTGGCGGTCATCAGTCCGTACTTGTGGTCGAAGTCGCCGAGCAGTTCGGAAATGCCCAGCATGGCCCGCCAGCCTTGCTCGGCCGCATGCGCCGATTGCGGCAGCAGCGAAGTCTGCACATTGACGTCAAGCATGCGGGCCGTGTTCTCGGCGCGCTCGGTATAGCGCGCCATCCAGAAGAGGTGATCTGCGGTGCGGCTCAGCATCTTATTTCTCCAGTACCCAGGTATCTTTTGTCCCGCCGCCCTGCGACGAGTTGACGACCAGCGATCCTTCCTTGAGCGCGACGCGCGTCAGCCCGCCCTTGACCATCGACACGGTCTTGCCCGACAACACGAATGGCCGCAGGTCGATATGGCGCGGCGCGATGCCGGATTCGACAAAGGTCGGGCAGTTGGACAAGGCGAGCGTGGGCTGCGCGATGTAACCGTCCGGCCGTGCCAGCAGCCGCTGGCGGAACGACTCGATTTCGTCGCGCGTCGCGGCGGGGCCGACCAGCATGCCGTAGCCGCCGGCGCCGTGCACTTCCTTGACCACCAGCGCGGACAGGTTGGCCAACGTGTACTCAAGGTCTTCCTTCTTGCGGCACTGGTAGGTGGGCACGTTGTTGAGGATGGGGTCCTCCGACAGGTAGAAGCGGATCATGTCGGGTACGTAGGGATAGACGGACTTGTCGTCCGCGACGCCGGTGCCGATGGCATTGGCGAGGGTGACGCGTCCGGCGCGGTACACCGAAAGCAGGCCCGGGACGCCGAGCGAGGAATCGGCGCGGAATGCCAGCGGGTCGAGGAAGTCGTCATCGATGCGGCGGTAGATCACATCCACCCGCTTCGGCCCGCGCGTGGTGCGCATGTAGACCGCGTTGTCGTTGACGAACAGATCCTGCCCCTCGACCAGCTCCACGCCCATTTGCTGGGCGAGGAAGGCGTGCTCGAAATAGGCTGAGTTGTACATGCCCGGCGTCATGACAACCACCGTCGGGTCGGCGACGCCGACCGGCGCGACGGAGCGCAGGTTGTCGAGCAGCATGTCCGGGTAGTGGGCGACCGGCGCCACCTTGTGCTGCGCGAACAGCTCGGGGAAAAGCCGCATCATCATCTTGCGGTCTTCCAGCATGTAGGAGACGCCGGACGGGACGCGGAGATTGTCTTCCAGTACGTAGAACTCGCCTTCGCCGGCGCGGACGATATCCACCCCGGCGATATGCGCGTAGATGTCGGACGCCACCGAAATGCCCTGCATTTCCGGCCGGTACTGCGCATTTCGGAAGATTTGCTCGGCCGGGATCACGCCTGCCTTCACGATATTCTGCTCGTGGTAAATATCGTGGATGAACATGTTCAGCGTCTTCACCCGCTGGACGAGGCCGGCTTCCAGCTGTGCCCACTCGTCGGCGGGAATGATGCGCGGGATGATGTCGAAGGGGATCAGGCGTTCCGTGCCGGCGTCGTTGCCGTACACGGCGAATGTAATGCCTACCCTGCGGAAGATCAGGTCCGCCTCGGCGCGCTTGCGCGCGATGACCTCTGGCGCCTGCCCTTGCAGCCACTTGTCGAAACGGCGGTAGTGCTCGCGCAGCGCCGATTCACTGGAATACATCTCGTTGAAAAAATTGGGCATGGCATCCTGTTCCGGCATTCAATTAATTTAATACGGCGCGCTCGCCGGCGGCATGATCCACCGCATGGTCAGAGTAACAAGAAACGTGCCAGCAGGTAGTGCGCGCTCAGGGAGTGCGGATGTGATCCACCAGCGCGTTGGATTGCGGCTCCGGCTTCCTCGTCAGCAGGCTGACCGCAATGATGGTCAGGAAGCCCGCGGGCACGCCGAATACGCCGGCGGAAATGGGAGCGATGCCAAACCATTGGTGATCGGCCGAGCCGCCAAGCGCCGGATAGGTGCGCAGCATGTAGTACACGCACACGCTGAATCCGACCGCCATGCCGGCGATTGCACCTTGCTGGTTCGCACGCTTCCAGAAAACGCCCAACACCAGGGCAGCGAACAGCGCGGAAGCGGCCAGCGAGAAGGCGGCGCCGACCATCGACAGGATGTCGCCGGGCTTGAGCGAGGCCGCATAGGCGGCCACCAATGCCACCACGAGCAGCAGCAGCTTGGAGATGGTCACGCGTTTCTGGGTCGAGGCCCTGGGGTCGACGGTCTTGTAGTACACGTCGTGCGACAAGGCGTTCGAAATCGTCAGCAGCAGGCCGTCGGCGGTGGACAGCGCGGCGGCCAGGCCGCCGGCGGCGATCAGTCCGGAAATCACGTAGGGCAGGCCGGCGATCTCGGGCGTGGCCAGCACCACGATGTCGCCGTCCATCACGATCTCCGCGAGCTGGACGATGTTGTCCTTGTTCATGTCGGTGATCGATACCAGCGGATTGACCTTGTCGACACTCGCCCAGTACGAGACCCAGGATGGCATCTTCGAGAAATCGGTGCCGAGCAGCGAGGTGTAGATGTCGTACTTGACCAGCACGGCGAGCGCGGGAACGCTGGTGTACAGGAGCATGATGAAGAGCAGTGTCCAGAGCACCGCTCTTCGTGTTTCCGCGACCGAGGGCGTGGTGTAGAAGCGCACCAGGATGTGCGGCAGCGCGGCCGTGCCCATCATCAGGCACAGCACGAGCGCCATGAAGTTGTTGCGCTTGACCTCGGACGCTTCCGCGGTCTTGCCGGGGAAGGGCGACGTGTGCGGGACCACCGGTTCGGCGCGGGCGAGGTTGAAGGCACGCGCCTCGCTCCACTTCCGGCGCGCTTCCTCGACATCCTTCGGATAGGCGGCGAGCGCACGGCCGGCGGCCTTGATCTCGATCAGCGAGGCGTTGGTCCGCTTCAGGTCTTCCACATGCCGCTGCATGTCGACCAGTCCGTTCTCCCACGAGGTCGGCAGCGACGCGATCTTGAATGCATAGTCGTTTGCCCGTTCGCGGAAGATGGCGCGCACCTGCTGCTCCATCGGATCCTCGTTGATCTCCTTCTCACGCTCGCTCAGTTTCGACAGTGCCGAACCATAGGCGACCTGCGGGATCGGCACGCTCGTATGCTTCACCGAGAGCCAGACGACCGGGATCATGTAGGCGATCAGCATGATGATGTACTGGGCGACCTGCGTCCAGGTGATCGCTCGCATGCCGCCGAGGAAGGAACAGACCAGGATGCTGGCCAGGCCGAGGAAGATCCCGACCGAAAAGTCGACGCCCGTGAAGCGCGAAGTGATCAACCCCACGCCGTAAATCTGCGCGACGACATAGGTGAACGACACCAGCACGGTGAAGGCAACGGCAAGGATGCGTACCGGCGTGCTGCCCCAAGGGCCCGAGTAGCGTGCTGCGAGGAAATCCGGAATCGTGTAGTGGCCGAACTTGTTGAGATACGGCGCAACCAGCAGCGCCACCAGGCAGTAGCCGCCTGTCCATCCCAGGATATAGGCGAGGCCGTCGAAGCCGAGGACGTAAAGGCCGCCGGCCAGGCTGATGAAGCTGGCCGCCGACATCCAGTCCGCCGCTGTCGCCATGCCGTTGAAGAGGGCGGGCACGCGCCGGCCGGCGACGTAGTACTCCGAGACATCCGAGGTGCGGCTGATCACGCCGATGCCGGCGTACACCACGATGCTTGAAAAGATGAACAGATAGCCGATCCAGGCGCGGGGGAAGCCTTCCTTTTCAAGGATCGAAAGCACCAGCAGGAAGATGACGCAGCCGACTGTGTACCAGCCGTAGTACCGGAGCAGCCGGCGGAAAAAGGCGTCATTGCGCATCGGCAGTCTCTTTCCGCAACAGGCGGTCCAGGCGCTGCATGTACAACACGTAAGCGACAACGATCGCCAGGTAGAGCAGCGTCAGCCCCTGCGCCGCCATGTAAAAGGAAAACGGCCAGCCGAATACCGTGAATGCGGTCAGCTCCCGGGCAAAGTAGATGATGCCGAAGGTGGAACTGAACCATAGCGCAACCAGCGTGAAGGTGAACTGCCGGGCTTTGCTCCAGTACAGCTCCCGGTTATGGTTGTTCTTGTTTTCCATCACCCGATATCCTCGATGAAATCGGGGCGCTGTTCCATGCGCAGCGTCACGCGGAACAGGCAGCCCGGGAATTTGGGATCGTGGCTGTGCGGATTGTTGAAGATATCCACGATCGCAGCATGCTGCTGCGCGATCTCGCGCACGATGGACAGCCCCAGGCCGCTGCCTTCGACATTGCTGCCGAGGATGCGGTAGAAGCGTTCGAAAACATGCGAACGCTCGGCCGGGGGAA
>NZ_DASRXF010000037.1:0-2743 GCF_035654295.1 Noviherbaspirillum sp. | reverse complement strand
TATCGCAATGACGGCGTGATCGACCTGTTCCCGTCGCAGGGGCTCGGCCAGAGCGCCACGCTCACCACCGCGCAGGCGCAATTCATCGGCAACCTCGAGATCGCGACCGGCCTCGCACCGCTGAACAACGACAATCCGCGGGATATCTCAGAAGGAAGCTATGACAGCAACGGCGTCACGTTCCTGATCTACACGGTGCTGAACGACCAACAGATGACGCCCGTGCGGTTCCATCTCACGGCGCCGGAGATGATGCAGGTCGCCAGCTACGCGACCACGCAGGAAGCGGTGGCGGTGCAGGTCGCAAAGCAGGGCCTCAGCGCGGAAGACCAGGTGCTGCTCGACCGGCTTTTCAATGATCCGGACATTGACGAAAACAGTATCCCACCCGATGCGCTCCTGCGGATCGAGCAGGCCGAACGCGCGGTGCACGACTACTACAGCGGCCTGGTCCTGGTCGGCTTCCAGCAAGCGGCGGCCGGCACGCTGGACGGCTGGATCACCGTCGTCTGAACCTGTTGACTGAAAACCGCCGTAAGGCGCCTGCACCGGCGCTTTACGGGCGACACATGCTTATTCCCGTCGGGGCAAATAGATTTTCACCGTTGTTCCGGCACCCTCGGCCGAGTGCAGCCTGATCTCGCCACGCGCCTCCTGCACGAAGCCGTAGATCATCGATAATCCCAGACCCGTTCCCTGGCCTTTTGGTTTGGTGGTGAAAAATGGTTCGAAGGCACGCTCGATCACATCGGGAGGCATTCCCTTGCCGGTGTCCCTGACACTGAGAACCGCATAACGGCCCGGCGGTATTGCATGTTCCGGGGCCGTCGCATCCAGCACAAGGTTCTCTGTCACAAGTTCGAGCTCGCCACCATTTTCCATCGCATCGCGGGCATTGATGGCCAGATTCAGCAGGGCGGTATCGAGTTGATTGGGGTCACACAGGGTATTCCATAAGTCTTCCGCAAGAGACAGTCGAACGGTGATTGACGGGCCTACCGTCGCAAGGATCATGTCCTGCATCAGGACGATCCGGTCGTTGATGTTGATCACGCTGGGCGCCAGAGAGTCACGCCGCGAGAATGCCAGCAGGCGATGCGTAATCGCCGACGCGGTACCCACTACCGAGTCGGCGGCCTTGACCGAGCGCGCTACCGCGTCGAGGCGGCCCTTCTCCAGGTGCACCCGCGTGAGCGTTAAATTGCCGGCGATGCCCGTCAGCAGGTTGTTGAAGTCATGCGCGATTCCTCCCGCGATTTGACCCAGGGCGTCCATCTTTTGGCCGTGGCGAAGCGCCTCTTCCGCGTTCTCCCGGCGCCGGATCTCGCTCTCGAGTTCAGCCGCGACGTTGCGCCATTGCGCGGTAGCGGCGCGCTGGCGGAATGACTGCCGGACGACGGCAACCCAAAGGAAGGTGAGCACCGCAATGACCAGCAATGCCATGAAAAGTCCGGGCGCCATGTCCTCGCGCCATTTCCGCAGCACGTTGCGTTTCTCGATGCTGTAGCTGATGTACAAGGGATAGGCTTTCACGCGGCTGTACGCATTGATGCGCTCGATGCCATCCACCTGCGACTTGGCGGTATATATGCCGCTGGGCGAATGCCGTATGCGGCTGACGAACGGGCCGTTAGGATTGAGTCGAGTCGGGTTGTTCGCTGCCGGATAGCGCGTCAGCAGCACGCCATCCTCACGGATAAAGGGAACAAGATAGCCGCGCGAGGGTACGAACTGTTCCCAGAATTTGGTGAAGTAATCGACCGGAACGCTCGCAAAAATAATGCCGTCGAAAGCGCCTGCAGGGTTGGTGCGGGCAATGCTGATGGCGAACTGGCTCCTGCCATCCGGTTTGCCTGCATACGCTTCGCTGAAGAACATGCCGCGGGCGATGCCGCTTTTTTGCGCGATAAAAAAATCGTGTTCAGCAAACGATAGCGGATAACTGGCTCCCGCACTGCTTGCGATTAACCGGCCGTCTGCGTCTGTGACGCCGATGTCGGATATCTGCTCAAAGCGGGCAGTCAGGTCGGAAAGCGTGCGCTGCAGCTCGCGGTCGGTGGAAAGCGCGGTCCGGGAGCGTCCGTCAGTGATGCCGGCGACCTGGTAAAGCGCAAGGGCATGGGAGTCCAATACATTGGCAGCGTGTTCTTGCAGCGCCACCACCGACCGTTGTGCGGTATTTTCCGCCTCTTCGAGCACCCTGCCGTAGTGATGCCAGCCGAACCAGGCAGCGAGCAATACCGGAAGCAGTATCGCAAATGCCAGCAACGCTATCAGCGGGGCGGACGCGCTGCGCAAGACCTCCCGGAGGCTGTCATTGGCATCCGCGCCAGATCCCGGCTTTCGACTCTTCATGCGCACCTCTTTCAAAGGACGTAAGTAAGTACGTCGGCGACAGGCATTGCCGCCAGCCTTGCCGGGCCGGGAAATGCGCAATCGGGACCGAGCACAGGGATTATAAGGGCAGCCGGCCTCCGTCCGCTTCTGGCGGCCGCAAACCGCCCGCTGCCGGAGGGCCGGCGCCGCTCCGGACGGCAGGAAGGCGCTGCCGGCCGACTTCGTCCGGAGCGCGCGTGATGAAGGCAGCCCCGGGCATGCCGAGGGTCAGAGCGGTATTTCCCTCGAAATGCTGCTCTTGATGAGATCGACCGTGCCGGACCCCAGCGCAGCCGCTTGCCACGCTGCGAATTCCGGATCCCCCAGCATCTTGTCATGGCACGCGCCGTATGCGGCGTAGCTGGGG
>NZ_DASRXF010000036.1:0-22423 GCF_035654295.1 Noviherbaspirillum sp. | reverse complement strand
GGCGGCTGGAACGCAAAGGGTTCTCCCGCCGGGATGCGGGGCGGCGGCGGAGTTTCCGCCATCGGCGCGGGGGACGGCGCAGGCGGCTGCCAGGTGTTCCACACCGGCTCTACCCTCTCATCCTGCTCCACCCGCTCAACGACAGCCGCGAGCTGGGCGACCGCCTGCACGAGCTGCTGTTCTTCCTGCCGGGGCGGCTCCTCGACCACGGGCGCGGGCGGCGCGGCTTCATGAAGGGGAGCAACGACACTTTTTTCTTCGGGCTTGGGCGCTGGCAGCGGTTGACGCGGCAAGGGCCTCGCAGCTGGAGCCGCACGCGGCGGCGTTACAACGATGCGCACCGGTTCGCGCTGGAGCTTGCGCGCATTCGCTTCCTCGGCGGCTTTGGCACGTGCCAGCATCGCGGAGGTCGGGCGAATCTGCTCGAACGGCGCCCATTCCTCGCTGGGACGGGCCGCCGGTGCGGCCGGTTCGTTGCGCGGCAGGCTTTTTTCAGCCGGCTTCCTGACTGCATCCTTGCCGAAGAAGGTGGCGGGCAATTTCCAGGCGTCGGCGGCCGGCGTGCCACCTGTGCGCGGTCCTGGCCGGACGGGCGCCGGCGCATGGCGCACGGCGGCCTTCGCACTGGCTTGCCCCCGCTCGCCGGAGCGCAGCACCCAGCGGACAAGATCGAAGGCGCGCCGCCCGAACAGCCAGGGCAAGCTCATGAGCACCGTCGCCAGAAGCAGGACGACGCCGAACGCCATGCCGAATGCATCGGAAAAGAAGCTGCCGACGAAGCGGCCGACAGCGGGTGCTGCTTCCGCCCGGATGAACGCTTCCAGCGCGCTGCTGGCGCACAGCACGAGCACCGTGCCGAGCCAGAGACGGATCGAGCCCTGTCCCTGCACAGGCGCGCGCCGCAACAGGAACGACCGCGCCAGCCGCCACAACAAGGGCAAGAGCCACAGCACAGACCAACCGAACCAACCCGTAACCGCCATTTGCATTCTTTTGTCTAAATGTCACCAGAAGCGCTTCCGGCACAGCATGCCGCAAGGAAATCAGCCCGGTACTTTAGCAGATGCAACGGTGCTTGCAGGAGTGATGCGGTCATTCCGTGACTTCGGCGGCACAGGGCCGCCGGCCACGAACCGGGCGCCTTGACATAAACTGGCGCAATGGAGGCTGAAATGGAAAACCGTCCGAAGGAAACGAAAGCCGACCGCCTGTCGCGATTCATCGTGGCGGTCGTGACCTGTCTCGGCGCGCTGGGCATGGCGGCCCTGCTCTACTTCCCCTTGCAGTATCTCAAGTAGTTGCGCAGATCGGGGCCTTAGACCCCGACCCAGACCGTCCGCTTTTCCACGCGCACCGGGTAAGCCGCAACCGACTTCTCGGGCGCTTCGAGGCATTCGCCGTTCTTCAGGTCGAAATGGTGCTTGTAGATCGGCGAGGCGACGACGATGCGCTCGCCGAGATTGCCGACCAGGCCGCGCGACAGCACGCTGGCCTGGGCGTTGGGATCGAAGTTATCGATGGCAAACAGCCGGTCGGTGCCGTCTTTGACATGGAAGACAGCAACATGCCGGTCCTGCACCAGCGCGCATACGCCGGTATTGGGAACGAGATCGTCGACGGAGCACACCGCGCTCCAGGTGATGGCTTTGTTGTCGTGGTTCATGGTTCAGGCTGCCTTGGCAATAATGGGAATGACGGTCCCGCGCTCGTCGGGGTTGGCCGGACGGATCTGTCCGCGCTCCTCGACGAAGACGACGTTCTGGTCCGGCTGGTCGCTGTTGACGAACTGGCGGAAGCGCTTGCGTGTTTCGGGATCGGTGACGGCGTTCTTCCATTCGCACTGGTAGGTATCGACCACGTGCTGCATGTCGGCTTCCAGCTCGGCGGCGATGCCGAGCTTGTCGCCGATGATCACGTCCTTCAGGTAATCCAGCCCGCCTTCCAGGTTGTCGCGCCACACGCTTGTGCGCTGCAGGCGGTCGGCGGTGCGGATGTAGAACATCAGGAAGCGGTCGATGTAGCGCACCAGTTCCTGCTTCGACAGGTCCGAAGCCAGCAGCTCGGCATGGCGCGGCTTCATCCCGCCGTTGCCGCAGACGTACAGGTTCCAGCCTTTCTCGGTCGCGATCACGCCGACGTCCTTGCCTTGCGCTTCGGCGCATTCCCGGGTGCAGCCGGAAACGCCGAACTTGATCTTGTGCGGGGCGCGCAAGCCCTTGTAGCGGTTCTCCAGTTCGATCGCCAGGCCGACGCTGTCATCGACGCCGTAGCGGCACCAGGTCGAGCCCACGCAGGACTTCACGGTGCGCAACGACTTGCCGTAGGCATGGCCCGACTCGAAGCCCGCCGCGATCAGCTCTTCCCAGATCGCCGGCAACTGCTCCACGCGCGCGCCGAACAGGTCCACCCGCTGGCCGCCGGTGATCTTGGTGTAGAGGCCGTATTTCTTGGCCACCTGCGCCACCGCCATCAGGCCGTCGGGCGTGACTTCGCCGCCGGGCATGCGCGGCACGACGGAATAGGTGCCGTCCTTCTGGATATTGCCGAGGAAGTAGTCGTTCGAATCCTGCAGGCTCGCATGGTCCTTGTTCAGCACGAAATCGTTCCAGCAGGAGGCGAAGATGCTGGCCGCGACCGGCTTGCAGATGTCGCATCCCAGGCCCTTGCCGTGCGTTTCCAGCAACGCCTCGAAGGTGCGGATCTTGCCGACGCGGACCAGATGGAACAATTCCTGCCGCGAATAGGCGAAGTGCTCGCAGAGGTGGTTGTTGACGGCCATGCCCTGCTTCTTCATCTCGGCCTTCATCACTTGCGTCACCAGGGGCACGCAGCCGCCGCAGGCCGTCCCTGCCTTGGTGCAGGACTTGAGTTCGACGATATTCGTGGCGCCGCCGGCGACCGCGTCGCAAAGCTGGCCCTTGGAGACGTTGTTGCAGGAGCAGATCTGCGCGGACGCGGGCAGCGCTTCCACGCCGATGCCGGGCCGGGCCTTGCCGTCGCTCTGCGGCAGGATCAGGAATTCCGGCGCTTCCGGCAATGCGATCCGGTTGAGCATCATCTGCAGCAGGCTGCCGTATTCGGCGGCGTCACCGACCAGCACCGCCCCGAGCAGTTGCTTGCCGCATTCGGAAACGACAATCTTTTTGTAGACCTGCTTGCGCTCGTCGGTGAACTGGTAAGCGCGGCTGCCGGCGGTATTGCCGAGGGCATCGCCGATGCTGGCCACGTCCACGCCCATCAGCTTGAGCTTGGTGCTCATGTCGGCGCCGGTGAACTCTACGGCCTCACCGGCGATATGTTTCGCCGCGGTGCGCGCCATGTCGTAACCGGGCGCGACGAGGCCGAAGACCTGGCCGTTCCATGCGGCGCATTCGCCGATCGCATAGATGTCCGGATCGGCGCTCAGGCAGTTGGCGCCGATGGCGACGCCGCCGCGCGGCCCGAGCGCGAGGCCGCACCGGCGCGCCAGTTCGTCGCGCGGCCGGATGCCGGCGGAGAAGACGAGCATGTCTGTCTCGAGATGGGAACCGTCCGCGAACACGAGGCGGTGACGCGCCTGCTCGCCATCGACGATTTCCACGGTGTTCTTCTGCGTGTGCACGGTGACGCCGAGTTCCTCGATCTTCCGGCGCAGCACGCGTCCGCCGCCGTCGTCCACCTGCACCGCCATCAGGCGCGGCGCGAATTCGACCACATGCGTTTGCAGATCCATGTCGCGCAAGGCCTTCGCGCATTCGAGGCCGAGCAGGCCGCCGCCGATCACGACCCCGCTCTTGGCACGGCTGCCGCATTCAAGCATGGCTTCGAGGTCTTCGATGGTGCGGTAGACGAAACAATCCTTGCGGTCCTTGCCGGGCACCGCCGGCACGAAGGGATAGGAGCCGGTGGCCAGCACCAGCTTGTCGTAGCCGAGGACCTCGCCGCTGCCGGTAGTGACCGTCTTCTTGTCGCGGTCGATGGACACGGCGCGGCTGTTCAGCCTGAGCAGCATGTTGTCGCGATCGAAGAAGCCGGGCGGTACGAGCGAGAGGTCATCCGCGCTTTTACCTGAAAAGAATTCCGAGAGGTGGACACGGTCATACGCCGGGCGCGGCTCTTCGCACAGGATCGTGACTTCCGCATCCCGCAGGCCGGCCTCATCCAGGCTTTCGAGAAATTTGTGTCCCACCATGCCGTGGCCGATTACCAGGATCTTCATGCATTTTCCTTCCTGAGATGTCCTTCGGCGGACTCTCCACGCAAGGCACCATTGCCTTTGCGCCGCTGCTTTTGCAATCGGCGTGCCAAGCAATTCAGGCGCTTTTTGCGGGGCAAAACGGGTGGCGATGCATCAAAGTTGGGATGCCGTGCATTGCGGACGGGCGTGTGGCGGAGGCATCCGCACTGGAAAAGTGCGGACGGCGGCGGCTAGCGTGCGGGCCGCGACCAGGCGGCCGCCTCGAAGTCGAAGCTTTCTTCCTCGAAGATGGAGTCGCGGCGCCAGAACACGCGCTCGCGGAAGACGGCCAGCGACCATGTCTGGCTTTCCTCGGGCCTGGTATGGACGAAGGCGGTGTGGCTGAGCACGGCGGCGCATGCGCCCGGTGCGGGGTCGCGCACCGAACGGTATCGGATGATGCGGATGCCATCCTCGCGCGCTTCGCGCGCAAGCTGCTGGCAGGCGGCATAGTTGTCCGGGTCGGTCCATTCGCGTTCTCGCCGGGACAGCGGCGGCTCCCGCAGGTCGATGGTCTTGCCGGCGACGGCCGTGCGGAACAGGGTTTGCGGGACGGGCGGAATGGATGGCAGCGCCGGGCTGTCATTGAGCAGCCGCCAGCGCCAATAGCCAAGTTCGGCGCATGCAGTGCGAATTTCGCCGGCGCCGTAGAACACGCCAGGATCGGCGGGGCCGCGAAAGCGCGATCCAGAGGGCAGCGGCGGATAGCGGAAAGGCGTGAACAGCAGGTAATGAAGTGCGCGCGATGCGGGGCCGACGGGCGGCTTGGACTCGTCAAGGATATGCTCCAGCAGCGCCTGCTCGTCCAGCGTATCGACCAGCACCATGGTCGATACCCGGTGCTGCCCCTCCACTGCCCGCCACAGGTCGAGCGCAGCTTCGTGCGCCTCAAATGCGGCCACGGTGGGCATCCAGGTAATGGAGGACGCGGACCAGCCCTTCGGTGGACTGGATCAGCTCGACCGGCTTGCCGGACAGACCCAGGTTATCGCCATTGAGCCATTGCCGCGCCGTGTCGGCGTGGCCGAAGATCGCATCCAGGGAACGGTACATGCGCACGAAGAGCACGGCCAGCTCCCATTCCTTGCCGCGTTCACGGGCGAGCTGGTACTGACCGGAACACATGCGTGATACCGTCGACGCGCTGACGCCAAGGATGCGCGCCAGCGATTGCTGGCTGATGCCGGTCAGCTCGGCAGCGCGCACGACGGCTTTGGTCAGCGTGGCAGCGGCATCAGGCTGGTTGTTACCCTGAACGATGATCATGGCACACTCCTTTCTATAGAAAGAATATACCGTCTTTCATTCAGCAGCAAGAATTTTTGCTGCTGGTGCCGCTTGGCACATATCACTTAGAATACCTGCCCTCGAACACCGCCCCGAATCCCAAGAGCATGAATATCAGGATCAGCGACGAACTGCGGCCCTGCGTGGACCCGCTTACCGCCCATGAATACGCCGCGCTGGAAAGCAGCATCCTCACCGAGGGCTGCCGCGACGCCCTCGTGCTGTGGGGGGATGTGCTGATCGACGGCCATAACCGCTACGCGATCTGCAAGAAGCACGACATTCCATTCAAGACCGTCCAGAACGACCGGTTTGCCAGCATCGAGGACGTGATGCTGTGGATGATCGACAACCACCTCGCCCGCCGCAGCGTGAGCGATTTCCAGCGCGGCATGCTCGCGCTGCGCAAGAAAGCGATTCTTGCGGCCCGGCAGAAGGAAAAACAGGCGGCGGAACCGGAGGCCAAGGCCGGGCCTGAAGACGCGCCCAAGCCGGCGGCCGAACGACCGCCGCTCGCGACGCGGGAAGAGATTGCCAAGGTGGCGGGCATCAGCAGCAATGCGATCAGCCGCATCGAAAAGATCCAGAAGACGGCCGCGCCTGAACTGGTGGAGGCGGTCCGCGCGGGCACGATTTCCCTCAACGCGGCTGCCGCGGTAGCCTCGCTCCCGCCGGAGCGCCAGGTTGCAGCCGTCAGCGGCGGCAAGAAGGAATTGCAGCAGGCAGCGCGGCAGGTGCGGGAAGCGAAGGCACCGGCAAGGCCGAAGCCGGAAGCGGAACCGCATGAGCCGGTGACCGATCTCGACGAGGCGAACCGGCAGATCGCGCAACTCAGGGCCGAGAACGCGACAATGAAGTCCCGCATCCAGCAACTGACCATCGCGCTCTCCGAGGCACGGCGGAATTAAAAAAGGTAACAAAAACATTGATCTGAATCATCCATCTCGAGCAACACCTGAGATATGATTTCTTCATCTGCTGCACATGCAACCGATATGCATGGCGGCAGGCCTAGCGCCCTATCGTGCGGATCAGGTCGTCAGCCACATGGCGGACCCGGATCACGGATGGGGCGTTTCCATTTGTGCATCCCGCCGTCGTTTTCCTTGCTTCTTGGCAAGGAAAAACTTGTTGAATAACAACAAGTTATGCAAGGAACCTATTCTTTCAGGCAAGGTATTTCCTTTCGTCGCGGGACTTTTTGCTCGCCCTCATAATCCCGCCCCGCGATCTGATTTATACTGTACACGCATACAGTAACATCGCAGGTGATTGCCATGAAATTCTTCGAAGGACACAAACTTCACGCCGCCGAGGCCCGGCTTGCGCTGGCCGTGGATGCCATCGTCGAGCGTCACCGCACCGCAGGGAGGACGCTCACGTGGCGGCTCGTGCACGAGATCGAAAAGGAAGCGCTCAAGACCCTCGAGCAGGCCGGGGATCTCGACCGCAAGTACGTGCGCATGCTCAAGTCGTCGCGCTGGGGCTACGTGCCACGCGTGAACCAGCCGGCCGACCTGGAATGCCACGAGGGGCTGCCGGTGACCCTCACCCTGATCCGCAAGGCCTACCACACCCTGCATTGAGCGCTTGCTCATGGCATCGGAAGCGTGGTTACAATCAGGCTTTCTTGTCCATTTGAAAACACCATGCCCTACATGCTGCTGATCGTTGAGCCCGCCGGACAAAGGCAGGAACGCACCGAGGCGGAAGGACGTGCCGTCTATGACCGCATGCTCCGCTTCGCCGATGAACTCAAGGACAAAGGCTTGCTGATGGGCGTGGAATCCCTCGCCTCCCAGTCCACTGCCGCGCGCGTCACGGTTCGCAACGGGAAAGCCACCGTGCTCGACGGCCCCTTTGCCGAAGCCAAGGAAATGATCGGCGGCTTCTTCCTCGTCGATTGCGCCACGCGCGAAGAAGCGGTCGCCATCGCCGAGCGCTGTCCTGCGGCCGAATGGTGCACGGTGGAAGTGCGCAGCCTCGCGCCCTGTTACGTCAGCTAAAAAATTTCCGGCATCTGTCGATTCCGCCGCATCGCGTTCGTCGTGGAGACAGGAGCCCGGCAACGCGTGCATGTCGCACCAGGGAAAGGCTCCACTGCAAAGGAGAAACGGACATGCGATTCATGATCATCGTCAAGGCGACGGCGGACTCGGAGGCGGGCATCATGCCGCCCGAAAGCCTGTTCGCCGAGATGGCGGCATATCACGAGCAGCTCGCCAGGGCGGGCGTCCTGCTGGATGCGAACGGACTGCAGCCCACGTCCCGCGGCTGGCGTATCCGTTACGCGGGCGGCAAACGCCAGGTCATCGACGGCCCCTTCACTGAAAGCAAGGAACTGATCGCCGGGTATACGCTGATCCAGGTCCGTTCGCGCGAGGAAGCGCTGGAGTGGGCGCGCCGCTTCCCGGCGCCGCACGGCGAAGCTGTCGAGGCCGAGATCGAAGTCCGGCAGTTGTACGAACTGGATGATCTCGGACCGAGCGACGCAATCGAAAAATTCCGCGAGATGTGCATCGGCGGTGAACAGCAACGCTGAAAGGGAAAACATGAACAAGCAGATCTTCGTCAACCTCCCGGTCAAGGACCTGGAACGCGCCAAAACCTTCTTCGGCGCGCTCGGCTTCAGTTTCAACCCGCAGTTCACCGATGCCAACGCCGCTTGCATGATCGTGTCCGGCGACATCTATGTGATGCTGCTCACCGAACCCTTCTTCCAGAGCTTCACCCGCAAACCCGTGGCCGACGCGCACAAGGCGACCGAAGTGCTGGTCTGCCTGTCCTGCGAGAGCCGGGCGGAAGTCGACAGCCTGGTCGCCAAGGCGGTGGCCGCCGGCGGGCAGGCGCCGCGCGAACCGCAAGACCACGGCTTCATGTACCAGCACGGCTTCGAGGACCCGGACGGCCATATCTGGGAACTGGTCCACATGGTCGACAACCCGCCCGCGCAAGCCTGATGCCCTCCCCCACCCACAAGGCGATCGACGCCGTATGGCGCATCGAGTCCGCGAAGATCGTGGCCGGCGTCGCGCGCCTGGTGCGGGATATCGGACTGGCGGAAGAACTTGCCCAGGATGCGCTGGTTGCCGCGCTCGAGCATTGGCCGCACGACGGCGTCCCCGACAATCCGGGCGCCTGGCTGATGGCGACCGCGAAAAACCGCGCGCTCGACCGCCTGCGGCGCCAGAAACTGGCCGACAGCAAGCTCGAGCAACTGGGCCATGACCTCGACGCACTGGAGGCCCTGATCGTGCCGGACTTCGTGGATGAACTGGATGCCGCACGGTCGGACGACATCGGCGACGACCTGCTGCGCCTGATCTTTACCGCCTGCCACCCCGTGCTCTCGACCGAGGCCCGGGTGGCGCTGACGCTCAAGCTGCTGGGCGGCCTCACCACCGAGGAAATCGCGCGCGCCTTCCTCGTTCCCGAGCCGACCATCGCCCAACGGATCGTGCGCGCCAAGCGCACCCTGCGCGACGCCCGCGTGCCCTTCGAAGTGCCGCGCGGCGAAGCGCTGGCCGAGCGCCTCGCCTCGGTGCTGGAGGTGGTCTACCTGGTATTCAATGAAGGCTATACCGCCACCGCGGGCGACGACTGGATGCGTCCCGCCCTCATCGACGAAGCCTTGCGCCTGGGGCGCATGCTGGCCGAGCTGGCGCCGGCGGAGCCGGAGGCGCATGGGCTGGCCGCGCTGATGGAACTGCAGGCCTCGCGCGCCAAGGCGCGCGTGGATGCAGCGGGACGGCCCGTGCTGCTGGCCAACCAGGACCGCAGCCGCTGGGACCACCTGCTGATCCGGCGCGGCCTGGCCGCCCTCGCGCGCGGGCTGGCGGCCACGGAGGAACCCGGCCCCTACCTGTTGCAGGCCGAAATCGCCGCCTGCCATGCGCGTGCGCCCACCGCCGCTGATACGGACTGGGTGCGCATCGCCGAACACTATGGCGCGCTGGCCCGCGCCATGCCTTCGCCCGTGGTGGAGCTGAACCGCGCGGTGGCAGTCGGCATGGCCTACGGTCCCGCGGCGGGACTGGAGATCGTGGATGCGCTGCGCGGCGAGCGTGCGCTGCGCGATTACCAATGGCTGCCGAGCGTGCGCGGCGACCTGCTCGCCAAGCTCGGACGACACCAGGAAGCGCGCATGGAGTTCGAACGCGCGGCAAGCATGACGCGCAATGCGCGGGAACGCGAACTGCTGCTGCAGCGGGCCGCCGACCTCGGCGGCAACTGATGATGCGCGGTCAGCGCGGCTGACCGGGTTGCTGCGGTTGCTGCGGTTGCTGCATTTGTTGCGGCTGCTGCGACGAGCCACCCGACGCCGCGGACGACGGCTGCGAACCCGAGGCTCCGCTGCTGCTGCCACTGCTACCCGACATCGGCGGTTGGGACTGCGAGGCTCCGCTCATCTGCTGCTGACCGGAAGACGATGCGCCGCTGCTGGCTGACGAAGGCTGGGATTGTCCCGATGCCGACGAACCGCTCGAGCTGCCGCCGCCGGACGCGCCCTGCGTCTGCGACTTCTTCTTTGCCTGGGCTACGGCCATGTCGCGCGAAGCCTTGGCTTCCTTCTGGCAGGCATTCTTGGCATCGCCGACCTGGTCGTCGCATTTTTCCTTGGCGACCTTGTACTGCGCCTCTGCCTTGGCCTCTTCCAGCTCCAGCTGGTTCTTCGGCGTGTTGCGTTCGGCTACCTTGGCCTGGGCTTCGGCCACTTCCTTCTGGCCATCGGCCTCGGCCTTGCAGATATCCTTGGCATTCTCCTTCATGCCATTGCATTTCTCCATCGCCGACTTGTGCTGCTGTTCGATATTTTCCTTTTGCGATTGCTGTCCGGACTGCTGCGATGATGATCCGGATGCCCCAGAGGATTGCTGGGCATGGGCGCTTGCGGCCAGGACCAGGGAGAGCGACGCGGCGATGATGCTGAACTTGTTATTCACGGTTAGGCTCCTTCCAATGAAAAAAGGCCGCATGCCTTGCGCATGCGGCCTGTGCTGCCTGCCTCAGTGGCGGCGCCCGGTGACGCGTTCCGCGCCGTAACGCACCGCGTCCTTCACCTTATCCCAGGTACTGCCGGGATGGCTGGACTCCCAGTCGGTGCGCAGTTGCGGCTCGACGTCGTTCCACTGGTAGTTCTTGTAGCGCTCGTTGCCCGCCATGGTGGAGCCATAGCGGTAGGCGGCATCGTAGTCCTCATACCTGCCGCCGCTGGTGCCGTAGGTCGATTGCCAGTGCCGGCGGAAATCGGTGTCGTCCGCCGTCGTGCCCGTCGTCGTGCCCGCCATCGTGCCCGAGGCGCCAAGCTGCTCGACCTCCACCTCGGTGCGGCGCACCGTGTCATTGACATCCTGGGTGCGCTGGGTGACTTCCTTGCCGACCACCACTTCCTCGACCACGCGCGCCGACTTCGAGACCACTGCCTCTTCCGCCGTTTCGCGCAGCTCCACCGAGCCTTCCTTGAACGCCGCCATATCGGCTTCCGTGGCCGGCTTGTCGACCGCATGTCGCTCGACGCGCACGCGCTCTTCGCGCAGTTGCACCTGCTCGTGGACCGGCTTCTCGGTCATGCGGCGGAACACGCGCACGCCGCCGCGCTGGACTTCACGCTTGCCGACCTTCAATTCCTCTTCCACGACCGGGATGCGGGTCTGGTCTGTCGTTGTAGTGCCAGTGCCAGTGCCAGTACCAGTACCTGCGCTGGTGCCGCGTGTGGATTGCCAGGCGCTGCGTTCCTTGCGGATCTCGTCGTCTGTGTAGCGCGGCGCGCTGGCGTCGTAGCCCGACCATCCCTGCTGCTTCCAGTAGCTGGCGCGTTCGTCGACGTCCACCGGATCGAAGCGGTTCATGATGTCGGTGGCACGGTCGGCCTCGTCGTCGTCGCGTGCCTGCACGGTAAGCACGTAGCTGCCGCGGCGTGCGGATTCCGCATAGGTGTCGTGATACGGATTCTGCTCGGAGCCGAACAGCGAGCGGAAGAAGCCGCCGATGCCGCCGCCGCTATCCTTCTGCGTGGATGCCGTCGTGGTGCTGCCGGTGGTGGCGGCATCATCCTCGTTGCTCAGCTGGATATTGCTGCGCTGGAATCCATCCGCCACCAGTGCCTGGACCGCCGCCTGCGCATCGGAATATTCGTCGTACACGCCGACCACGCTATGCGCGCCGCCGGTGTCCGAAGCCGAGGTCATTCCGGTGGTGCCGCCCGGACGGTAGATATGCTGGCCGTTATGCTTGCGCCATTCCTGCTCCATCCAGCCGGCGTCCTGGTCGGAACGCGGGCGCACGCCCATCAGGATGCCGCCCTGCTTCAGGCCGCTCTCATAATGCTTGACGCGTTCCTCCGGAATACCCCAGCCGACGAGCGCGCCGAGCAGGCCGCCGGTCGCGGCACCGGCACCCGCGCCCGCGGCCGCAGCCGCCAGCGGACCGGCGATCACCAGTCCCAGGCCGGGCAATGCGAGGCTGGTGCCTGTGGCCGTCGCCGCCGCGAGGACCGCACCCAGAGTGCCGCCCACCGCGCCGCCGATACCGGCACCTTCGGCTGCCTTGTTGCCCAGTTCGGTCTCGGCCGTTCCTGCACCGAAATGCTTCTTCCTGGCGTCATCCGACATGACAACGTTGATGTCGTCCTTGGTGTAGCCACGCGCCGTCAGGCTCTGATACGCACGCTCCGCGCTGTCGCGATCGTTGAACAAACCGGTCATCATGCCACTGTTGTCTCTCGATTCAGTTGCCATTATCAGTTCTCCTTTGGTTATGCGAAAAGTCGACGAGCGCACCGCGCCGCACGCGTCGCGCGCCTCTGTAGCTCGACTTCTCAGAAGCGATGCAGAAATCGCAAGGGCTTAGTAAGAAGCTAAAACGCGCGATGAGTTCCGTCGACATAGTGGTAACGAAATGTTTCACCGCCCGCGCAAATGGCGGCCGCATGCGGATTCCACTTGCATCCGCCGGCATTTTCGGCAACAATCAAACGAGAATGATTCTCATTTAAACGCAGCCAGCCGAGCGTGATCATGCGCCGCCAGCCCGACTTTGGAAACGAAAGGAGTGCCCATGCCTCGCGATGCAACCCCTTCCCCGATCGAGGAACCCGTCGCCACGACCAGCCCGGAACTGCTGGTCTCGGCGGTGCTTCATCTCATGTCGCACTACGCCGCGTCGAGCGCGGAATCCGGCGCTTGTCTGAAGCTCGGAGCGATCATCGAGCGCCACCTGCGGGCGTTGGCCGCGATCCCCGACCTGCCGCCGGTACTGCGCGCAACCTGCCACCAGCTCTCCGAGCAATGGGCAGGCGTGGTGGAACGCGCGCAGCCAGGGCGGGCACGGCGCGGATTCTTTACACGGCTGGTGGATGGCATGCAGGGCGCGGGCTGATGCCGCACCCCTGGCTGGCTATACGATGCGGTTGAACCAGAGCATCGACAGCAGCGCGGAGAGCAGCGCGAGCGCGGCGGCGGCGGCGGCGAACAAGGCGGACACCTCACTCTCCCGCTTCTCCAGCGTCAGGCGCGAGCTGAGCGTCTTGTAGACCTTGGCGAGGTCGTTTGCGGTGCCGGCATAGAAGTACTGCCCTTTGGTGAGGGACGCAATTTCCTTGAGCGGCGCCTCGTCCAGCCGGACATGCATGGCCCAGCCGTCGCCGGTGAGCACTTCCCCGGCTGCCGTCCCGATGCCGATGGTGAACACCCGCACGCCCCGCTCGGCCGCCATGCGCGAGGCTTCCACGGGATCGGGCCCGGTCGTCGTCTGGCCATCGGTGAGCAGGATGATCGCCGCCGAGCCGTAGGAGCCGGGCGGAACCGGCTTGAACTCTTCCGCCTCCTGAGCCTTGCCGGTCTTGTCGCTTTCGCTGCCAAGGGCACGCGCACCGTAACCTCCGCGCGGCTCGACATCACGCGGGTCGGAGGTGTTCAGGTTGAACTTGACGTCGGGGAAGATGGCCTTGAGCGACACCAGGATGCCGCTGCCGACCGCCGTGCCCCGTTGCAGCTGCATGCGGCTCAGCGCATCGAGCAGGTCATCGCGGTTGGACGTGGGCGGTTGCACGAGGCTGGCGGCGCCGGCAAAGGAAACGATGCCCACGCGCGTATTCCGCGGCTGCTGCTCGACGAAGGTGCGAACCGCCGTCAGCGCCGCGGCGAAGCGGCTGGGCGCGACATCGGTGGCCCGCATGCTGCCGGAAACATCCACCGCAAGAATCATGGTCTTGTGCTCCGAAGGCAGCGTCAGCACCGCGGCCGGACGTGCCGCCGCCAGCAGCATCAACGCAATGGCGAGCAGGAAGAGCAGCGGCGGAACGTGGCGCCGGAACTGCGAGCCGCGCATCGCTTCGCGCACCGTCGCCAGCCCCGCGTACTGGACCGCGACCTTCTTGCGCCGACGCAGCATGAGCCAGTACGCCAGCACCAGCATCGGCAGGATCAGCAACAACCACAGCAGGTGCGGCCAGAGGAAGGTCATCATGCCCCCCTGCTTGCCACCGCGCCCGCGGCCAGCCGTGCGCTGTTGCGCCGCAGATCGGAGAAGCGGAACAACGCATCCACGATATCGTCCTCGGTAGAGATTTCCAGCACGTCTACACCAGCATAGGCGAAGGCATCGTGGAGTTCATCCTCGCGTTTGCTCACCGCGGCGGCGAAACGGCTGCGGAAGCCGCGGTCGTGGGTGTCGACCAGCAATTGCTCCGACGTCTCCGGGTCTTGCATGGTCAGCAGGCCGAGGTCGGGTAATTCCATTTCCAGCGGATCGTACAGCCGGATGGCGATCACGTCGTGCCGCTGCGCCAGCATCGCCATCGGCTTTTCCCAGCCCGGCTGGGTAATGAAATCCGATACCACGAACACCAGCGAGCGCCGATGCATTACGTGCGCGGCGGTCTGCAGCAGTTCGGTCAGGCGCGTGGATGCGTTCGAGGGCGCAGCGCGGGGCCGCTTCGCCATGCGGTGCAGCAGCTGCAGCACCTGTTTCCTGCCGCTCTTGGCGGTGAGCACGGTATCGACACTCGTGCCGTAGAACAGCGCACCGAAACGGTTCCCGTGCCGGCTCAGCATGCTGGCCAGGATGGTCGTCAGTTCCATCGCCTGCGTCCGCTTGCTCACCGTCTGCGAACCGAAGTCCTCGGAGGGGCTCAGGTCGAGCAGGAACCAGGCAGTCAGCTCGCGTTCCTCGTAATACTCCTTCACATAGGGCGTCTGCAGGCGTGCCGTCACGTTCCAGTCGATGTGGCGCACATCGTCCTGAAACTGGTACTCGCGCAGGTCGGCGAGGTCAACGCCGAGGCCGCGGAACAGCGTGCGGTAATCGCCGTGCAGCAAACCGTCGAGCCGGCGCAGGACGGTGAGCTCGAGGCGGTTGAGGATGGCTTCAGGCGTTTGCGTCAACTTTGACATGATTTTCGAGCACTCTTTCAGGCGGCGGGAGATGTTTCAGGATGCGGTGGATGATCTGGTCCGCCGCTATGTTGTCAGCCAGCGCTTCATAGGAGAGCGACAGCCGGTGCCGCAGCACATCGGGAACGAGGTCGACGATGTCTTCCGGCCGGACGTGGGTGCGTCCGCGCAGCAATGCCAGGGCGCGCGCGCCTTCCACGAGATGGATGGAAGCGCGCGGACTGGCGCCGCAGGAAATGTAATGTTTCAGGTGGGGCACATTGCAGCGGTCCGGATCGCGCGTGGCCGCCACGAGGTGGACGGCATAGCGCACCAGGGACGGATCGACATAGCAGTTCCGGCATTGCCGCTGCAGCACGGCAAGTTCGTCCGTGGTCGTCACCGATGCCACTTCCTGGTCCTCGCCGGTGACGCGATTGACGATCACAAACTCTTCTTCTTCGGTCGGATAGCCGACCAGCACCTTCATCATGAAACGGTCGACCTGCGCCTCCGGCAGCGGATAGGTGCCCTCCGTCTCGATCGGGTTCTGCGTGGCCATGACGAGGAAGGGTTCCGGCACGCGATGCGTGGTGCCGGCGATCGTGACCTGGCATTCCTGCATGACTTCCAGCAACGCGCTCTGCACCTTGGCCGGCGCGCGGTTGATTTCGTCGGCCAGCAACAGGTTGGAAAACACCGGGCCGAGCGAGGTGGAAAACTCGCCCGTCTTCTGGTTGTAGATGCGGGTGCCGATCAGGTCGGCAGGCACCAGGTCGGGCGTGAACTGGATGCGGTGGAAACTGCCCTGGATCGTCCTCGCCAGCGTCTTGACGGTCAAGGTCTTGGCCAGCCCCGGCACACCTTCGACCAGCAGGTGCCCGCCGGCAAGGATGGCCACCAGCACGCGCTCCAGGAAGTGATCCTGCCCCACCACTACCCGCTTGACTTCATAAAGGACTCGCTCCATCTGGAGCGAGACGTCGGACCTGCTGCTGTCGAAAGTATCCATGTTTATCCTGTTCAGAAGGGGGAGTCGCCGGCGGCGGCGGCGGCGATTTCAATCGGGACTGCGAATCCGATGCCCACGAAGCTTCCCTGCTCGTGCGGGCTGAGGATGGCCGTGACAATGCCGACCACCTCGCCGCTCATGGTGATCAACGGTCCGCCCGAATTGCCCGGGTTGGCCGCGGCATCGAACTGGATCAGGTTGCGCAGGATTTCATTGTCCCGCGGCGATACATAGGTGCGCTTGAGGCCGGACACAATGCCCGCCGAGGCCGACGGCCCGATGTTGAAGGGATAGCCGACGGCAACGACCTTGTCGCCCACCGCAAGCCCCTGCGTGGAACGCAGCGTCGCCGGCACCAGGTCATCCGGGATGCTGACCGCCTGGATCACCGCCAGGTCGTTCTCGGGCTGCCGCCGCAGCACGATCGCATCCGATTCATGTCCGTTGGCGAAATGCACCTTGATCCGCGTCTTGTCGTCGGTGCCGATCACGTGCAGGTTGGTCAGGATGACGCCCTTGTCGATGATCACCACGCCGGTCCCGACCCCGCGCAGCCCCTTTTGCGCGCCGCCCTGCTCGCCTTCCTGCACCACGCGCACCACGGAGGGGCGGATGCGGGCGTAGGCCTTCGCTTCCTGCGAAGGGAGCATATTGTTCTCGAGGGTATGCAGCACGGCGGCATCGATGTCGCGCTGGGTAAAGCGGCGTTCAATGGGTGCAAGCGAGGAATACGCCAGGAACAGCAGCACGCAGAGCAGGACCGGCACGGTCATCAGCAGCAGGCGTTCGTGGCGCGTGAGAAAGGCGCGGCTGCGCACGAAACGTTTCGGGCGCGGTGCAGTTGGCGCCGGGGACGGCGCAGCCTGCGGCCGGCTCTCGGGCGCCGAGAGCGGTTCGCCGCGGCTGCGTTGCTTTCGCGCAGTGCGGCTGTAGATAGGTGCCCTTTTCATGCCTGGCGAAATTCAGCGGAGGTTCTTGTAGCGGCCGACGCGGTATTTCCGCATCTGGTAATTGGCCGTGCCGCCCAGGATCAGCACGCCGAGCAGCGGGATCAGCAGGATCGGCGAATCGGTAAAGACCGCACCGCCGAAGCCCAGGACCGCGCACACTGCAAGCAGCTTGGCCAGTTGCCGCATGCCGACCTTCCACGCCTGCCAGGCAAGATCGAGCGTCATGAGCATGAAGAATATGTGCAGGAAGGCCATGATGTATTCCCCTGTTTCGGACAGCAAAGCCGTGCGATGCGGAAGCTGTCCGTCTTGCTACTTTGTCCTCGCGGCGATGGGCAAGTTCAAGCGGTTTCGCCGTGGAGACGATGCGGATCAGGGAAGTAGCGGAATTTTTTCCGCGGATGGCGGACACAACGGTGCCGAATGTGCCCGAAGGAAAGGAATGGCCGGTGCGCAGCCCTGCCGTCGGCTGCACACCGGAAGCGGGCAGCGCTCAGATCGCCCGGATGTCCGAAGGCACCGACGGCTCGGCGAACGGTCCCCGTGTTTCCAGCCGCTCTTCGAACGCCCGGTCGAGCTGGCCGTGCTGCTTCAGGAAATCGCGCACCTCGCGCTGCCACAGGCGCTTGTCGCTCAGCCCGGAGTCATCGCCCAGGGTATAGGTGTTCCTGTCGGCGAACAGGTGGCGTGCATCACCGGGCGCAAGGTTGAACACCCTGGCCAGGATGTCGGCCGGCGATTCGTCCACCGGCGGCTCCCCCGCCAGCTGCAGACGGGTATCGTCGTCCGACAGCGACAAGCCGAGCGCCATGAACTTCGGATGCTGCGCCAGCCACCCGGCGGGCGAGCACATCGTCCCGTGCTCCAGGGTCTCGCCGCGAACGCTGACGAGCTCGTCGAGGTCGATCGCGGTCTCCGGAATGCCGTCGATGATGGCGTAGGCATCCTTGATCAGTTCGAAATCCGGGGCGGTATCCATTGCATGTCCTTTCTGCGGCCTGAAAAAATCCTATTTATAGGAGTCGCTTGCACGCCGCGTCTTGCGCCAGTTCAATGCGGCGGGGATCTTGGCCCCGCAGCGCCTATTTCTCCGATTCCTCCCTGTACAGCGCCAGCAGTTCGTGCAGAGCGCGCACCGTGGACGCATGGTCGCCCTCGTGCAGGATGCCGTAGCCGCCGCGGGCGATCCACGCCTCGATGTTGTCCGGCGTATCGTCGATCAGCACCTTGTGCGGGCCGCTGTAATCGGCCTTCAGTTTCCTCGGCACCACATGCACCACGAATTCCGGCCCGAAGATGCGGGCGACCCATTCGCGTTTCTGCTCCTGGAACACCTTGTTGCTCGGCGCGCCGGTCAGGAAGATCGGTTCCAGGTCCCGTGTCGCCTCCCACAGAATCATGCAGCCTTCGATGAGCTCGAGCTCCGCGAAGAAGCGCTTGTCCGAGTTGACCATCTTCCACAAGCGATTGCGGTCGAGCTGGTTCGGATGCTTCCCCGTCAGCCGCTTGACGCGTGCGTCGAAATCCGCAAACACGCCATCGAGGTCGAGAAAGACCTGCAGCCGGGGCCTATGTGCTGTACTCACCGGCAATCCTTTCCGTGAACTGTCCTTCCAGAAGGATCGACACAGGTGCCGCCCAGTTCCCCCGCGTTTCATGCAGAAGATCAATTTCTACCGATAAATACATGATTTTCTGTAGCTTTCTCGTTTTATTAAGGGAACATTTTGCCGTACTTCAGGGTCGATCGCCGGTTATGTTTAGAGCGCGGCGCCTAAGGATTCTGTCTTACACTGCCCCGCTCGTTTGATCCAGATTAAAAGGGGAGCCCGGATGGGCCTTTACCTCGCCTACGATTCCGAACAAAAGGCTGCTGCACAACCCTCCGCCGACCTGCGCCCCAAGCTCTTGATCGCCATCCGGCCGGAAGACATGGCGCTCAGCAAGATCATCCTCGGCGACGAGTTCAATGCCGTGTTCTGCCACACCTACGAGGAAGCTTGCCGGGCGCTCGACGGCAGCGTGCAAATGGTGACCTGCGGCGTGCATTTCGACAACGGCAAAGTGTTCGACCTGCTGCGCTTCGTGCGCCAAACCCCGGAATTCGAAACCCTTCCCTTCTTCATTCTCCTCGGCGCCGGAAGCCGTTACTCCCAGGCCATCGTGCAAGGTATCCGCGCGGCTGCCGAACTTTTGAAGGTTACCGCCTTTACCGACCTCACCCGCTTCGCTGAAAAGTTCGGCAAGGACGCTTCCTTCGACGCCTTGCGCAAAGGCATCAGGGACGCAATCGCGGCAAGCGCCGCTTACCCCTCCGCCCGCCCCACCCTTTCTTCGCGATAAGCCGCCTCCCCTTCGCGGCACCAACGCAGCAAACCTTCGTCTAAACATTTTGCCTGTGCTGATGCACGGGCAAATTCCTTTCGCCACTACACATCGAGTTTCCGTGCATCAGGACGCAAGGCCTCCAGCCCGGGATTTCGCAGTTCGCTCTTCCTCGTGCCTTGACGGCGGCGGGGAATGCGGGCGGCTGCTCCGGGCACTCGACTGGGCGACCCACCCGCTTGGCCCGCCCTCTGGCTGGCCGGCAAGCCTTCAGGCGCTGGTGCGAACGGCGCTCCACTCCAGCTTCCCGATGGCAGTGCACTGGAGCAAGGAGTTGTTCTCGATCTATAACGATGCCTTCATCCCCATCTACCGGGCCAAACATCCGGCAAGCCTGGGCAAGCCGGTGCGGGAATGCTGGCATGAGATCTGGGATGAGCTCGGGCCGGTTTTCGAGCAGGCGCTGAAAGGCAAGACGACCTTTGACGAAGACGTCCGCTATCGGCTGGAACGCGGGGTGCTCCCGGACGAAGCCTCCTTCACCCACAGCCTCAGCCCGATCTGGGGCGACAACGACGGGATCGACGGCGTGATCGTGGTCACGTTCGAAACCACCAGCGCCATGCGCGGGCGCGCTATCCTCCAGGCCACCAGCGAACGCCACACCGCCCTGGTCAACATGACCCGGCTCCTGCGTGACCTGAAGGACCCGGACGAGATCATGCATGCTGCGGCGGAAACCGTAGGCCGCCATCTCGCCGTGAACCGGGCGGGTTTTGCGGAAATATCCGAAGACGGCCTGCTGCGCCATACCATCACCTGGAACGATGGCACGCTCGCCCCCATCGATGTCGCGCTGCCGGAACGTGCGCTGGGCACGGGGCTGACGGAGGCGTCAAACGCCGGGCGGACGATCGCGATTACCGAAGTGAAGAGCGATCCGCTGACCGCCGATTCCGTGCTCCCTTCACTGGGCGTACGCGCCTGCATCGGCGTCCCCATCGTGCGTCACGGGCGTTGGCAGGGCGGCTTCTACGCCCACAGCGGTGAGCACCGGAGCTGGACCCCGGACGAAATTGCCTGCATGGAAGAAGTCGCCGCAGTGACCTGGGACGCGGTCGAACGCGCAAGGGCGCAGGCGCGCCTGCGCGAAAGCGGCGCGCGCTTCCGCACCGCCCTCGAGATCGCCAAGCTCGGCACTTTTGACTGGGATCTGCGCACCGATGAAGTCATCTTCTCGGAGCGCACCCGCGAAATTTTCGGACTGGGCGCCACCGAAGGCCACCGTGCCGCCGACTACATCGCGCGCCTGATTCCCGAGGACAGGGAGCAACTCGAACAGCTCCTGGCCAGGATGGACGATCAGAACCCGCGCATGCAGGTCGACTACACGATCCGGCTTCCCGACGGCAGCCTGCGTTATATCTCCTGCATCGGCGAAGGCTTCTGCAGCCCTGAGGGCGGATGCTTCCGCATTATCGGCGTGGTCAACGACACCAGCGAGCGCCGGCTCGCGGAACAAGCCTTGCGTGAAAATGCGGAAGTGTTCAACGCCACTTTCGAGCAGGCCGGCATCGGCATCACCCATATCAGCCCGGATGGCCGCTACCGCCTCGTCAACCGGAAGTTCTGCGAGATGGTCGGCTACTCGCGCGAGGAGCTGTACGACAAGAAGTTCGCCGACCTGTCCCACCCGGACGACCGGGAGGTCGGCATGGACGCTTTCAGGCAGTCGATGGCCCGCAAGATTCCGAGCTTCACCGTCGAGAAGCGCTACCTGCGCAAGGACGGCAGCGTGATGTGGGCCAGGATCAATGCCACGTCCATCCTGGATGCCGCCGCGCGCGAGGTGAAGTACAACGTGGCCGTCATCGAGGACATTACGGAGCGCCGGCAAAACGACGAACGGCAGACGTTCATGCTCAAGCTGGAAGCCTGCCTGCGCGACATCGGCGATCCGGCGGAGATTCCACGGACCGTGTGCCGGCTGCTCGGAGAACGGCTCGATGCCGATCACGTCTACTTCGCCGAATTCGAGGACGACGAAATCCACCTCATCATCCGCGCCGACTACCATGCCTCGGCGCGCAAGCTGGCGGGCTACTGGCGGCTGCAGGACTTCGGTGTGCAGACGGCGCGCGCGCTGCGCAACGGCACTACCGTCGTGATCAATGACATCGCCAGCGACAGCCAGACCTCCGGTGTGCCCGCATCGCTGTTCGAGAAAATCGACGCCCGCGCGGGCGTAGCCGTTCCGCTGCTGCGGCATGGCCGCCTGCGCAGCCTGTTCGCGGTGCTGTGCAAGGAACCGCATTCCTGGCCGGCCGCCGCGATCCACCTGATCGAGGAAACCGCGGCACGCACGCGCGAAGCCGTCGAGCGCGGCCGCGCCGAGCAGGAACTGCGGGTGACCAACGAGCGCCTCAGCCTGGCGGTCGCCGGCACGGGCGACGGCGTCTGGGACTGGTACGTGAAGGACGGCCGGATCGAAGTGTCGGCACAGATGAGCGAGATCATCGGCTACGCCGCCGACGAGATGCCGGTCCACACTGACGTGTGGATGAAGCTGGTCCATCCCGACGACGTGGAGCGGCTTGAAGAGGCTGCAAGGGAATGCCTGCGGGATACCGGCAATCGCACCTTTTCCTGCGAATACCGGATGCGCTGCCGCGACGGCAGCTACAAATGGCTGCTCTCGCGCGGCATCGTGGTGGCGCGCGACGCCCGTGCGCAGCCGGTGCGCATGACCGGCATGATCACCGACATTTCCGAACGCAAGGAAGCCGACGAGCGCATCTGGCAGCATGCCAATTTCGATGCGCTCACCGGCCTGCCCAACCGCCGCCTGTTCCGCGACCGCCTCAACCGCGAAGTGGTCAACGCGCAGCGCAACGGGACCAAGATCGCACTGATGTTCATCGACCTCGACCGCTTCAAGCAGGTCAATGACCTCCTCGGCCACGATGCAGGCGATCTCCTGTTGCAGGAAGCAGCGCAGCGCATCGCCGAATGCGTACGCGCCTCGGATACGGTGGCACGGCTGGGCGGCGACGAATTCACCGTCATCCTCACCACGCTCGGCCAGCTCGACCACGTCGAGCACCTCGCCCAGAAACTGCTCGATGCGCTGAGCCGCCCGTTCCGGCTCAACAAGGAGTCGGCCTACGTCTCGGGCAGCATCGGCGTGGCGGTCTTCCCGGATGACGGCCCGAGCTCCGAAGAGCTCATCCGCAAGGCGGACCAAGCCATGTATGCCGCCAAG